>NZ_JAEHGE010000001.1:1580014-1889881 GCF_016097415.1 sulfur-oxidizing endosymbiont of Gigantopelta aegis | reverse complement strand
CATATTAATCTCAGGAGAAAAAAAACCAGCACATTGTTGCATTTGCCTTATGGTATTTTTTTCCCACCACCATGGAAATTGTTTGTTCTTTATATAATCTATTATACTTTTATTTAAACTACTTTTCACACCTATATGATTTGTTAAACATAACATTTCAGTCGAACCAATACGTCCAATCATACATGGTTTGTCATCCATCAAATAGTTATAAATCATTTCATTAGCATACTCTTTATTGGGAAATATTTTCCAATTTCTCAATTCAGGTGTTTTGCTAAATAACATTAAATAGAGTTTGCGTAATATTTTTAGGGTATATATCAATATTTCATTCATAAACACTTCAGCTTTTTAAATTGCCATAATTTTATCAAAGACTGGTAATTGATTTCTTAAATAATCAACAGAATGCAATTGCCTTAAAAAATACCGTGAAAAAAACAAAGCCACAATCAAGCCCATTGCACCTGCTATGACATCAAACAACAAGCGTATTATAGGCAGGTCAATTGCTGCTGTCATTAGCAACATTAAATTCATTATTAAAGCAGTGCTCAGTATAATACTCATTAATATAATGAGTATTAATCCTAATTCTTTTTTTGCCATATTTAGCAATTTAATAACACTGCCATACATCAGTATAAAACGAAAAAAAGCCATTGATAAAATAATATAACTGATATTTTCCAGTGTTAAACTAGATGAAAACCAGACAAATAGTGAAACCATTAAGAATAATACGGCCATTTGAATACGTAAACTAAGCTTTAGTTGAGCCATTGAATCTAGTGTTACACTCGCTGTATGTGCCATATAAAGAGGTACAGCAGATAGAGATAAAATTTTAAGTAACGGTACAACCTCCACCCATTTATCTCCTAACAAAACACTGACAATGTCGGCAGCAGCAAAATGCATACCAATACCGACAGCACAGGCATAGCAACCTACAATAAGCGAACTCAGTTGAAAACTGATTAGCAGTTTGCTGTTCTTATCATTGATACTACTCATGATTGGAAATAATGTTCTTGTCAAGATATTTGTAGGGTGCTGTACTGGTAAATGTGCCAACAATTGCGCACGACTATAAAATCCGGCGGGAGATGCGCCTAGTAATTTACCGATGACAAGGGGCGCCAAATTGGATGTTAAAAACTCTATAAACCCGATAAAAGAATAGCGCACACCATAACCCAGTAAACTTTTTCTTTGTGCCTTAGTGTGTTTAAATGTTATTGGGTAACGAATCACAAAATACGATAACAGAGCTGTCACCGTAGATTGTGTCATAAAGGCCAACACCAATGACCAAACACCTGCCCCTAGATAAGCGGCAATGACACCTGTTACACCATAACCCAACACATAAGATATAATTTCAATGATTGAAATAGCTTTGAAGCGGCTCTCACGACGCAATAATGCCTGAGAAATAGATGAGAAGCCTAATATAATAAAATTAAGTGCCAGCACTTGCATGACAAGCCCAAGCCCTTGCATTTCAAAATAGTCTTCCGTCCATGGTGAAGCCAAATAGGCTATCAAGTAAAAAAAACAGGAAATACCCAGCGAGATAGCTAGTGCGGCGCTAGTATCACCCTCATCTAATGATTTTTTTTGTATCAGTGCAGGGGCAATCCCTGCTTGTGAAAAATAGCTATAAAAACGTAAACTGACATTAGCAATGGCGATTAAGCCAAAATCAGCCGGATCAAGCAAGCGTGCCATAATAGCCATGAAGAACAATTGAAAAATTGTATTAACAATAATAGATGCAGTCCCCCAGCCAACACCCGATGCTAATTTCTTTAATGCTGTCATGGCTTATTATTTGTTGTCATTCAATCGTTCGTTTAACCACGTTATTAAATTCATCAAAATAATCACTTATTAATTCTTAAATGGTCAAAACTCAGAACGTAATGGAATTTACCAAAATAAAACAAAGAACATAAACCCTAATTATATCACAAACCAGAAAACTTTCATTCCCCCCACTAAAACCTATCAAATTCCCCCACCCCCCTGTATTAATGCACTTCGCATCTCAGCAGCCTCCAACAAATGGGTAGCACGCTGTTTTGTTAGCTTCCAATTAAAAATACCAATAGACACCCATAAGGTAAAGCGTCCCATAAGCTAAAACCTGGAATTTATGTTGATGGAGGCGTTTTTTGAAGCAAGCGCAGTAAAAAGTCTCAACTATTAGAAAGATGTCAGGGCGTACTGGCACCCTTAGTGTATAGGTGGCCGAACGGGTGTGCCCAGCGAAAACGGTGTTGGTATTGATTATTATAGCTAAATGAATGGGAGAGATAGCGGAATAACTGACAAAGGATTGGGTTGGGGCTTGGGAAAAGAGAATATCGGTGGCATTTGTGGGTTGAAATCTGCTATTTTGAAATTAGTAACAGCTCTCAGTTTGTACTATAATAGGGACAGTATAATTATAAAATTTCAGGCAACTCTATTATGAGCATATTGAATTATCTTGTACATTACACCTACGAAGATTATAAACTTTGGGACGGTAAATGGGAGCTTTTTGAGGGGTTTCCTATTGCTATGAGTCCAGCACCTACCATTACTCACCAGGCTATAGCTAATTTAATTGCTTATCAATTGACTGACACTATCGGCAATTGTAATCGCTGTCTTGTTCTTGGTGAAGAGGACTACAAATTGTCCGATGATACAGTGCTAAGACCTGATGTTGCACTAATATGTGATGAGCCTCATGATGCCTATATTACTAAAGCACCTGAAATTATTGTTGAGATTATTTCAAAATCCACGGCTAAAAATGATGAAGGTTATAAGTTTGATAAGTATCAAGCTGAAAAAGTCATGTACTATATCATTATTTATCCCAATGAACTTTATGCTAAAGTGTATAAGTTAATCAACGGTAAGTATGACAAACAAGGTGATTTTTCAACACAATCATATAATTTTGACAATACATTATGTCAAGCAAGTATTGATTTTGACAAAGTGTTTCAACGTTTTAGATAATAATTTAATGGCACTTCCTTAAGCTAGCATTCTATTTCAAGCGTTTGATTTTTCAATGTTTGATTTACCACACCAAACACATAATCTAAAACAACACCCGTTGATAAGGCTGCAATTGTGACCAAACGGGCTATTGGAAAAATAATGGCTGATCCATGCCCAGCGAAAACTGACGAGTTTTCTTGCTTGCATAATATGCGTTTTTTGTTAGTTTGCTGATGAAAACGGTGGTGGTATTGACTACTATAACAAAATGAATGGGTGTATCCAGTTCCCGATAAAACTCACCTGATTTCTAGGTGAGGTTTTATCGGGTGGACACTAGCTAAAATCGTGAACTAATCACTACCAAACAGATCCCTTGTATAGACTTTATCCTCAACATCTTTAATATCTTCCATCATTCTATTAGCGACAATGACATCCGATATTTTTTTAAACTCCGCTAGATCAGCTACAACTCTTGAATGAAAAAATTCTTTTTCTTGCAGCTCGGGTTCATAAATCACCACTTCAATGCCCTTGGCTTTGATGCGCTTCATGATGCCCTGAATGGCAGATGATCTAAAGTTGTCTGATCCGGCTTTCATGATCAGTCGATAAACGCCTACTAATTTAGGATTTTTTTGGATAATGCTATCAGCAATAAAGTCCTTGCGGGTGGTATTAGCATCAACTATTGCGCGGATCATATTATTGGGTACATTTTGATAGTTGGCCAATAATTGTTTGGTGTCCTTGGGCAGACAATAACCACCATAGCCAAAGGAGGGGTTATTGTAATGCTTGCCAATTCTGGGATCTAAGCCTATGCCCTCAATGATATGTTTTGAATTGAGGCCGTGGTTTTCGGCGTATGAGTCCAGTTCATTAAAGTAGGCCACTCGCATGGCCAGATAGGTGTTGGAAAACAGTTTAACCGCTTCTGCTTCTGTGGAATCGGTATAAAGCACATCAATGTTTTCTTTTTTTGCACCCTGGATTAATAATGAGACAAATTTTTCTGCACGTTCACTCTCTTCGCCAATAATGATGCGCGAGGGGTATAAGTTGTCATGCAATGCTTTGCCTTCTCTGAGAAATTCAGGGGAAAAGAAGATGTTATGACAATTGTATTTTTCTTTAACACTTTTGGTGAAGCCCACTGGTACGGTTGATTTGATGACCATCACCGCTGTGGGGTTGATTGCCATGACATCTTTAATCACTGATTCAACCGTGTTGGTATTAAAATAGTTGGTTTCGGTATCATAGTCAGTGGGTGTGGCAATGATCACATAGTCGGCATTGTTGTAGGCGTCTTCTTTGTCGAGAGTAGCACGGTAGTTGAGAGTTTTGTTGGCTAGAAAGTCTTCTATTTCGTCGTCGGCAATGGGGGAGATTTTTTTGTTTAACATCGCTACTTTTTCTGCGATGACATCCAGGGTGACAACTTCATTGTGTTGTGCGAGTAAAACTCCGTTTGATAGGCCAACATAGCCTGAACCTGCAACTGCTATTTTCATTTGTTTTTCTCTTATATAGTGGTGTTTAATGTTAAATGGCGACTCAAGCCCCTACTCTTGATTGTAGCCGTAACTGCTATAGTAACCGCCATAGTAGCCACCGGCATAGTATTTTTCAGTTTTGCTGATATTGAGTTGGTTGAGGACAACACCGGAGATATTGGCGTCGATGCTTTTCAGTTTGTCGATACCGGCTTTGGCTAGGGCATTGGGCGTGGAGTCTGCTTTGACAACGTAGATCACTTCGTTGGCATAGCGTGCGATTAATAAGGCATCACTGACGGCCTGTGTAGGGGCTGAATCAATAATGATACGCTCGTATTTCTTGCTCAGAATTTCTAGCACTTTGGCAAAGCGTTTGGAGCTGAGTAATTCCTGCGGGTTGGGTGGCACAACGCCTGAGGGCAAGATATCGACATTCCATTGTTCAAAACGCTGAATGCAATCATTAAAATCCGCCGTCCCGGCCACCAGTGTTGATAAGCCATTTTTGGATTCAAACTGACAGGCTTTGGCAATGGAGGGCTTGCGCATATCAGCGTCAATGAGTAGCACTTTTTCGGTTTGCCCTAATGCCATCGCTAGGTTGAGGGATACGGTGGTTTTGCCCTCGTTAGGTATTGATGAGGTGACAACAGCAATTTTATATTCACTGTCCAGGCCTGATAGCACGACGCCAGTACGAATGGTGCGAATGGCTTCGGAAAAGTCGGAGTGATTTTCATGATGAAAGGCCAGCAAGGGCTTGTCCACTTCGGTTTTCTTCAGTTTTTGCATGGGTAAAACGCCTAATAAAGGGGCATTGAGTTTCAGCTCTACATCAGCGGGATTTCGTATGGTGTTGTTAAGCGCTTCCCTTAAGAAGGCTAAAACAACCCCCATGCCGATGCCAAAGACAAAGGCGATGATGATAATGAGCTTCTTTTTGGGCTTGACCGGAACCCGAGGCACTGAGGCTTTGTCTACGATACGAGCATTGGCACCCTGCATACCGGAGGTTTCACTGGTTTCTTTAAAACGGGTGAAAAAGGTGTCGTAGAGTTGACGATTGGTTTCGACTTCGCGTTCAAGTTCTTTGAGCTTGAAACCTTTGGTATTGATGGTGCGAATTTCTTGTTTGCTTTGGCTCATGTCACGTTTTAGGGAGTCTTCATTACTGCGGGCGGCACGGTATTGCCCTTCTATGCCCCGGGCGACACTTTTGAGTAAGCTGAGATAGCTGTTTTTGGCTTTGTTATAGTTGGCCTGTGCTGATTTCATTTTAGGGTGTTTGGGGCCGTAGCGTTTGCTTAGTTCGGCGACTGAGTTTTGTGCATCATGCAATTTGTCTTTGGCGTATTGTACTGAAGGGCTATCTAAAATCCCCGAAATGGATTCATACTGTTCGATGCCACCTTTTTTTGCCCGCTGAATTTGTGAATAAATAGACTGTAATTTGGAGCGATCTCTACGCGCGTCGATGAGTTTGGATGAAATGTCGTCCAGTTCTCTGGCTGAGACCGTTTGAATGCCCTGCACATCTAAAAGATTTTCTTGTTTGCGGTATTCAATGAGCTTTTGTTCTGATGCTGAGAGTTTATCTTTGAGGCCGCTCAACCTTTCCGTTAGCCAACCTACGGCTTTTTCGGTCATTTCCAGATTGGAGTCAAAGCCACTTTCGATGTAGGCATTGGCCACTTCGGTGGCAATTTGTGCAGCGAGTATGGGTGATTTGGCATTAAAAGTGATACTGACAAAGAGGCTTTTTTTATGTTCTTGAACCTCTAAACGTCCCATAAACTGTTCGGTGACACCTTGAAAAATCAGTTGTTCTTTTTCTTCTTCTGTGGGTTCAAGGACTGGTTTTTTCATGCTTTGAGGAAGCATGTTGATGTGTCAACACTTTTCCGGACAGTTTTCTAAATATTTTTTTGGCTGTTTCAAGTGATTTTTGTCATTTTGTATTTCCTATCATTTTAGTTTCTCATGTTAACTTTAAACAGATGAAGAGAAAGGGCTTTGCCCTCTGGAACGATAGAGCCGTTCCATTCACCCAAGGTATTTTCACAACGGTAATGATCCTGTTACAATATCTTCACGGCACAGGCTGAGGAGCCGATGGCCGTCAACGGTAATGGGCGGCATTTATGTCGCCTTTTACCCCTCTTCAATCAATCGATTTAAGCTATTTCCTGCTGTATTTCATAATCGACTGGTGACAAATAATCATTAGCCGAATGAAGTCGCTCCCGATTATAAAATACCTCAATATATTCAAATATTGCCTGCTTTGCTTCTACTCTGGTTTTGAATCGACAATGGTGCGTCAATTCAGTTTTCAAACTATGAAAGAAGCTCTCTGATACAGCATTGTCCCAGCAATTTCCTTTGCGGCTCATAGACTGAATTATGTTATGATCCGACAATATTTTTCTATGACTATCAGAGGCATATTGGCTACCTCGGTCAGTATGCCAAAGCAATCCATCCATTGGTTTACGCTTCCATATGGCCATCAGTAAAGCATCATTGACTAGCTTGGCTTTCATTCGCTCATCCATCGACCAGCCAACAATTTGCCTAGAGAATAAGTCAATGACAACCGCTAAATATAACCAGCCTTCCTTGGTGGCAATATAGGTAATATCACCCACATAGTAGCGATCAGGTTGAGAGACAGTAAACTCTCTTTCCAGTAAATTTGGAGATATACGCTTATTATGCTTGGAATTAGTCGTCGCTTTAAAGCGTCTCTTCGTTTTACAAAACAAACCGGCTTTTTTCATTAATCGACCAATTCTCCGGCGGCTTATATGAACGCCTTTTTCAGCCAGTTTTCTCATTTTAGGTCACACTTTTTATTTTTTAGTTATTTTAAGTTGTGTGTCCGGTTAAGTATAGCCACATTATGTCTTTGATAAAACCAGTGAGACTGAATTTTATCAGAGGTTCTTTTTGTTGGCGTGGGTCAAATTCAGCGTTGGTCGTGAGTTGCAGTTTTTGACCACTTTTTCTGCAATGGAGCGAGACTTTAGGATCTCAAGTTGCGAATAATAATAGTCCATATTTTTATTATTCAAGCCATAGACTTGTTCAATGGATACGACTTTGGCTTGTTGTGACTCTAACAAAATAGTGGCTCTGGCCTGATAGACTGAATCCAGAGAAAAAACCACGACAATGGCAAGCAAGGTGATGGCAAATGCCAAACCAACAATACCCCATTGGTGACGACGGATCACTGACCAGTATTCACGCAGGTCGATGGTTTCTTCTTCAAATTGTTGATTGCTTAAAGCCGGAGAATTGTTCATAAGGGATAATTTTTAATGGTTAATTTTAAATGGTTAATTAAAGCTCAAAAGCGTTTAAGTCAGGTGTTTATCGGGTGTTTATTATTATCTTTTGATTTTAGCAGTTAATTGGGCTTTATGGTAATTTTAAATTGAGGCTGCAAAGCTTTTATTTTTGCTTTATTAATTAACCATTAAAAATTAACCATTCAACATTATCTTTTACCATTCAACATTATCTTTCACCACTCTCCAGGGGTTGTCGTAGAGTAGTTGTTGGCTTTTTGTGGGCCAATGGTGCTGTCTAAGTAGGCTTTGACTTCGTTTAGGTCGGGGGGCGGTGTTTTAGGTTGTGAGCATCGGTGGCGATGAAGTCTACCCATTGCTTTTCTAGTAGTGTTTGGGCAACTTGCTGACTTTTGCTACCGAATTTTCCGACGACTGAGTTGGCGGTAATTTGCAGCAGGCAACCAGCTTTTAGGAAGGGGGCGATTTTGGTAAAGTCGGCTTGTATTTCTTTGTTTCTTTCCGGGTGCACGATAATGGGTTTGATGTTACGTTTGAGTAACCAATTCACCAGTTTGTCACTACCGGGAAGTATGTGGCTATGGGGAATTCTAATAATAGTGCATTTTGTTGGTCGATTTTTCCTAAAAAGGAATTTTATCCAGAACGATAAGCTCCATCATCTCTACACTGATACGTACCTCGGCTGAATAGGCTATTTTTAGGGCAATGTTTTGTTTTTTGATTTCGTTTTGCAATAATTGAAAGGCTTCAAAATGCTATCGCAATCATTGTCATAACGCCCGGGATGTATGTGTGGGGTGATAATAGAATGGGTGATGCCATGAGCGGCCGCATGATAAGCCAAGGCAACGGCCTCATCCAGGGTTTTGGCTCCGTCATCAATGCCGGGCAGTAAATGGCTATGTATGTCGATCATTATTAATGTTTAATTTTAAATGTTTAATGTTTAATTGAAGGTCAAAAGATAAATCTGAATTTAGAATATTTTTGGTTTGCTTTTTAATTAAGTATTTAATATTCATAATTCAACATTATCTTTTTGGCTTGTTTTTATTAGTAGCTCTATCCAATACTACATTCCTTTGCATCCTCCTCTCCGTGAAGAAAGCCTTTTCTTTAATTAAACATTAAACATTAAAAATTCAAAATTAACAATTATTATTTATCTACAAATTTGTTTGAATTTGTTGTCTCTGGGGAGTTGATGTGTCAACACTTTTCCGGACAGTTTTCTAAATATTTTTTGGCTGTTTCAAGTGATTTTTGTCATTTTGTATTTCCTATCATTTTAGTTTCTCATGTTAACTTTAAACAGATGAAGAGAAAGGGCTTTGCCCTCTGGAACGATAGAGCCGTTCCATTCACCCAAGGTATTTTCACAACGGTAATGATCCTGTTACAATATCTTCACGGCACAGGCTGAGGAGCCGATGGCCGTCAACGGTAATGGGCGGCATTTATGTCGCCTTTTACCCCTCTTCAATCAATCGATTTAAGCTATTTCCTGCTGTATTTCATAATCGACTGGTGACAAATAATCATTAGCCGAATGAAGTCGCTCCCGATTATAAAATACCTCAATATATTCAAATATTGCCTGCTTTGCTTCTACTCTGGTTTTGAATCGACAATGGTGCGTCAATTCAGTTTTCAAACTATGAAAGAAGCTCTCTGATACAGCATTGTCCCAGCAATTTCCTTTGCGGCTCATAGACTGAATTATGTTATGATCCGACAATATTTTTCTATGACTATCAGAGGCATATTGGCTACCTCGGTCAGTATGCCAAAGCAATCCATCCATTGGTTTACGCTTCCATATGGCCATCAGTAAAGCATCATTGACTAGCTTGGCTTTCATTCGCTCATCCATCGACCAGCCAACAATTTGCCTAGAGAATAAGTCAATGACAACCGCTAAATATAACCAGCCTTCCTTGGTGGCAATATAGGTAATATCACCCACATAGTAGCGATCAGGTTGAGAGACAGTAAACTCTCTTTCCAGTAAATTTGGAGATATACGCTTATTATGCTTGGAATTAGTCGTCGCTTTAAAGCGTCTCTTCGTTTTACAAAACAAACCGGCTTTTTCATTAATCGACCAATTCTCCGGCGGCTTATATGAACGCCTTTTTCAGCCAGTTTTCTTTTAAGACGACGGGTTCCATAAGTCTTGCGACTGTCTTCAAACAGTTTTTTAGCTGCTCAGTAAGCGCTTCATTTTCTTTCTCTCTATCCGTTTTAGGAGAGCTAACCCAATCATAATAGCAACTACGGAAACATCCATAAAACGGCACAGAATCGTTTAATCTTTAGCCTGATCGTTATCCATGCGTCACAAAGTTTCTTTAGCCTGAATCACTTTTGCCAATTCTTTTTCAGACGTTTTAAATCAAACGTTTCATCACTTCATCATAACCGGTGAATATTTTGAAGGACGTCTTCATCATTGGAATATTTACTGATCCATTCTGATGTATAGCTTTTATTCTTCATTCATTTTAGGTCACACTTTTTATCTTTTAGTTATTTTAAGTTGTGTGTCCGGTTAAGTGTAGCCACATTAGACTTCCATTTCTTCTTGAGGTATAAAAGTTTTTTTATCACTAATAAAATGATGACAGGCAGACAAGCCTGAAATAAGTTTAATTTCATTGGCTCGTAATTCACGTTCTTCAGAGCGTTGCTCCAGTAACTCAAACTCATGCTCAATATGCTCACACATCTCTTTTTTCATACGAGTCTGAAAGTTAAATTGTGCTGTTTGTTTGAAATTGTCTTTGCTTACTTCAGAGCTCATTAGCCATTTTTTTAATCGTGACAAATCGATGCAACGCAGTTCATGCTGTTCTTGACTAGATTTTTTAAACGGATCCGTCTCTTTTTTTATATCAACAAAATGAGCTGATTCGTCTTTCGATAAATCAACCACGAAATGCTGTTCAGTTTCATTTCGTGTAATATGAGTCACATCACAATAAGCCACCCAATCACGCATAAGATGATAGTTTTTTCGTGCTTCAAAACGCATTAGCCGATAAGGAGTCAGTAGCTTTAATAGCACCACTTGTAAATAACAACTCTTCAGCGAGGTATGCATACTGATCACTTCATCTTGCACCCCGATACGTTCGGCTAAAAGATAAAGTTGATTCAATTCTTGCCAAATATAATCCGGTTCAGACAAATAAAATTGAAAGCGTTCCACCAATAAGCGTGATAAGTAAAAATGTGCCATAAATAAGGCTTGGGGAATTAGACTACCGAGGTATTGATTGAGAAAATTATTATTCGAGGCAATATCATGAATAATAATCTGATATGCCACCGATGTTTCTAATAACAATTGCTGTAGACGATTGGTCAGTAGCCGATATTCATCATTCATCGGAAAGGCCATTGAGTTCGTTTTTGCCAACAGAATTTCTAATTCATTTTGAATATCATTATCCAGAATATTCATAATCGACATTCTGACCACCGGCGTACATTGAACTCGATTCAATTGCACCAAAGTATCTAGAAAATGTTGTAAATTCTTACGATCACGACGATTCAACCAGTTCTGAACGGATATTTCATCCGGACTAATCCCTTGATAATCATTCGTTATTTTCGCTTGCTGTGGGATCCTTAAAAGTGGTGTGAACATATTTGAGCCAAAATTTAAACCAAAGAGCTAGGCAGCAGAACAGTATCAGTTATTTTGCCCTGCTTATTTATGCCATTAACGCCTAAAGTATAGACTACAAGCCATTATTTTTCTTTGAATTATCCAATAAACAAGACTCATTTTTTCAGCACTTATTTTCTGAAAATAATAACTCTTAATTGATGAAGTTCAAAACATTAAAAACATTGGCCTTGTTCTAAAAATAAACCGTTGAATCCTGAAACTCTTTAAATAATCGCCAGTGTTCATTTGTTGATAAATTTTCATAAAAATAACAGGCATCCCCGGCAGATATTTTTTCTTTTGAAATTTTAATATGTTCCATGATCTTGGAACATTTATTTTTTGATAGAAATTCAGGCGGTAATTTAACAAAATCATCCATTGAATCTATCCCACTCGCCCATATTTTTTTCTCTGTTGTTGCACCAATGGATGGTATGTGTGAAAAGCTCTTTTGAAGCATTTTTTACTCCTTAAAATGGAAAAAAGATATTGTGTCAGTTATGGCTTGCAATGAGCTTGACCAAAGGAATGACTACTATCAACCAGGCGTGAAAATAAGTTAATGTTTTTCATTTGTTCTGGAGTATTAGCCCTGGTTGTTAACAAACCAGGATGTCCAACCACTATTGCTAGGACTTTTGCACGACTGATGGCCACATTGATACGACGGATATCAAAAACAAAATCAATCCCTCTTGGTGATTCATTAGCATCACTGGTACACATAGAAAGAAAAACAATGGGTGCTTCCTGTCCTTGAAATTTATCAACAGAACCCACTCTTGCCTTATCACCCAAAGCTTTTTGCAAATAATTAACCTGCTGGTTATACGGTGCAACTATCAAAATATCATTCATATCAATGGGTCTTTCATTGCCCATTTTATCAGTATAAATTTTACCTATTAATTCTTGGAATAATATTTTAATGATGGAGACTTCTTCCGTACTGGACTGGGTATTCCCATCATGAGAAACGGGAACAAAAATGATGCCAGAGTCTTTGTTTAAATAGTTCTGTTGGTCTGTTTTTGTATGCCGCCCCAGAATACGGATTGATTGCTTATCATTAGCCGGATCAATGTGTAATTTCCCTTCATAAATTGCTGCATTAATAAGAGAATTAATATTGGAATGCATGCGGTAAGTGGTATTTAAAAAGATCCCCATAGAATCTGAAATGGTTGCCTGCTCATGTAACAAGTAATCCAGTATCGACAAACCACTTTCTTTGGGATGTGAGCCTTGTATGGGCTGGCTTAATTGCATTTGATCACCCATTAAAACCAGATTTTTACAACAACGACTCATCGCAATAAGACGAGCAATAATGTGGCTATACTTAACCGGACACACAACTTAAAATAACTAAAAGATAAAAAGTGTGACCTAAAATGAATGATCACCAATTTGTTGAATGATGCGCTCATAATTTGAGTAATTGTGACGAATATGATTTAACGCTAATCTCAATAAGAAATTATTTGAATAAGTTGAAATCACTTGAGCATCAGGATTGGCTTCATAGTAATATTCGAGTGCTTTTTCAATGGGATTATCAATGACTTTGATTTTTATCCGTTTCAACAATTTAAGGTAAGCGTCATTTTCTTTATTTTTTAAATTAATAAAATCATGAGCTCTATTTGCCTTCTTTTTTCTCCAGTGCCTCATCGTATTTGCCTCAATTTTGTCGAATTTCGGTACTTATTTAATAACTTTAGGCCATATTACACAATACACCCGTCAATAAATGACGCTTTATTGATAATTCTTTACCATGCCAGTAATTAAATCGATTATTTTGTCTTTTAATGCTTCTGGCTCCAGCACAATAATCTGCTCATTCATCCCCAGAATCCATGCCGTTAAACTGGCTGTTTCGCGAAGAGTGGCGGTTAAAATGATATGACCATCACCCGCTTCCTCAATGGTTTGCTCTTTAGTCAAGGGGGTTTCTTCAATATCCTGACGTACAGATGCATCAATCCATGCTTTAAATTCAATCAGCTCACAACTTCCCGGAAAGCCGAGATTTTCATCAATGTAGTGATCTAAATTAAATCCTTCTGGAATAAGCACTGACTGAATTTGCACTTTAGCTTTTTTGATACGATTCAATATAAAGCGTTTTATTTGCCCATCTTCACAAATAATGAGCTCTGATGTGATCCCCCGATAAATCAGTGCCAAAGGGTGAATTCTACGCTGACTCAGCTCATCATCATCACGGGACAGATAATCAATTTGTAGCATTTTTTCTTCATAAAGCGCTTCATAAACGGCATCATGGACTGACTCAGAAACCACAGCTTGGATCTGAGCTAACGCCTTGGACACTACACGAATTTTATTCACCCAGCGACGATCTTTTTCTTTACCCTTGCCAGATAATACCTTTTTTGCCTGTCTGAACTTAGGCTGAAGATGTTTAAGACTTTTATGAGGTAATAATGGTTCCAGATATTGTTGGCTCAATTTAAAGCTTAAGGCAGAATTTCGCCCCATACCCGGAATATCATATGATTCAAGACCAGCCCACCACCATTGAAAAGGTCTTACACTATTATCACAACCAATAGCAAATTCAGTGGACAATTGAGCTAAATCTCGTTCAATAGTTCTATTTCGAATATTCTCGAAGCCCTTCCCAGATAAACGACGGATTATCTCAGGTATGGTAATCACACCATCCTCTTTACGTTTCAGCATTTCAAGGATATACAAGCGTCGTTTGAAATTATCAGCCATTCTAGTCCCTTATTTTTTCAGCCCACATTAAAAATACATGCTTCCTATTCCCACAGTTTTTTTAATCTCATAACGGTCAAGCAGATAATGACTATTCAATTAGGCAAGTATGAAATATCTTTAATCTTGGTGCAAGGTTCCCGCAAGCTCAAGCAGCGTATAGTAAAACCCATAGCAAGACAAACTTAATATTTTAACCCATACGAGGATATAGCCATGAAAACCTTAGCTACTTTATTATTCGCTGCCACTGCCGCCCTTTCTTTCAATGCCAATGCGGATGCCGTTCACGGCGATCCTGCCATAGGTGATGTGTTTCCAGTGCAAAATGTCACCCTACAAACACAAGCGCTCAACACTGTTGCTGATACCGGTGAGGAAGTTTGGAGTGTTGCCTATGAAGAATACGTCAACCCTGCAGATTTTAATCTCAATCGCTCAAGCACCACTACCCTTGCCAGCGCTTTACAAGCATTGGATAACAACCCACCTGCTGCCGGTAGCCAAGCTCAAAGTGTATTCACCTGGGACGAAACTGCGGATGAATACCAGTTGCAATAAAATTGGTAAACAATTAGCTAGTGTCCACCCGTTTATTCTAAAATTATTTGATAATTTTGACCGTAGGGTGGGCACGCTTTTTGTGCCCACGCTGAAAGTGTACATAATAAGCGCTTGAGTCAGCGTGGGCAGATAAAGCCATGCCCACCCTACGGTTCTTTATATAAAAAAACCTATTGACGGATGGGCACTAGCTAAATCTTATGATATTGCCTGTATTGGCACTATCACCCTTTTAAGAAAAGCAATTCATAAAGCTTTGTGGGATGATTATAATGATATTCAAAAAGCGATTGCAATAATTGAAGAATCAGTCTTTAAGCGTGATGGGTTAAGAGTTCCGTTAAAGTTATTAAAAAATACATTAAAAGGAAAATGGTGGGCCTGGACAGACTCGAACTGTCGACCTGCCGATTATGAGTCTGGTATTCTAGTGTTTTTTTGTGACAGACATCGTAACTTCTCAATAAGTCTGTGCATTTAAACAGCACAAACTTTACCTTTCAGCAACTCAGGCAGATATGGGATCAAATTTCTCTTGCTGATCCGGTCATTAATAAAATCCCAGAATGAAATTCCTTGTTTCAAACAAGTTTTCTTTAAACTGACAAAGGTATCTCTGCAAAGTTGCCCATCCTTTGAGCGTGTACTACCACTAATTTTACGCTTAATAACATATTCTCGAATATCATTTTCACTCAAATTATTATGAAGAGGAATATCAGGCCGTTCCAATACCAGCAGTAATTCTGTTTTATTTCTTGCCAATCGTTTCAGTGCCTGATTCAACGTTTCAAAGCTTGTTTTAGTCCGGCACAATTCATCAAAATGTTCAGCAATCGCTGACTTCAACGGATCATCTGGCTCAAGTTTATATTGTTTGAGATCATAAAATAGTTCCCAAATCTGAGTATGTACCCAGTTCAGTTCTTTATCATGTCGCTCATTGAGTGGTAGTATCCGCTGAAACACTCTGTCTGCATGTATCCAACATAATGCGTGCAACAAAATATCAAATTGTCCTGCATCATCACTCACAATCACCAAATCACTTGGAAAGCCACTGTTAATTAATGCCCCCAGTAAAGCGCCTTCTGTGGCAATGCGAACATGCCGTTGTGTTATGATACTATTGTTCTGCAGATAGTATTTCCAGGCTTCTTCATTATCAAAGCAAGTCTGATGACTTTGTTCAATAACGCTCAATGGCTTGTGAGGTAATTTTTCTGCTCTCATATAATCAAGTGCTGCATCGTTGAGCGTATAATCAACAGCAGCACCTCGTAACAATTGTAGAAAATTAATCCGGCTCTTATATCGAGTACTTGAAAACCAGGCAAAGGTTTCATTGCCAACGTGAGTACAATAACCATTCTTTCCATCATGACGACTACCCGTATCATCAACATGGATATAAGTACTATTGTTGATACCGGCAGTTAGCTGATGTGTCAACACTTTTCCGGACAGTTTTCTAAATATTTTTTTGGCTGTTTCAAGTGATTTTTGTCATTTTGTATTTCCTATCATTTTTTCTCATGTTAACTTTAAACAGATGAAGAGAAAGGGCTTTGCCCTCTGGAACGATAGAGCCGTTCCATTCACCCAAGGTATTTTCACAACGGTAATGATCCTGTTACAATATCTTCACGGCACAGGCTGAGGAGCCGATGGCCGTCAACGGTAATGGGCGGCATTTATGTCGCCTTTTACCCCTCTTCAATCAATCGATTTAAGCTATTTCCTGCTGTATTTCATAATCGACTGGTGACAAATAATCATTAGCCGAATGAAGTCGCTCCCGATTATAAAATACCTCAATATATTCAAATATTGCCTGCTTTGCTTCTACTCTGGTTTTGAATCGACAATGGTGCGTCAATTCAGTTTTCAAACTATGAAAGAAGCTCTCTGATACAGCATTGTCCCAGCAATTTCCTTTGCGGCTCATAGACTGAATTATGTTATGATCCGAGGCTCTTCTCCGCTTTGATGAGTGAGGGTTTACCCAAAATAGAACATACTCTGCTCATCAGGAATGGAGGTTTGCCTGATTTTAAGTTTAAAATATTCGGTATCCCGAATCCCTCTGGCCCTTTTTCTTATTAAGCCAATACTGACATTGCCTGCTTCAATTCTAGCGGATGTCAGCTGATGTTTTGCATAGTTGCAAATACCATCTTTATTCTTTCTCATTGAGCGAGCAAATGTTTTTAAGTAGCTCATATTGCTTTGATCAGCCATGACACACCATTGCTCTAATTCATCTTTCATTTCAGTCACGTCATTGTTATTCCACAGTGCTTGTAACTGTTCTTTCATCAGATATAAAATATTTAAATTCTGATTTTCTGATAACAGGTTATTCAATCGGTCAGATTGTTTCTCAGTGAGCTTGTCTTCATTTTTTAGTAGCAAGTAATAGCATCCCTTGAGTAAATCTTTTCCAGGCTTGCTGGCTCGTCTGAATTCAATCCTACGTTGATTTTTTATCACGTTAGAGAAATTCTTCATGACATGAAATCGATCAAAAACAATATCTGCATTGGGCAATATTTCTCTCACTGATTTTTGATACGCGGGCCCCATGTCCATGGCCACCGCCTCTATTTTTTCAGTGGTTTCCTTCGGTATTCGTTTTAAAAACTTTGTAAATACATCTGAAGTTCGACCTGTTTCTACCCCGATTAAATGTCCTTCAACCATATCATAAATGACCGTCATATAATCATGGCCTTTTGCTCTGGCCTCTTCATCAACACCGATATATTTTAAGTCCTTTAATTTTTCGGGCTCTAATGCAGGCAATGTTTTTTCAAGATAAGCTTTGTCAATATTCTTAACGGTTTCCCAACGTATATTGAGATGCCTGGAAACAGCCTGAATGCTGATATGACGACAAAGACCACTAATCATATGACAAAATCGTTGTGTAAAACGACAGCCTTTATCAACAAAGTCACATCGCTCTATTCGGCGTTCATTTTTACTGATACAAACCTGAGCTAACTCAATTTCCAGATAGCATGGATAGCATGGATAGCATGGATAGCCCATAAATGGCACATCACGTACTTGTCTTTTTATGTATCGATTTATCGTCCCTTGCTGACCGGTTAAGGGATCAATTACCTTCCTTCGCTTGTCTCTTTGACAGATTATATGAACTGTCTCATGGTGTTTATTTAACGTTATTTCATTGACTCTTTGGCCAGTCAGTCCCAAAATGGTGGGTGAGATGTTGATACTCATATTACCTATTGCTTATAAAACCTTCAGAAGCTTTATATTTCAACAGGTTTCTTGAATATTAGCATCTTTCTTCACTCATCAAAGCGGAGAAGAGCCTGATCCGACAATATTTTTCTATGACTATCAGAGGCATATTGGCTACCTCGGTCAGTATGCCAAAGCAATCCATCCATTGGTTTACGCTTCCATATGGCCATCAGTAAAGCATCATTGACTAGCTTGGCTTTCATTCGCTCATCCATCGACCAGCCAACAATTTGCCTAGAGAATAAGTCAATGACAACCGCTAAATATAACCAGCCTTCCTTGGTGGCAATATAGGTAATATCACCCACATAGTAGCGATCAGGTTGAGAGACAGTAAACTCTCTTTCCAGTAAATTTGGAGATATACGCTTATTATGCTTGGAATTAGTCGTCGCTTTAAAGCGTCTCTTCGTTTTACAAAACAAACCGGCTTTTTTCATTAATCGACCAATTCTCCGGCGGCTTATATGAACGCCTTTTTCAGCCAGTTTTCTTTTAAGACGACGGGTTCCATAAGTCTTGCGACTGTCTTCAAACAGTTTTTTAGCTGCTCAGTAAGCGCTTCATTTTCTTTCTCTCTATCCGTTTTAGGAGAGCTAACCCAATCATAATAGCAACTACGGGAAACATCCATAAAACGGCACAGAATCGTTACCGGGTAATCTTTAGCCTGATCAGTTATCCATGCGTACTTCACAAAGTTTCCCTTGCAAAGTACGCTGTGGCCTTTTTAATAAATCACGCTCCTGAATCACTTTTGCCAATTCTTTTTCAGACGTTTTACTTCATCATAAATGTGTTCATCACTTCTATTGGCTACCGTCTTCACCGGTTTGGAATATTTACTGATCCAGGTATGTAGAGTATTTACATTAACACCTAGCTCCCTGGCAGTCTGAGAAACGGGTTGATCCGTCTCATTAGCTAATTTGACAGCTGATTCTTTAAATTCTGATGTATAGCTTTTATTCGGTTTTTTTGTTTGATCATTCATTTTAGGTCACACTTTTTATCTTTTAGTTATTTTAAGTTGTGTGTCCGGTTAAGTATAGCCACATTAGATCCTTGTATTAGCCCTATTGAAATAGAAGAAAATGCTTTATCTGTTAATGATTATAATGCCCAATACGCCTATCGAAAACATGCAAGATTCTGGTTGAATGGTGATTATAAAGAGAGTGTGAAAAATTCAAGATCCAAAAAGACAAATGGATCATCTTTAAGTGCCGATATATCAGCAACATACAAGGATGCAATTTCTCGTGATGATATAGAAGAATCAGAAGCTCTCTATCAAGTACAAAAATTGCCTCAAAATGGAATGCAGATCCATTCTGAATATACGATGTATGGACATTTCTTTTTTATACATAAATTGTTCAGTGGTGTTGAAAAAATCAGATTCTTTTTTAGATCAAGATTCTGGAATGAGAGCAACCTGCTTAACAGCTTTCCATAACGAAATAAAAATAGAAGCTGTGATGCTTTTTATGTTCGAATAACAAAGGATTTAACTGTTGATGAAAAGCGGAGAACTTTAAATGATTCCAGGAACTATTTTTCAGATCAGCAAAAAGAACACCCTGATTTATCAAAAAATAAAATAAAATTAAAAATAATAAAAGATCGATTAGAAAACATGCAGGAAATTGGAAACTGGAAAGATAAATGGCTTTTACACCCTTTTCCTAATATGTCTGAACCAGAAAAAGCGATTTGTTATCTTACTGATTATGGTGACTATGATGAAGACCATCAGGCATGGTTATATAACAAAGCCTCCATGCATGGGATTGATAATTTTTTTATGCAGGTTAGACGTAGATTATCATTATTAGAGCGAGTTATTTCATCTGCCAGCAGTTCTGGCAGAAGGTGGTATGGGTATTCTGCTTACAACCCAAAGAACATTGTTAAGTTACTCGATATATTCCGAGTTTATTATAATTATTGTATTGCAGGAAAAGACAAAAAAACACCCGCTATGCGTTTAGGTCTGGCAAAAGGCATTGTTAGTCCAGAAGACATCATTTATTTTTCACCTAATTAACTATGAGCCATTATGAATAAAACAATTTTCAAACAACTTAAGAAAGACAAAGGTAACTGGCTCAATGAAACAGAAGTACGCCAGGGATGGATAAAGATTATTGGTGATGCTTTAAATATTCCTTTTCAAATGGAGAGGCAAAGAGTTGATGCCAGTTATAACAGAGTTATTATTGAATTTAAGGATAAGGGCTTATTTAATGGTAGTACTTCCAGTTCTGCATTTAAAAATGCGGTGTTTGATCGCTTAAAAAATATATCCCGACTCGTGCTAAACTCGAATCCCTCGACAATGAGGATTATATTGGAATAGTTACCGATGCAGAGCATATTGCATTTGCACGGTACAGCCGAGGAAAAATAGTTCATGATGCATTATTACCATTAAGTGAATCCAGTGTATCTTTGATAGTTAAGGCTCTGACTGATTGTAAATGGGTTCCTGTTACATCAGAAAATCTAATCACTGCTTTTGGTCATAGTTCTGATGCTGGCTGTAATATGTTACAGGCTTTATCTGACGCATTATCAGAGCGACTGGAAAAGAAAAATAATAATAAAATAAAAATGATCTTTGAAGAGTGGAAAGCTCTTTATGGACAAACATCAAATCTTTCCATCAGCCAAGTGAATGGGATTCTTGATAATATTGGATTTCAAGTCAATTTCTCTGAACAAAAAAGTCTGAAGAATTGAAGATCCCTGTTGCACTTTTTGTCATACATACTTACAACTCTCTTTTGATAAAAATTCTTGGTGCAGAAGTTGTTGCCGAACATGCACTAACCACTTATAAAGGATTTATCAGAGAAACAGTCAGCCTTGATGGTCAATTATTAATTGACCGAATGGAATATGAAATTGAACAGGGTAATTTCTTTTCTGGTGCTGGAATAAATGGGTTTGGAGAAGAAGTTATTTTCAGTTGGTATCTTGATGTTGCAAGATTGAAACAACATCAAGCCAAAATAATTGATGGATTAAAAGGTATTTTGCTTTCATTCTCCATGTATAGAGCGGATAAATTAACTTCTATAGTGGACCCCGAAAACTGGACAATAGGTTAAGATATAAGAGCTAACCTAACGGGGAACAAAAAAATGAGCACAAAAAGAAAAACATTCAACAACAAATTTAAAGCAAAAGTAGCCATTGAGGCTTTGAAAGGTCAAAAACAGTCGCAGAAATTGCGTCAGAATTTGAAGTGCACACCACCCAGGTCAATAGCTGGAAAAAGCAGATGCTTGATGGTGCAGCCGATACTTTTTCAAAAAAATTAGAGAATAAAGATGCTGAACATGAAAAGGAAAAAGAACACCTGTACAGCCAAATAGGTCAACTAAAAGTAGAGGCTGACTGGCTGTCAAAAAAGTTGAAGATGTTCAACTGAGTAGAGCAGAAAAGCGGTGTTGCATAGAAAAAGAGCACCCTCAGTTGAGCATCAAAAACAATGTGAGCTTATCGGCCTGAACCGTTCAAGCTATTACTATCAACCTAAAAAGCCTCTGCAAAATAAAGATTTAACATTAATGAATTTGATTGATGAGTTGTACATAAAACATCCATTCTATGGCAGTCGTCAAATTCGTAATGCATTAAGATTGAAATGTTATAAAATTAATCGTAAAAAGTTCAACGGCTTATGCGGATCATGGGATTGGTTTCAGTGGCACCAAAACCCAATACCAGCAAGCCTTGCAAAGTAAATAATAACCTCTATCCATATTTGCTCAAAGGAATTGATATTAATAGGAATAACCAGGTTTGGTGCACAGATATCACGTATTTACGGATGCCACATGGATTTGTCTACCTAAGTGCTGTTATGGACTGGAGTAGCCGTTTTGTGCTGTCCTGGGAAGTGTCAACCAGCATGGAAGAAAGCTTTTGTATCAGTAGTCTGGAAACAGCACTGCGACGATATGGAAAGCCAGAAATCTTCAATACGGATCAAGGTGCTCAATATACTAGCAGAGCATTTACAGGTGTTCTAAAGGCCAATGATATAAAAATCAGCATGGACGGCAAAGGCAGAGCAATGGATAACATTATGATTGAACGACTCTGGCGAAGTGTAAAATATGAGGAAATTCACCTCAAGGATTACTAAAGTATTGATGAGCTAAAGAGCTCATTAAAGGAATATTTTGAGTTTTACAACCATGAACGACCACACAGTACACACGGTGGAAAAACGCCTGCAGAGATCTATGGCGTGATGAAAGAAGTTGTTCCAGACTTAAAACGGGCAGCATGATGAGAGGATAATCAACTTTACTGGCAACCGTTTTATTCACATATCCACAGGCCAAGCCAGTAGCCCTGAGATATATCGCAAGCGTCTCTGGACTACTGGCAGACCTGTGGATATGTGGATAAGACTAATACTATAAATAACCAACAGAATTATATCTTAATATTTGAGAAAGCTGTCTTGACAATGGGGTCCACTGTATTCCGCACGTTCAAAAGATGTTCTTAAGTCGTTTTATCAAGATCTCGTGCCAAATGAGCTACGAAAAAGTCTGGGTGAATTTTATACACCAGAATGGTTGGTTGAAGTCACTCTGGATAGAATCAATGTAAAAAATTTTTTAACTCAACGATTTCTTGATCCAACATGTGGTTCAGCTTCTTTCTTACTGGCTTTAATCAGGAAAATAAAAATACAAGCAACAGATGATGGGTGGGGTGATTTAGAAGTGTTAAAACACATCATAAACAATGTCTGGGGCTTTGATTTAAATCCTTTAGCAGTCCAGACTGCCCGAGTGAATATATTAATCGCTATTTCTGATTTATTAGACAATAACAAAGGAACAGATATAGAAATACCGATTCTTTTAGCGGATGCAGTGTATTCCCCAGCTCGAAATCCTAAAAAGATGAATTGATTGTCTCTTATAAAATTGGTAGTGAAGTAGCCGATCTTGAAATTTTATTGCCTTCAGAATTGGCTTTTGATAGAAGTCGTTTAGATTCCGTATTTTTACTAATGGATAATTTAGTTTCAAAAAGTACTCAGTGGCGTGAGACAGAAAAAAATTAATACAAAAAAATTAATTACATCCAATGAAATGAAAGAATGGAGATCACCACTCAAGCATACTTATGAAAAAATTCTGGATTTACATGAAAGAAACTGGAATGGTATCTGGTTTCGTATAGTGCGTAATTTCTTCTGGTCTGCTATTGCAGGAAAGTTTATGTGGTTGTTGGTAATCCACCTTGGGTCAGATGGTCAAAATTACCCGAATTATACCGTGAACGTATAAAGCCAACCTGTGATCATTATGGAATTTTCTCAAAAACAAAATTTCATGGTGGAAATGAACTTGATATATCAGGAATGATCACCTATACCGTTGCAGATAAATGGCTCAAAGATGAAGACGGAATTTTAGCATTTGTTATCACGCAAACTCATTTTCAATCACCATCTTCAGCAGGTTTTCGATCATTTTATATCGGAAATAATCAGATCATTCAACCTGTAGGGATTGATGATCTAAAAGCTTTAAAGCCATTTCCTGATGCAGCTAATAAAACAGCTATTTTTATTGCTAAAAATGCAAAGGTAACACAATAAAATATCCTATACCCTATGCTATATGGGAAGCGGCTAAAGGAAATAAAAAGCAATCCCTGCTCACCTCACAAAACAAGAAGCTCTTGATTCAGTTGACATTGATAAGTGTGAGGCAACCCCTGTTACGGGAGGTGATTCACCATGGGCTATTACACCGAAAGGTGGTTTTAAAGCATTTAAAAGATCACTGGTGCAAGCACTTGGGTTAACGGCAGAAAAGGAGTAACCACAGAATTAAATGGTATTTATTTTGTAAAAATTATTGATACAAATAAAAATAATAATTTGGTGCAAATTAAAACCTGCCCTGACTTTGGAAGAAATGAAAAAGTAAAACCAGCAAGAAAGTTTTGGATAGAACCTGATTTTCTATATCCTTTAGTTAAGGGGCTGGAGATATACAGGAATGTTATGTCTCAATCAAAAAAGATTTATATGTACTGGTGCCTAATAAGGGATCACAAAACAGTTATTAGAAGATTGTGAAAATGACATGGAAGACAAACCAAAGTGTGAAGGATTTTTTAGCACCTATCAAGACCAGCTTATTTTAAGATCAACATATAGCAAACGAATGACAGAACACGCACCTTATTTCTGTATTTCAAATGTTGGCAGTTATACTTTCGCACCATTTAAAGTGGTATAATGTGGTTATACTTAACCGGACACACAACTTAAAATAACTAAAAGATAAAAAGTGTGACCTAAAATGAATGATCAAACAAAAAAACCGAATAAAAGCTATACATCAGAATTTAAAGAATCAGCTGTCAAATTAGCTAATGAGACGGATCAACCCGTTTCTCAGACTGCCAGGGAGCTAGGTGTTAATGTAAATACTCTACATACCTGGATCAGTAAATATTCCAAACCGGTGAAGACGGTAGCCAATAGAAGTGATGAACACATTTATGATGAAGTAAAACGTCTGAAAAAAGAATTGGCAAAAGTGATTCAGGAGCGTGATTTATTAAAAGGCCACAGCGTACTTTGCAAGGGAAACTTTGTGAAGTACGCATGGATAACTGATCAGGCTAAAGATTACCCGGTAACGATTCTGTGCCGTTTTATGGATGTTTCCCGTAGTTGCTATTATGATTGGGTTAGCTCTCCTAAAACGGATAGAGAGAAAGAAAATGAAGCGCTTACTGAGCAGCTAAAAAACTGTTTGAAGACAGTCGCAAGACTTATGGAACCCGTCGTCTTAAAAGAAAACTGGCTGAAAAAGGCGTTCATATAAGCCGCCGGAGAATTGGTCGATTAATGAAAAAAGCCGGTTTGTTTTGTAAAACGAAGAGACGCTTTAAAGCGACGACTAATTCCAAGCATAATAAGCGTATATCTCCAAATTTACTGGAAAGAGAGTTTACTGTCTCTCAACCTGATCGCTACTATGTGGGTGATATTACCTATATTGCCACCAAGGAAGGCTGGTTATATTTAGCGGTTGTCATTGACTTATTCTCTAGGCAAATTGTTGGCTGGTCGATGGATGAGCGAATGAAAGCCAAGCTAGTCAATGATGCTTTACTGATGGCCATATGGAAGCGTAAACCAATGGATGGATTGCTTTGGCATACTGACCGAGGTAGCCAATATGCCTCTGATAGTCATAGAAAAATATTGTCGGATCATAACATAATTCAGTCTATGAGCCGCAAAGGAAATTGCTGGGACAATGCTGTATCAGAGAGCTTCTTTCATAGTTTGAAAACTGAATTGACGCACCATTGTCGATTCAAAACCAGAGTAGAAGCAAAGCAGGCAATATTTGAATATATTGAGGTATTTTATAATCGGGAGCGACTTCATTCGGCTAATGATTATTTGTCACCAGTCGATTATGAAATACAGCAGGAAATAGCTTAAATCGATTGATTGAAGAGGGGTAAAAGGCGACATAAATGCCGCCCATTACCGTTGACGGCCATCGGCTCCTCAGCCTGTGCCGTGAAGATATTGTAACAGGATCATTACCGTTGTGAAAATACCTTGGGTGAATGGAACGGCTCTATCGTTCCAGAGGGCAAAGCCCTTTCTCTTCATCTGTTTAAAGTTAACATGAGAAACTAAAATGATAGGAAATACAAAATGACAAAAATCACTTGAAACATTGACACATCAAGTCTGACTGGTGTATTTTGGATCGACAAACAACACTTGACCGCCAGACCAACGTTGTTTGTATTGCAGAAAGGTTTTGAACATCCCCCAGCCCTGTTCGAGGATGACTCGGTTCAAGCCTGATTTCTGTTTGACCATTGCTCCAGGGTTTTCCATATCACCTTTCGCTGATTTCGTCATGTTTTTTATCTGCAAGTTCTCAAGCACAATCATAGCGTGGCTTTTGCTGAGTGCAGTTGATAGCTTATGCAGGGTGTCATGACGAATATTGGCTATTTTGGTATGAAGTCGGTTAATCTTCTCTTTGAGCTTTCGCCAGTGGTTTGAAAACTTAATTTTTCTGGCTAAACTCTTTTGCAGACGTTTGATTTTATCCTTAAAAAAACTCACGTCTATCGGTTCGGCAAACTCACCGTCTGATAGGGTAAAGAGACGTTTCACACCCATATCGACACCAATCATTGATAATGACGAGTGGACAGATTCAGGTAATTCCATTTCAACCTGAATAGAGACAAACCAATATTTTCCCTGACGGGAAACCGTCACATTCTTTGCTGTACCTTCAATCTCTCTGGACTTTCTGAAATTTACCCAACCAATTTTAGGTAGGAAAATTCGCCGGCCTTCAATTTTAAAACCTTGGGGTAATGAAAAGCTATCCCTGTCGCCTCGTTTCTTGGGTGTGGGTATTTTTTTTAACGGTTGCTTTTTGTCAAACCCATCCTTAAAGGCTCGTTCCAGTTGCTTAAGCGTCTGTTGTAAGGTTTGGGCGGGTGACAGTTTTAGAAACCCATATTGATCACTCTTTTTCCAGAGCTTGCTAAACCAGTCAAGTTCCTGGTACCAAAGCATCGGTTGTTTATTTTCAAGATGGTAAAGATTCAACCTTAAAGCCTTATTCCACAAGTAACGACAATTGCCCGCATACTGAGACATTAACTGCTCTGTCTCTGCGTTGGTGTTAAGTCGGTATTTGTAGGCTTTGCGAATGATCATGATTCCATAATAGCTATTTATTGTACAATATTCAAGAAGTATTGAAAAAAATTTTAATGTCGCTGATCACCCACCTGAAGGAAGGTGTATTTCGCTTCGTTTGTTAAGAGATTTTTGGATAAAATAAGGAGCCGAAATATAGTAGACAGTCATACCATCCAAAACAGTCGATGATTTATGCTTAATTGCATCTTTATACCAAGGATTGCCAAATCCTAATATTTTTTCATCAGTTGGCATAAAATCCAGGATTAATCCATTTTTCTCCCATCGGCAAATCACTTCATGATTTTCGTGAAATCCAAGATTCTTTAACTGTTCACAAGCCTGATAATATTCTACCAGGGAAACAACCTCTATAAGCATATCCACATCAGTCGTGTATCGAACTTCAGGTGCACCTTTGTCTGTTAACAGCAATTCAGTAGCGCATCCCCCCAACTAAAACAGTTTGTTCAAGAATAGTCTCAATTTCATGACATACCATGGTTAACAACTGTAAATTACTCACTAGATGTTTGCTCTATTTCATTTTTCAATAGTTCTTCTGCATAATTTATTTCACGTTTACGACCGCTACGCAAAATGTCTAATAACACTAAAAACCGATATAATTGCTGATCCTTTTTTATGGCAAATGGTACACTCTTGTAAAGAGCTTTAAACTCTATTCCTCTTTCGTCCCCATCTGGATCAGGCCAGACAGGAGGCAACTCTTGAGAAGCAAATTGCTCTGCAATAAATGGTGCAGCATAAGCAGTTTTAATACCTCTTGTCGGTTGACCTAATTCAGCGGGAAAACAGTACTTAAACCCATGAAGTAAGAATTCCTTAATAGCATATTTCACAGGTATCAGTTCAGCATCTAAAAATCCTGATTTTTGATTACGTTTAAGAGATGCATTTATTTCTCCAACACTGATCCCAAGTTCATCAGCTAATTCACGCTGATTCCATGATTGATTAGCAATAAGCTTAGATAATAATTTTAAAACGACCAAAATATCTTGTGCTTTCATATAAAACAACTCTTTGTTCACTGTTCATGAAACATGAATTTACAATATTGTTAAATAGTAGCGCAAAAAATAACGTTTTACTATATTTATCTGTATTAACTCAAACTTGATAAGGGTTATTTACCAGTAAATTTCGATTTTGTCTCACAATAGTTATAATATAACTTGAATCTAGGTTCTTCTATCTGGCGTCAACTACCTTGTCCGGTTGGCGACAATTAGCTTGGCCGGTTTCTAATTTATTATTTTATTCATAGTGAGTTTTTTACAATCGATTATTCTCCTTTAATTGTCTGCTCTTCTTTTTAACTTGATTTTTCTTTAGTCGCTGCTCTTGATCTGGCTCTAGGGCGAAAAGCGACCGATGTGCGGCTTTTGCTCTTGCACGAGGCCACTTTGAGCTTTTTGGCTTTTCGCCCGCTCTATGCTTTTTATCTTGCTTTTAAAATGTTCAGCGATCAATGAGTTAGCCATTAATCTAAGCCTTTCATCGCTTGTTTTCTACGATAACTGTCGCCTTCAATTTGATAAATAGACGCATGATGAATGAGTCGGTCAATGGCAGCCACTGTCATCATATTGTCAGTGAAGATACTATCCCATTCACTGAAAGCCTGGTTTGAGGTAATGAGCAAGCTATTGCGTTCATATCGGTGCGCAATTAATTCAAATAGTACCTGGCTTTCACTATTGGTTTTTGACATAGCCAATATCATCAAGAATAAGTAACTCATATTTATCCAGCTTTTTCAGTTCAAATTCCAGAGATAACGCTTCTTTTGCCTTTTGAAGCATTTGCACCAATGAAGTGCTGCTCATGAATTTAACCCGCACTGATTGCTCGATGAGTGCGTAACCAATAGCGGCGGCTAAATGCGTTTTCCCCAGACCACTGGCACCAAATAAAAGCAGATTATGTCCTTGCCTGAGCCAGTCTAACTGAGTAATTTTTGTTTGAGCTGTTGGGCTGTCACACCGGTTATTTCATTAAAGTCATACTGTGATAACTGTTTACCAATGGGTAGTTTGCTTTCTCTTAATAAGCGCTTTAATTTATTGTCATGCCGGTAACTGGTTTCTAATTCACATAAATGGGCTAAAAATAATTCAGGCTCCCAATCTAATTCAATGGCTTTTGTGAAACCTGCTGCCATTGTTTGACCATGGTCGTTAAACGTAATTCTTTGAGTAAAAACGGTAAACTTTGTGCATTGGCCATATTAATTCCCCAGTAATACATTGTAGGTCGATAAGTCATGTTGCTGACTGGTGTACTGAGGTCTATCAACCGACATGGGCGCAAAAAGTCACGGCACGCTTTGATGGAAACTCGACTGCCGGCTTCTAACGAGGCTAAGACAAAACGACCCAGCGCTGCTTCACAATCATAGGCATCGGCAATGGACAGCAAGCTCACCATGTAACGGCAATCATCATCATGAATGCCCGTTTGTTTGAGATTTTCCCAAATCAGGGTGAAATCACCTTCTGGGACAATATCATCTCGGTAAGCCGATGATTTAAAGGCATTGGGCTTTTGGCTAACGAGTGAATGATATGTTTATAATTGATTGAACGCGAACGGATATGGCGGTGTGCATAAATACGCTTTAAACTTAAGGTCAATTCATGACCATAGAAACAATCTAAATGTTGATCATAAATATGGATCAATAACGTGGTACCAATCAATCGGGAGGGTACGGTATAAGTGACTCGTTTAACTGAAATGGTACTCCTTGTGGTGACTTTAACATAGAGCTCACTAAAGCCATTGGTGCGGCGGCTGGGAAGCGGTTTTAAGTGTGCTTTTTCTTCATTAAATCGTGTTTTACAGCGTATGTTTATTTGGCGAACGATGTCATCAATAAAGGCTTCATAATCCAATAAGGCGGTAAAATCTCGACTGCCACGAAGGAGTAGCTTTTGTTCGATTCGGCGTTTTAAATGACCATTAGGGGATTCAATGGCTCCATTTTCATGGGCAATGCCTTTATTGTTTCGAGTGGCTTTTATACCATAGTATTGACATAATTTTTCATAACGCTCGGTCAGCTTTTCTTGTTCATAATGATTGTTAAATGCAGCACTTAGGCTATCGGTTCGGTGGCTTACAGGGACACCGCCTGATTGCCATAGCGCATTTTGTAAGCCTGAAGAAAGAGATTCAAAGCTCTCTCCACCTAAGACAACTTGAACATAAGTCCAGCCACTATAAACCAATCGGTAGTGATAAAGTTTGTGTTTAAACTCTTCTCCGTCAATCGTGATTTTAAGCTCATTAGCCCAGGTGTAATCTGAAATACCCATATCACCGGCAATGTGTTTTTGTTGAAAAATAACTTCTTGCTCCGGTCCTTCCTGAGCACGCCAGCGTTTGACTCGGCGTTGCAGTGTTCTTAGGTGAGTGTTGTCAAATTGACCGGGTTCTAGCTCTTCCAGTGCTTCTAATAAGGTAATGGGCTGTAGTTTGGGCTCAATCTCAAGTAAGGGCACTAAATGTTGTTCAAAAGCACCATTTAAGGGATCTTTTCGAGTTTTGTACTGTCTGGGCTGTGTGGTGCCGCCGGGGTGCTTACCTGTATCAATGCGTCGCGCTGATCTTTCTGAAAATCCTGCTTTGGCTGCTGATGAAGCTTGAGTGTGATTCGGTTGTTTTCGATGTGACATGTATAACTTGACCTGTTCTTGGGTAATTGATTTTCCAGACATAAAAATCCTTCTCGATTAATGTGTCTGGAGTGTATCAAACCGGCCAAGCTAGTTGTCGCCGACCGGACAAGTTAATTGTCGCCTAATATTCTTCACAAAATAGCGTACTTTTCCAACTCTCAGCAAAATGACCGTTCGTAGGTAGGGGCGAACCTATGTGTTCGCCCTTCTTTTCAAGTCAACAGAAGGGCAGACACATAGGTCTGCCCCTACAGAGTTTTGTTTTCCACGGGTAGCCGCTTTGGTCGTAAACCGACAAAAGTCCGCAAAAATGTGAAGAACCTGAATCTAGGTATGCTTTTTAAAGGATATGTAACGAGATACTTATGCAAAAATCAATTAAAGACAAAGTATTAACTCTTCTTTTAGAACTATCTCTCTGTCAAAATGATGAGGAAGCAAATCAATGGTATAAAAATTCACGATTACAATCTTGTGGCAATAAGACAGCTGAAGAATTAGTTGCTATTGGACATGACGATCTGGTTATCAGTGCAATAAAACGTACAGCAGATGGTGGTTATGTGTAATTTACATCAGTCAGATCACTTTTAAACTGATACATAAATACTACTACAGATAATTATGTACAATTAATCATGTTGACGCCAGATACAAGAGAAAGCCAATCAGTTATACAAACACTACTGCTTGGAGAAAGGCATTGGATCGTACGGGTATAGCCCCATTTAAAGCTAATAATTACCAAAAAAAAACCGTGGGCTCAAAAATATCCAACCATGGATTTGAAAAATTACAAGTATTCATCTTTTAGGTGGCATGATCTCAGACACACATAGGCTAGCTGGCATGCGCTGTCTGGCACTCCAATGCAAATATTAAAAGAGCTTGGTGGTTGGTCATCCTATAAAATGGTGCTTCGTTATACATACCTGGCACCGTATCAATCTGCAAAATCAGCTGATAATATTGATTTTTAATTATTTACTATTTCTATAAAAATGGCTGTTGAGTTGAGGTGAAGAATTTGACCAAATGTATTTTCAACTGCCATTATCTTGATAAAAAATGAAATTATATTTCAGTCTGAAAGAAGAGCTTTAAAGTAAAGACTCTTCTTCCTTTAGAAGAAACTTGGAATGATGAATTTTTCAAATCACATTAATAAAATGTCAATATTTTCTCATTTTAATCCTATCTCAGAGAGGATATTTCCTGTTGATCATTACTTATGATATTTTTCTAACTCACTTTCAAAAATAACAATGTCACAATCTTGGCACACTAGTCAAGACACAGAAACCAAATAACAAAACACACACATAAAAGGTTGATTTTAAAGTGTTAAATTTATTCAAAAATATAATATCCACTGGAACATATGGTGAGAAATCGGGTGTTCTAATAATTACATAATTTTAAGAGTTTTTTGAAAATTATTTTAAGAATAATGAAATAACCAAATCTTTGTCACGATTTTGGCACAGTGATAAAATAATAGAAAAATAATTATCTTGAGAAAAGTAATCTATTGATTTTAAAGAGAAAATGGTGGGCCTGGACAGACTCGAACTGTCGACCTGCCGATTATGAGTCGGATGCTCTAACCAACTGAGCTACAGGCCCTTATTAGGGTAGGTATATAAAGCTGCTTCTTAAAGTCTTTTTTAATAAAGAACGATTTAAGAAGCAGGCATTATAAAGGGTTATTGATTGTATGACTAGTCTCTATGGGATAAAAACTGGTTCTTCTATTTTAGTCTTCTCGCATAAAGCTACGTAACATTTCCGAGCGGGTTGGGTGACGGAGTTTACGCAGTGCTTTGGCTTCAATTTGACGAATACGCTCACGGGTTACATCAAACTGCTTACCCACTTCTTCGAGGGTGTGATCGGTATTCATGTCGATACCAAAACGCATTCTCAGTACTTTAGATTCTCTGGCGGTGAGGCCTTCTAAAATATTGCGCGTCGCACTTTTCAGACCGGTGGTATTAGCCGTTTCTGCAGGTGACTGAATATTTTGATCTTCAATAAAATCACCTAAATGCGAGTCTTCATCATCACCAATTGGGGTTTCCATGGAGATAGGTTCTTTGGCAATTTTTAGCACCTTGCGCACTTTGTCTTCCGGCATTTCCATTTTTTCTGCCAGTTCTTCAGGGGTCGCTTCGCGGCCTTTTTCCTGTAGTAACTGTCTGGAAACACGATTGAGTTTATTGATGGTTTCAATCATGTGTACTGGAATACGAATAGTACGTGCCTGATCGGCAATGGAGCGTGTTATCGCCTGACGAATCCACCAGGTAGCATAGGTGGAAAATTTGTAACCACGGCGGTATTCAAATTTGTCTACTGCTTTCATCAAACCGATATTACCTTCCTGAATCAGATCCAGGAATTGTAGGCCACGGTTGGTGTATTTTTTCGCGATGGAAATAACCAAACGTAAGTTGGCTTCAACCATTTCTTTTTTCGCCCGACGTGCCTTGGCTTCACCAATGGACATTTTACGATTAATATCTTTAATGCCAGAGATACTCATGCGGCACTCTAAACCGATAGCAACCAGTTTGCGCTGTGCTTTGCGGATTTCATCGGCATGTTCTTTTAGCACTTCAGAATAACTGTCCCCTTTTTCAATGTGTGCATCTAACCAGGTCAGATCAGTCTCATTGTAAGGGAAAGACGTAATAAACTCTTTTCTGGGCATGCGTGCTTTTTCAACACAGGCTGTCAGAATAATTTTTTCGTGCATACGAATGCGTTCGATTAAAGAACGTAATGCAGCAACCAAGCGATCATTCAGCTTGTGAGTACGCTTTAATTTCATAAAGGCATCAGCAATTTCTTCACGGATCTTTTTGCAAGTCTCGCCATCATAGCCTTCTTTTTCTTCGGCGATGAGTAACTGTTCATTGCGCTCTCGGATCAGCGCAAAATGTTCTTTAACCAGCTCCATATCAGGGCCGACTGGCTCATTGCTTTCTTCTTCATCGTCATCTTTGGTATCATTTGGCGTCGAAGCAGGATTAGCTAAGAGATGATCTTCTACATCTTCTTCGTCCAGTAAGGCGAAACCTGTGCCACTCAGAATGTCGGTGATTTTACGTTCTTCGTTTTCTACTTTAACGTATTCTTGAAGCAGCAAGCTAATAGTCGCCGGATAGGAAGCTAAAGCACAATGCATTTGCTTCATGCCTTCTTCAATCCGTTTTGCGATCTTAATTTCGCCCTGGCGAGTCAGTAATTCAACTGAGCCCATTTCACGCATATACATACGTACGGGATCGGTAGTACGACCGAATTCGGTATCCATGGAGGCCAATGCAGCGGCAGCTTCTTCAACGGCATCATCATCCGTTGATGGTGAACCTTCGACCATCATGTCATCAGCATCAGGCGCAGTTTCGACAACCTTGATGCCCATATCATTGATCATGGCAATGATATCTTCGATCTGTTCTGGCTCCATCACATCATTGGGCAGGTGATCGTTTACTTCGGCATAGGTTAGATAACCCTGCTCTTTGCCACGTGCGATAAGAATTTTTATTTTAGATTGTTGAGTGTTTTGATCCATAGACCTCTTGATCCGTACGTAAATGTGATCGGTGAAAGTATGCAATAAAAAATGCTTGAGATAACTTACTATTCTAACATATTAAGCATTATTTTGCGAGTAGACAAAGAAAAAACCAGTTAATAAGTGCTAAAAAAGCGTAATCTTGCTCACAAAATTGGGATTTTTATCCAATTTTAAGCTTTAAATAAGTTTTAGTGAAAATCGGACTTATTTCACTGTCTATTGATTTCTGCCTAGACGCTTACTTTGATTTTAGTGCCCCGAGTAATTGCATATATTCGCTTTTTTCCTGCGGGTTTAAACCCTGCTGTCGAAGTATGCGTTGTAACTGTGTAAAGCGCTGTTGCTGATATTGGCGAGTAAACAATTGTAAAATTTCATTAAATTCACATCCTATGGCCTGTTCATCACTGATCAATAAGGGTTCAATGGCCAATTGTGACAAGTACGGATGCAATTCTGTATTTTGCCAGTTTGCCAGTATCCTTGCTGTACTTAATTGGGGATCATTTTGAAGTAAATCAAGCAATTGCACAAAAACACTGATATTTGTAAGTTCTAATGAAGAAAAACGACCCGGATCACCCACACTGGCTGCAAGATAGGGATATTGCAATAAATAAGTCAGGGCTTTTTTAACCGGCGATGGAGCATCGGGGACAACGGCTGATGACGGCTTAAAATATTTGCTCTTTGTTTGCGCCGTAGCCATCCCCGAAATAGCATGGGATTTTATCCCCAACAGAGGTAACAAACTCGCAGGTTCAATCTCCGCCAACTCTGACAAGCGGGCCACCATCAGGGTTTGAAATGCCCCTTCCTGAATTTTTCCCAGATAGGGCTTACTCAAATCAATCAAGCGTGACCGACCATCCAGTGAGCTCATATCAACTTGTTGTGTTAGGTTGTCATAAAAGAATTCGGAAAAGCTCATGGCTTTGTCCATTTCTGCTGCAAAACCCGCTTGGCCGTGTTGCCGTACTATCGTATCAGGATCTTCACCATCGGGCAAAAACATAAACCGCGCCTGCTTGCCCGGTTTCATTGCTGATAAGGTGTTATTCATTGCCCGCCAGGCGGCTTCTCTACCGGCGCGATCACCATCAAAACAAAAATAAACTTCATCACATAGGCGAAATAGTTTTTGTAAATGTTCCGCAGTGGTGGCAGTGCCCAAGGTGGCCACACTATAATTAACGCCAAATTGCGCCAGTGAAACCACGTCCATATAGCCTTCAACAACAACAATATGGTCTATTTTTCGTAATGCTTGTTTGAGTTCAAATAGCCCATAAAGTTCCTGCCCCTTGTGAAACAAGCGGGTTTCAGGTGAGTTAAGATACTTCGGTTTGCCATCACCTAAGATCCGTCCTCCAAACGCAATCGTGCGTCCTCTTCGATCACGAATAGGAAACATCAGGCGTTCTCGGAAACGATCATAGTAAGGGGAACGCTGTGATGATTGTGCTTTATTTTCTTCATCACGTTGAATCAACATGCCGGTATCAAACAAGGCCTGAGTTTTTTTCTCATCACCTGCGCCAATGACCTTGAGCACATTATCCCAACCCGGGGGTGAAAAACCCAGGCCAAAGGTTTTTATCACTTCTGCACTGAGACCACGTTGTTGCACATAGTCTTTAACTTGTTGCGACTGAGGATGATTTTTGAGTTGGTGCTGGTAGTAGTTTGACACTTGATCTAACAGGTCGAACTGCTCTGGAGCCTGGCGTGGCGCGTCTTGACTAAAAGCCACTTTAGGTACTTCTAAGCCAGCCATTTGGGCTAATTCTTCAACGGCTTCGACAAAGCTCAGGTGTTCGTATTCAGTTAAAAATCGAATCGCATCGCCGCTTTCGCCACAGCCAAAACAATGATAAAACTGTTTGGTTTGATTAACGCTAAAAGAGGGGGTTTTCTCGCCATGAAAAGGACAGCAGGCCATGTGGTTATTACCAGCACGTTTCAGTGGCACGCGGGAATCGATCAGTTCAACAATATCGGTGTATGCTAAGACTTCGTCAATAAATTCTCTGGGAATCGTGCCAGCCATATCAAACCATTAGATTAATTTGTATCTGATTAAGTGGGAACTACTGTATACCCGTGAGACCTAAAAATGCTAATTAATAAGGTTTAGGGATGTTGAAATTAGGATAATTTCTGTTTGATTAAAGCACTGACCTGAGACATATCGCCTCGACCCTGTACTTGTGGCTTCAGTAATGCCATTACTTTGCCCATTTCTTTCATTGATTCTGCACCGGTACTGCTGATGGCATCATCAATTAATTGAGCAATTTCGATGTCGGTTAAGGCAACGGGAAGGTATTCCTGGAGCATGCCCATTTCCATTTCTTCTTTATCAGCCAGATCGATACGATCGGCATCGCGAAACTGCTGGGCAGAATCCCGTCGTTGCTTAACCAGCTTGTCTAAAATAGCCAAAACCTGGCTATCATCAAGCTCTATTTGTTCATCAATTTCGCGCTGTCTCACAGCTGCTATGATGCCACGAATCACGACAAGGCGGTCTTTTTCTTTAGCCCGCATGGCATTTTTCATATCGTCCTGAAGACGAGACTTTAACGTCTGGCTCATATTCTCATAGCTCTGTTTGGTTTGCGAAGCTTAAAACAACCGTTTAAAAAGGTTTTAAATTAGCTGTTTTAAGTCAATAGTATTAAGAGTGTTTTTTAAAAGCTTTAAAAAAACCTAGAAAAACACTCTATTTTATACTACTTTAGTACATACGTTTACGGCGACCAATATCACGAGACTGCTTCTTCTGCCAGCGTTTAACTGCAGCGGCTGCTTTACGTTTACGAACAGCTGTTGGCTTTTCATAATGTTCGCGACGACGAACTTCTGATAAAACACCTGCTTTTTCACAAGAACGTTTAAAACGACGTAATGCTACGTCAAATGGCTCGTTTTCTTTAAGCTTAACCGATGGCATGCAGACTCCTAGCTCCTACCCAATATAAAAATAATGGCAAATATAAAATAAATTGTCCCAATCTCACGCTCATGTTCTCAAGCAGATTGAAACCGTATAATCGTCACACGTTCCTCACTTTTTTCGCATTTTTTCGCAAAAAAAGTGACTTGTCAGCAAATAGAATCTGACCTAGAACGCAGAGACGGAATCATACTCTTACCTGAGAATAAATGCAAAAGATCTTTCTCTTTTTAAGCATAAAAATTTCACTTGAAAGCATTTTGCATAGAGTAGACAATACCTGCATGAAAGTATTAGGTATTGAAACATCCTGTGACGAGACAGGCATTGCGATCTATGATGATCAACAAGGTATATTAGCAGAGGCATTATACAGTCAAATCGCCTTACATGCCGAATATGGTGGCGTTGTGCCGGAGTTGGCATCCCGCGATCATGTCCGGCGTATCATTCCGCTAATTGATGAGGTGATGAAGCAAGCTCATTGTCAGCCAGATGATATTGGCGGCATCGCTTATACCTCTGGACCGGGTCTAATGGGTGCCTTAATGGTTGGCGCAGCAGTGGGACGCTCTCTGGCGTGGACGTGGAAGTGTCCCAGTATTGGCGTACATCATATGGAAGGCCATTTATTAGCCCCCATGTTGGAAGACCAGCCACCTGAATTTCCTTTTCTGGCACTATTAGTTTCCGGTGGGCATACTTTATTGGTCGATGTCAGTGGCATTGGGCAATATAAAATCATTGGTGAATCCTTGGATGATGCCGTTGGTGAGGCCTTCGATAAGACTGCAAAAATGCTTGGTTTGGCTTATCCTGGTGGCCCCATCATTGCCAAATTAGCACTGGAAGGTCGTGACGGTCGTTATAAATTCCCTCGCCCGATGGTCAACCGACCGGGCTTGGATATGAGTTTTAGCGGCTTAAAAACCTTTGTTTTAAACACCTGGGCTAAATCTGATAAAAGTGAACAGACCAAAGCGGATGTGGCCTTTGCTTTTCAGGAAGCGGTGGTGGACACTCTGGCGATTAAATGTAAACGGGCGTTAAAAGAAACAGGACATCAACGACTGGTCATTGCTGGTGGTGTCAGTGCCAATGAACGCCTACGCGAACGTCTGACGGAATTAGCTCAATCAACATCAACAACATCGCTGACAGTATTTTATCCACGCATGCAATTTTGTACGGATAATGGCGCAATGATTGCTTTTGCAGGCTTACAGCGTTTAATTGCAGGCGAAACAGATGGTGAAGGTTTTTCAACCACACCCCGCTGGCCTTTAGGCGATTTAAAAGCGCCAGGGGCTTAATATCAGAGACTTAATGAGAAAGAAGCCGATATTCAACAATATAATGATACGGTTCAGCGCATGATGAAATATGGAACCGCTCAATCTGCTTTGCACTTCAAATGTAGGATGTGGTGAGGAACGAACCGCATCAAAGGCTTTAAACAAATGTTTTTGATGCGGTTCGTTGCACTCACCACATCCTACAAGTGTAAAAATAAATGGGCTTATTTGGTCAGTCCCTAAAATATCAACCTGGTACGGGAATATTACTGAACAGTTAACATTATTTCTCAGTCCCATCCAATAGGCGTTTAATATTGCTACGATGACGCCAAATCAGCAGACTGGAGATAAGCACGGCCATAATCACATAAACATTTGAGCCCGTCAGCCACCAAAAATAGAACGGGGCAAGTGCCGCAGCGACCAAGGCTGACATAGAAGAAATTTTCAAGCCATAAGCCACTCCTAACCAGGTTAGCATCATCGCAATCGCCACTGGCCAGCTAACACCTAAAATCACCCCAAAGGAAGTTGCTACCCCTTTGCCGCCTTTAAAGCCAAAAAAGATGGGGTAGAGATGACCGAGAAAAGCAGCAGCAGCCACCAATGCCAGGGTGAGTTCCTCTCGAGTAATCGCCATGGCAATCAAGACCGGTAGCAAGCCTTTCAACATATCACCCAATAGCGTAATCGCAGCCGCTTTTTTGCCCCCGATGCGCATCACATTGGTGGCACCGGGGTTATTTGAGCCCTGAGTTCTTGGATCGGGCAGTCCCATGACCTTGCAGGTAATGATCGCCGCAGAAATAGAGCCAAAGAGATAGGCAAAAAGGCTTAAAGCACTGGTTAAAAAAACACTTGAAATAGGTTCGATTGGCACAATTTTTATCTATATTAATGAGAGAGCCCTTATTATACAAATAAATTAGATAAGCACTCAATACAATTTTCCTCTCCGATTAAAAAGAGAACTTTCTACTCAGCCCTCTCCTCCATCCACTCTTGGCTGGGTTAAAACAGGGATATAGGCAATGGCAAAGAGAATAAATGCCAGACACCAGAGTATTGCAGCGATATCAACCCACATTGTATAAAGGCTAACGAAAAACAGAGGTAAAATAACCCGCATAATCACCGCGACAAAGAGTAGATAAAAACCAATAATGGCCAGCTTTGAGGGTAACATTTCACGCCCCGTATGACCGAGTGAAACTCTTGCCATCATGCCATAAGTGGTGATGCCGATCACGCCAACAGTCCAGGCATGAATAGCAAGGTTATTCGTTACCCAGCCAAAGCCCACCATAACTTTTAGTGCAAAGCCTATCAGAAACCACAAATAACCGGCATAGAGCACCCATAAAATAGGAATGTCCAGAACAGGTTTTGAAAACCATGGGCTCACCCTCAGGAGGTGTGCAATGAGTAAAACCGCCGCTAAAGCTGCAGTCAAAATATTGTTTAAGGCTAAAATATCCGCCAGTGCCAGAAGTATCAGAGTGATTAATAATATTTTTTCTAATATCGGCCGGTCAATAATTTCGGTGCCCGGCACGACCGCACGGGTAAAGAAAGGCATCACACGACCCGTTAATACTTGAATGATCAATAAAATACTATACAGCGCCATGAGATTTCCACTGGCAACGCCGGTGGCTAGAAGTCCCAGATGTTGAGCTTGCACTAAGATATCCGCAAGCATAAAGACACTGAGAATAAACACCATAATAAGGTTAGTCCATTGCTTTGCCTTTACAATAGGATGCGCCACTGCCAGTGCTAAGAAGAAAAAGAAAGCAACATCAACGTAAGCGCTTAACCATCTAGCGTTATTCAAAAAATATCTCCCCTGCCTCATAATCAATCCATCGATTAATTATGAGACATATCAATGAAACCAGAAACCCAAGCCAACTCAAAACAATTTTGGCAAGACCACGTTAATCAATGGAATGAAAACAGTATCAGCCAGGCATCCTATTGTCAGGAACATGGGCTATCCATCAAACGTTTTGGCTATTACAAGCGTAAGTTGCTGGGTGCAACAACGCAAACCAGTGCGATGACAAAGGGGAATGGTTTTATTCAACTATCCTCCCCGAAACACTATTCAGCCCGCACCTCAGCATTAATTGTAGAATTACCCAATCAGCTACGCATTGAAGGAGTGACTGCCGATAATGTACAGCTGGTAAAACAATTAGCAGGACTGTTCCAATGAAGTCAGCCATACGTCCATCACTCAGCCTGCCACAGGTGTATCTCTATCTGAAGCCTGTTGATTTTCGTAAAAGTTTTATTGGCCTCAGTGCCATTGTTGAATGTGAATTAGGTCATAATCCTTTTGCAGGCCATCTGTATGCCTTTACCAATCGTCAGCGTAATAAAATTAAATGCCTCTTCTGGGATAATACCGGTTTTGTACTCTATTACAAAAGTCTCTCAGAAGAAAAGTTCAAATGGCCAAAGGGTGAAGATGACCTGATGAATATCACCGGACAACAAATCAACTGGCTATTAGACGGCTATGATATCAGTGTCATGAAACCGCATAAGAAATTGCATTATGAGTCTGTATTTTAAGTACTTTTTAGTCTATTTTTTGTTATAATAAAGCCATGCAAAACAAGGCTGAATCCACAAAAACGACTCTATATTTTCCGCTTTTTCACACGCGGACAAGAATGAATTGTTGAGTGTCATTGAACAGAAAAACCACCGTATAAAAATACTGGAAGAAGCCCTTCGTCTGGCTCGTAGTAAACGCTTTGCACCCAGCAGTGAAAAAAGTGATGGTCAGGAACGCTTATTTGATGAAGCTGAGCAGGCGGCTGACGATGAGGGGCTCCCTGAACCTAAAACCACTTCGCCTAAGAAGAAAGAAAAAACAGGCAGGAAGCCTTTCTCAAAGACTATTCCAAGAGTCCCTGTCTTCATCGATCTGACAGATGAAGAAAAAGCCGGTGCCATTGAGGTTTTTTACACTAAAGTCAGAGAAGAGCTGGATATCATTCCAGCTAAAGTCCAAATACTGGAATACTTCCAGGAAAAAGCCGTCTTTGCAGGCACCAATGACACAGACAGTCGTTCAATGAAAGCTGCGGTCATGCCAAAACATCCATTACCTAAATCAATGGGCAGTATTCACCTGATGGCACACATCATTATCTCAAAATATGCCGATGGTTTGCCTCTGTATCGAATGGAAGGCATATTATCACGCTATGGCGGCGATATAACCCGAGCCACCATGGCCAATTGGGCTATTAAACTGGCTCATCAGTTCCAGCCGCTCATCAACCTCATGCGAGAACATCAACTGTCGGGTGACATCATCCAAATGGATGAAACGGTGCTCAAAGTATTAAAAGAGCCGGGACTCAGTGCTCATTCGAACAAATACATGTGGGTCAGTCGTGGCGGGCCACCTGGACAACCCAGTGTGCTGTTTGAATACGATCCTTCTCGTAAGAAGGAAGTACCACTGCGCCTGCTTGATGGCTTTAGCGGCTATCTGCAAACCGATGGCTATGCCGGTTACAATGCCGTGTGTGCACAAAATAATGCCACATCGGTCGGCTGCTGGGATCACACTCGCCGTAAATTCAAAGATTCTCAGACGGCACAACCAAAGAAAAAGAGCAATCAAAAGCCTACAAAAGCCGATGTGGCACTGGCCCATATCAATAAGCTGTATTTAATTGAGCGTGAGATAAAAGAAGCCAGTGTTAATGAAAAATTTAAGGTTCGTCAGAAACAGAGCCTGCCGCTTCTTGAGAAAATAAGAACATGGGTCGATAACACCCTGGGCAAAGTGCCGAACGACAGCTTGACAGGAAAAGCACTCACCTATATTAATAATCAATGGCCTAAGCTGACTGTTTATTGTGAAGATGGTCGGTTGAATATCAGTAATGTGCTGGCAGAAAATGCTATCCGTCCATTCTGCGTGGGTAGAAAGGCCTGGTTATTTTCAGATACGCCAAAGGGTGCACATGCCAGTGCAGTTCATTATAGTTTTATTGAAACCGCTAAGGCCAATGATATTGAGCCATATACGTATATGGTCTATGTATTAACCCAATTACCTTATGCGGATACGGTTGAAAAGCTGGAAGCATTGCTTCCCTGGAATTTTAAAAAATCAGAATTGGAAAAGGTAAAGAACGCTGTTCGTTAAGCGCTTACACATCAACTGAGGCAATTAAAATGCCGGGCATTGTCGTAAAGGGGAGGATACGCGCGAGCACCCAGAGCCCGGCCAGTAAGGCCAAAGGTGTTTTGGTGATTGTAGCCACGCCGGTCCAGTTTTTCACTGCCGTCAGCAAGAAACCTGCAATAACCGCTGCGGCATAACCAAAGAGCATTTCATGGCTATGCCAGTCAACAAAACCATAGTAGGTATTGAGTTGAATGATATTTGCGTATGACAAAGCCCAGATGGCCATTAAAATAATGGCTGATAATGCGGCCAATAAAAAAAATGGACGGAAGCCTAAATTAAACAGCGCAAAGGATTTCTTGGGCGCCTCGTCGATTTGCATAAACACATTCTTCTCCATTAAGGACACTAACTAAATATGAAGAGGCTATTAGAGCAAGAATGTGCTTAGCTGTGAATGATTAAGATCAAGCTGAAAAACGCTACTAATAGCTAAAAATAATGGCAGGCGCTTTATAATGTGCAACAAAAACAATATAGGAAAAGACTGTGACCGCACTCAGAGCAGCAATAATTCGAATCGATTTGGTTTTCCCCAGCGTAAAGCAATCATCCCCAGTAGGATATAAATCAGTAGTCCCGTCATTTTTTCTGCAAGCCAGAAGGTGGTGAAGGGATTAACGCCTAAGAGATAAACCATTGTCAGGGCACTGGCCAGTAACAAGGTATCCACTTTATGAGGTAATTTTTTGAACCAGTATTTGCGCTGTGAGGGAGAGTCATTGAGTTTTAAAATAACGCGAATAATAAAGCCACTGATGGATAAGATAATCGCAGTGACGTGCAGATATTTTACAAATTCATAAAAAGTCATTAGCGTTCTATTATGATCCGGTACTTATATTGTAAAATGCTTAGTTGAAAACTCAGCAATTCTCGCTGAGATGAACAATTGAGTTGTAGTGGTGCTTACCAAGCAGAAATAAAAAACTTTTCGCAGTAACTTTAGCAAAATTAAAAAATCAAATAAAAAGCTTGCATTTTGAGAAACAAGAGATCAAACTCTTGTTTTTCAATTGGTTGAATGACTTCATGTTAAAAAATATTTCCCTTTTATATGCTTGGTACTGTGAATTTTGGCCTCTTTAAGTCAGCAAAAAAAAAACATTTAAGTTTTTCTGCCCTGAAACAGGCCATCTCACTGCACTTTCATGCAATCAAAGATAGCCGAGTACAAGGAAAGTGTGATTACAGTCAACATGATGTGCTTATGAGTGCTTTTGCCTGCATGTATTTTCAAGATCCCTCTTTAAGTGAATTTCAGAAACAGATGGAAGAGGAACAGAATCAAAATAATTTACGCACTCTTTTTAATGTTGAAAAAATTCCTAAAAATAGTCAACTAAGAGACATTTTGGATCTCATACCCTCTAAAACATTTGCACCTGCATTTAAAGATTTATTTGAACGACTCAGACGACATAAGCATCTTGAAGAGTATGCCATATTACCCAACACATTGCTTTGTGTTATTGATGGCACGCAATATTATTCCTCTAAGCAAATCCATTGTGACTGTTGTCTTCATAAAGAACATAGAACGGGTGAAATAACCTACAGTCATGCTGTTTTACAAGGTGCCATTATGCACCCCGATAAAAAACAAGTGCTCCCTGTCATGCCTGAAGCAATACAAAATACGGATGGTACAAAAAAACAGGATTGTGAAAGTAATGCAGCCAAACGTTTTATAGCCAATCTAAAAAAAGCACATCCAAGACAAGGATTTATGATTTGTGGTGATGGTTTGATGTCACATCAACCTATGATAGAAGATATAATTGAAGAAATGATGCATTATTTATTGGTTGCCAAACCTGGTGATCACACATATTTATTTGAATGGCTTGAAGCATTTTCTGAACTCCCATCAATGGACTGGATTGACGAAAAAGGGCACCAACATCATTATCGATGGAAAAATAATGTCCCTTTACATGGCGAAAAAAATGCCATTGAAGTTAACTTTTTTGAATATACCCTCACCAATACCGCAGGGAAAATTATCTACCGAAATAGCTGGGTCACCGACATAAAGATCAGTGAACATAATATTCAAACAATGACCCAGGCGGGTCGATGTCGTTGGAAAATAGAAAACGAATGTTTCAACACATTAAAGAACCAAGGCTATCACATTGAGCATAATTATGGTCATGGGAAGAAGCACCTGAGCTTTAATATGTATCTGTTAACCTTGCTGGCTTTTTATTTCCATCAAATTTTTGAATTAACCGATGGGGCTTATCAAGCTTGTCGTAAAAAGTTTGGCTCTAAAAAATTAATGTGGGAAAAGTTCAGAGGGGTTATTACCTTTTTTGTGATGGACTCCTGGGAACATTTAATGGATTTTTTATTGTACAGAGACGATTATGAGGAGATGAGACCTGTAAAAATAAGAAAATAAACCTATTTTAGGGAAAATGCGTCGATTAAACGCAGCATCTCCCGTGCCTGCTATTTAGAAAGAAAGAACAAAAAAAATTTTAAAAAGCATCAGGCAAACAAAAAATGCTGTTTTCAGCTTAATTCATAAGAATAAGTTACTTCACCGAGTTTTGCTGTTGAAAACTGGTGTGACTTGATTTTAACCGACTAATCAACGAATATGCTAGCTTATTTCAGCATTATATAAAACAACACTAGCAAATAACGGGACGCGTACGTGGATATTGTTTTTATTAAGCAGCTCAAGTTAGACACTATAATCGGTATCCATGACTGGGAAAGAGAGCAAACCCAGCCCATCATTCTGGATATTGAAATAGGCTGTTCAATTAAGGACGCGGCACAAAGCGATCACATCGAGCATTGCATTGATTACTTTAATGTCTGTGAAAGAATGAAACAACTGGCCAAGGAACATTCATATCAACTAGTTGAATCCTTTGTTGAAGAGGTCAGCCGTATTATTTTGCAGGAATTTATGGCACAGTGGGTACGGGTAAAATTAAACAAGCCCATTGCAGTGAATGAAGCCAGTGGCGTGGGTGTGATTATTGAGCGTTCTGCTCAAGACTGAAGCAACATCGAAACAATATCAAAACAACATCGAAACAACATTAAATAGTCGCTTTAAATGATGAGCGAAGAAGAGTAATAAAATGACCCAGCATCTGGTTTATGTCGGCATTGGCAGTAATATAGAACAGGAAAAATACATTCGTCTGGCGGTAAAATACTTGCAGGAATATTTTTCCAAGTCTGTTGCAGACAAAGACTGTGACTTGAAACTGTCACCGGTTTATAAAACCCAGGCCATTGGTTTTGAAGGGGATGATTTTTTCAATTTGGTCGCCAGTTTTAATACCACGATGTCGCCTATTGAGGTAGAAAAAACCTTAAAAGAGATTGAACATCAAAATGGCCGTCGTCGAAATCAGGAAAAGTTTTCTGCCCGAACCCTCGATATTGATTTGTTGCTCTATGATGATGAAATTATTCATCAGGATGGCATCAGTGTGCCCCGTGATGAAATTGAAAAATATGCCTTTGTCTTATCACCACTGGCGGATTTATCACCGGATTTAATTCATCCACAAACGAAAAAAAGTATGGCTGATATGTGGCAAATCTTGGCGCAGAAAACCCGCAATGATTCCGGTGGCCAAGCATTAGAAAAAATAGATTTTTGCTGGGATGCTAAAACTTAAGTGACAGCTTTACTTAAGTGACAGATTTACTTAAGTGACAGTCTTACTTAAGTTAGAGCCTTAATAACGCCTTGGTTGCGGCAATCCCTTCATGAGCTTTTTCCAGTACTTTAATACTGAGTTTGGGGGTCAATTTGCCCAGTGCCAACTTATGAAAAGCAGGTGTTTGATCAATAATAGGCACATCTCTTTGTTTGGGCGAGCCTATATAGCTGTGCAAATGCGCCATATTGATAATATCCACTAAATCCGGCTTTTCACCCAAGCCTTTGTACATCCAGTTTTCAGTTTCTTCTGCCACCTGAATAAAGTCATCAGAAAAATCCCAACGTTTAAGAATAGAACTGCCCACCTGAGCATGCATTTTATGCATCACTTTATCTAAGTGCTCTTCACTATCAGTGATCAAGGGATGATCCATTGATTTATTTAAAATAGCAATATTACCGATATCGTGAATTAAACCTGCCAGCATGGCATGTTCCGCATTAAAACCCGGGGTAACTTTTGCTAGCACATAGCTAATCGCTGCAATTTCAATACTATGTTCCCATAGTTTCTTCATGCGTTTTTCAAGGAGCTTATTAGATGATTTAAATAATTCTTTAAGTGCAAAACAAGTCACCAATTGCGTGGTCACTCGAGTCCCTAAGCTCACCACGGCAGTCTTACAATCATCCGCTTTTTTCTGCCGTTGATACAAGGCACTATTGGCTGCTTTAATTATTTTTACTGCAATTGAGGGGTCGGCCATGATCACCCGCGCAATATCATCCGCACTGGAATTTTCATCGGCAATGGTTTGATGAATTCGAGTCGCGACACTGGGCAAACTTGGTAACACAAAATTACCCTGCTGCAACTCCAGAATCAACTCATACAAGATGCGATCATCTTCATGCTCTTCATCCAGAACCATTTCATCCAGACTAATAGAAGAGGTGATTTCTGATTGTTCTAGTGCAGTATTAAGAAAATCTGATTGTAAAACAAGGATTTTGCAGGCTGTATCAGTCATCACTTGATAACGACTGGGGCGAAGCTGTGCAACAGGATTCTTTGCCCGTTCACTACCCGCATCAATTTCACTCTCTGAATCATCAAAAGCACGCAATTTTAAACGCCCTTCTAACAAGAGGTATTTATCCACTGAATCTGAATTTAACTCAAGAACAACCTTGCGCGAAGCAACCTGCATTACTTCTGCATTGATGGCAATATAATGTAATTGTTTGTCTGTGAGCGTATGAAATGGGGTAAAAAATTTCAGACTTTCGATATCAATAACTTCTGTTTCCATATTAACTATTTTCTAAGGTCTATTTTCTAAGGTCTTTTTTCGAGGCTTATGTTTCAAGTATTTTATTAAAGTCATGTTTATAAAAATACTATTTCCGACAGGATAGCACAATTAGCCCTATTCTTCTGCGTCAATCTTCTGCAAGATTCGGGACAGTTCACAAAAAGACACCGGGGCATTTTGTGCCGCAGGATTGGCAGCTGCCTAAACCGCTCAAATTCCAATCACTCAATTGATACCAGTCACGACCAATTAATAATTCACCACATTGATGGCAGTAAGTACTACTGCTTTGCTTGTCGTGTACATTGCCGGTATAAACAAAACAAAAACCATTTTTCCGAGCAATGTTTCTTGCTCGAAGTAGCGATTTAAGCGGTGTAGGGGGTATCTTTTTCAGCTTATAATCAGGATGAAAGGCACTAAAATGCCAGGGCACTTCCGGCCCCAAATGAGTGATTCCCCATTGGGTCATGGCTTCAATTTCGGCTTCGGAGTCATTAAGCCCCGGAATAAGCAAGGTGGTAATTTCAAACCAAACATCGGTATGATGATATAGGTATTGCAGAGTTTCCAGAACCGTTTGCAAATGACTGCCTGTTTGTTGTTGATAAAAAGTCTCACTAAATGCTTTTAGATCAATATTTGCTGCATCCATGACGGAAAAAAATGCTTCTCGGGGTTGCTCACAGATATAACCAGCGGTCACTGCAACTGACTTAATATTTTTTTCTCGACAAGCATGCGCGACATCGATGGCATATTCATGAAATATCACCGGGTCGTTATAGGTATAGGCCACACTCTGGCAATCTTTGTTTATGGCATCCTCGGCAATTTTCTCTGGCGCAGCATAGGCCATGACTTTATCCATTGCACGGGATTTACTGATGTCCCAATTTTGACAAAACTTACAGCCCAAATTACAGCCCGCAGTACCAAAGGATAAAACCGCTGAGCCCGGCAAAAAATGATTTAGCGGCTTCTTTTCAATGGGATCGACACAAAAACCACTGGAGCGTCCATAGGTGGTTAAAACAATCTGTTCACCATCACTGGCTCGGACATAACAAAAGCCTCGTTGTCCTGCCTTTAGCTCACAATAACGCGGGCAAAGATCACACACTAAACGCTCAGGATGTTGTGATGAGCGATGCCAATATTCAGTCACGATAGTTGATTGTGCTTCAAACATGGAGCAACCTCTTAATCTGTTCTATGCTTACTCAGTATAGAATAAAACTGAGCTAAATATTATGAATCAACTTCTTTCTACCCGACCAGCCGCCGTTGCGGGCAGTTTTTATCCCGCCAAGAGCAGTGAGCTGGCACACTCTATCCACAATTACTTAGACCATGCCCACCCGGAGCTTCATCCTGATATCCAACAGCGCCCTAGGGCGCTCATCGTTCCTCATGCGGGCTATCTGTATTCCGGTGAAATTGCCGCCAGTGCCTATTCACAATTGATACCCTATGCTCAGGAAATTTCTACGGTGGTCTTATTAGGGCCTTCTCATCGAGTACCTTTATTGGGGGTTGCCACTAGCTCTTCGGATTCATTTCAAACGCCCTTGGGGGAAATTCCTCTACAACGCGATATCATTGCCACACTAGAGAAGCTAGCATTTGTTCATAGTGCCGATGAGGCGCATGCGCAAGAACATAGTCTGGAAGTACAATTACCCTTTTTACAAACAGTTCTACCCCATTTTAAACTGGTGCCACTGGTCATCGGTCAGGCCGACGATCAACAAGTGAGTGAGCTGATAGAAAGCTTATGGCAAACACCGGGCATTTTATTCCTGATCAGTTCCGACCTTAGTCATTTTCTTAATTATGACGATGCCCAACAATGTGATCAAGCAACCAGTCAGGCTATCGCTAATCTTGCCCCAGAAGACATTCAATATGAACAAGCCTGCGGACGTTCGGCTATTGCCGGAATGCTATTGAGTGCCAGAAAGCACCAGCTTAGAGTTGAAATGCTGGACTTACGCAATTCAGGGGATACCGCAGGCAGCAAAGATCGTGTCGTGGGTTATGGCGCTTGGGCATTTTTATAAGATGATGACAGCAGACGAACAACAACTATTACATCGCATTGCTCAACAATCCATTTTAAATGGTTTGCAGCATTCACAAGCTCTGGCAATCAAATTGGACGATTATGCTGAGTCCTTACGTGAGCAACGCGCTACCTTTGTCACGCTGCACATTGCTCAGGAATTACGCGGCTGTATTGGCACTTTAATCCCACATCGCCCCTTAGTCGAAGACATTGCCCACAATGCTTATGCTGCCGCGTTCTCCGATCCTCGTTTTGCTCCTTTACAAGCACAGGAGTTTGAGTTGCTTGACTACCACTTGTCAATTTTAAGTCCAACAAGTCCCATGAGTTTTAGCTCTGAGGAAGACTTGTTAAGACAAATCAGACCGGGAATTGATGGCCTGATCCTTAAAGAAAAGCATCAGCAAGGTACTTTCTTGCCCTCTGTTTGGGAACAATTACCGCAAAAAGAAGCCTTCTGGCAGCAACTGAAACTCAAAGCAGGCTTAGCAACAAACTATTGGAGTGATAGTCTGCAAGTTAGTCGCTATAGTGTAGAAAGTTTTTAAGTAATGTTTATAATTCGGGACTGCTCAACCTGCTTTACACTTCAAATGTAGGATGTGGTGAGGAACGAACCGCATCAATGGCTTTAAACAAACGTTTTTGATGCGGTTCGTTGCACTCACCACATCCTACAAGTGTAAAAATAAATGGGCTTATTGGGTCAGTCCCTATAATTCCATCACCGCATCCATTTCCACACCGGCATCTTTGGGCAGTGAAGCGACGCCAATTGCGGCACGGGCAGGATAAGGCTGGGTGAAATAACGCGCCATGACTTCATTCACTAACGGAAAATGACTTAAATCCGTCAAGAATATATTCAATTTAGCAATATCATTCAAATCGCCACCTGCCGCTTGAGCGACTGCAGTAAGGTTATCAAACACCCGCACGATCTGTGCTTCCATATCCCCATCAACCATTGCCATCGTTTCAGGGATCAATGGTATCTGCCCGGAAAGATAAACCGTCGTACCAACTTTAACTGCTTGTGAATAAGTGCCGATGGCCTGTGGTGCTTTGTCAGTTGCAATGATTTCTCTGGTCAAAATGAATTCCTTATTTGTATTAGTAAGAGTTTTTAGTAATGAGATATTTTTAGTAGCAAGAGTCTATTGTTTATAGATAAAGCGAGCGACCGCCATCAACAGCAATGATCTGACCCGTAATGTAATCAGCATTCGCCGCGAGAAACAATACCGTTCGGGCAATATCTTCGGCTGAACCTTTGCGTTTTAAATAGGTTCTGGACACAATGCGTTGCTTGGTAATATCATCCATTTCCTGAGCAGGCCACATAATTGCCCCCGGTGCGACACCATTGACGCGAATATTAGGACCTAACTCATAAGCGAGTGTCTTGACCAACATCGCCAGACCCGCTTTGGCCATATTATAAACACTATGGCCTTCCATAGGTCGTTCGGCATGAATATCAACGATATTAATAATACAGCCCTGTTGCTTGGCTAAATGGGGTGCAGCAGTCTGTGATAAAAAAAATGGCGCTTTCATATTGCTGCCAATTAAGTCATCCCAATCACTTTCTGTCACCGTCCCCATTGGGGTTTGATAAAAACTGGAAGCATTATTAATCAGTATGTCCAAGCGCCCCCATTGCTCAATACCTTTATCAACAAGGCTTTTCAGCTTGGCGGTATCTAATAAATCGGCCTGAATCAAAATCACTGAATTGTGACGCAATGCATTCAGCTCTGCTTGTAATGCTAAGGCCGGCTTGCGGGAATTTCGATAGTGCAATAAAATATTCGCGCCTGCGGCATGAAGTAAACGAGCCGTCATTGCACCAACACGCTGTGCACCACCCGTAATCAACACTACTTTATCGTTTAAATCATGGCTCAGCATGTTATCAATTGTTGTCATTCAAAATATCCAGTATAAGCTTGTTAATCGTTTTTGTGAGACAGCTCAACCTGCTTCGATGTAGGATGCGGTGAGGTACGAACCGCATCAACGGTGATTGTTTAAAGCCATTGATGCGGTTCGTACCTCACCACATCCTACAAAGGAAACAGTAAGTTAGCCTATTTTATTGTCCTGTTTTTATGATGATATCCCCCTAGTACTTGGGTATAGTGGATGTTATCGAACAAGTCTAGCATAATATGGCAGAGCCCAAAACCATGATAATTAGCATTTTTTAGAGCCATACCGGACAAAATTAGCGAGCCTATATGCCCAAGCCAAGTAATACCTCACAACATTGTACTCACTTGCCTGAGCCTTCAGCTGAAACACAGGCGCATAGTGATCGTTTAAAACAATTAATCATCCGTAATATACAAGCCAATGGTGGAAAAATCACCTTTGCTGACTATATGAATCAGGCACTTTATGCCCCGGGACTGGGCTATTATAGTGCGGGATTAAAAAAATTTGGCAAGCAAGGTGATTTTATTACCGCACCGGAAATCTCACCACTTTTTTCTCAATGCCTGGCCATACAATGTCTGCATATTATGCAACACACTGGACAGACAACAATACTCGAAGTGGGCGCAGGCTCGGGTATCATGGCGATTGATATCGTGCTGGAACTGGAAAAACAAGCCCAGTTACCAGAGCAGTATCTTATTTTAGAACTCAGTGCTGATTTGCGTGAGCGTCAGCAACAGGCCATCAAAGCCCGCTTACCACATTTATATGAACGCTTTGAGTGGTTAAACCACTTACCGGAAAAACCCTTTTGCGGCATTGTCATCGCCAATGAATTACTGGATGCCATGCCTATACACTTAATCAAGCTTGAACAGGACAAAATCTATGAGCGCCATGTCGCTTTAGATCAACAGGATAACTTTATCTGGCTGGATGATTTACCACAAAATCCGCATCTACAACATGCCGCAGAAAACATTCAGCAACTACAACACACTTTAGTCCATCTCAATGATAAACCCCATAGCGATTACATTACCGAGGTGAACCTGCAAGCAATAGACTGGGTGAAAAGCATCGCTGACATACTCGAATCCGGGGCGATGTTATTAGTGGATTATGGCTATACTGCCCGTGAATACTATCACCCTCAGCGTTCAATGGGCACTCTGATGTGCCATTATCAGCATCATCGGCATGATGACCCTTTTTATCTGCCCGGCTTACAGGATATTACTGCCCATATTGATTTTAGCAGTATCGCTCTGGCCGCTCATGAGGCAGGCTTGCACATTACAGGCTTCACCACACAGGCACATTTTTTAATGGCCGGTGGTTTAGTTGAACTCACTCAGGATTTAAATCCTGATGATATTATCCCCTTTACAGAAACCGCTAGACAGATAAAAATGCTGACTCTCCCCGAAGAAATGGGGGAATTATTTAAAGTCATTTTACTTGCCACTGACAAAACGCTATCATTACCGGCATTTCAATTTCAAGATTTTAAAAATCGTCTCTAAGCTTTAAGGTTTAAGTTTTTAAGCTTTTTTTAGAATTTATCATGCAGGAAAATAATGGATTTAATTCAAATTGTCATTTTAGCACTGGTACAAGGGCTCAGCGAATTTCTGCCTATTTCCAGCTCTGCGCACTTAATTCTAGTCCCACAAATATTTGGCTGGGCAGATCAGGGCTTGGCCTTTGATGTCGCCACACATATCGGCTCACTCTCTGCGGTGCTATGGTATTTTCGCAATGATATTAAGCCCTTATTTATGGACTGGCTCAAATCCATTCAATACAAGCGCACCGTCGGCGATAGCGTCTTAGCCTGGGGAGTGATTCTCGGTACCATACCGGCTGCTATTGCCGGTTTGCTCATCAACGACTACTCTGAACACTTAAGAAACCCGACCTTAATAGCCAGTACCACCATCATTTTTGGTTTGCTTCTCTGGTATGCCGACAGCCGAGCTCAAAAGCAATTGGCACTTAACATAAAGCCCAAAACCGAACATCAACTCAATCTAAAAATTATTTTATTTATTGGCTTTGCTCAGGCGATTGCCCTAATCCCCGGCACTTCTCGGTCAGGCATTACTATTACCGCCGCCCTATTAATGGGCATGAGCAGAACCGCATCAGCACGCTTCTCATTTTTATTATCAATCCCGTTAATCATTGCCGCCGGACTGTTTAAAAGCATCGAACTCAGCCAAACCGCCACACATATTCCCTGGTCAGATATTTTTATTGGTACGTTTTTATCCGCCATTAGCGCCTATTTGTGCATCCATTATTTTATTAAAATGCTGGATAGCATCGGTATGATGCCATTTATTATTTACCGCATGTTTTTAGGGATTTTCCTGTTCTGGATGTTTACTTAGCGGATGTTTAACTTATGATGCACTATAGAAGCCAATGGCTTTTCTTAGGATTTGCCTATATTACACTTATCCTAGTCATATCCTTAGTCAGAGTACCTGAAATTCAGACCTTGTCCTTTGAAAATCGAGACAAATTTATCCATTTTTTAATGTATTTTATTTTAGTTGCCTGGTTTGCTCAGCTATACAAAAAAAACAGCCAACGGCTTATCATTTTATTAGGCGCAATCTCATTGGGTATGCTGATTGAAGTATTTCAGGGGTAAGCGCTTAACCATCTAGCGTTATTCAAAAAATATCTCCCCTGCCTCATAATCAATCCATCGATTAATTATGAGGCACATCAATGAAACCAGAAACCCAAGCCAACTCAAAACAATTTTGGCAAGACCACGTTAATCAATGGAATGAAAACAGTATCAGCCAGGCATCCTATTGTCAGGAACATGGGCTACCCATCAAACGTTTTGGCTATTACAAGCGTAAGTTGCTGGGTGCAACAACGCAAACCAGTGCGATGACAAAGGGGAATGGTTTTATTCAACTATCCTCCCCGAAACACTATTCAGCCCGCACCTCAGCATTAATTGTAGAATTACCCAATCAGCTACGCATTGAAGGGGTGACTGCCGATAATGTACAGCTGGTAAAACAATTAGCAGGACTGTTCCAATGAAGTCAGCCATACGTCCATCACTCAGCCTGCCACAGGTGTATCTCTATCTGAAGCCTGTTGATTTTCGTAAAAGTTTTATTGGCCTCAGTGCCATTGTTGAATGTGAATTAGGTCATAATCCTTTTGCAGGCCATCTGTATGCCTTTACCAATCGTCAGCGTAATAAAATTAAATGCCTCTTCTGGGATAATACCGGTTTTGTACTCTATTACAAAAGTCTCTCAGAAGAAAAGTTCAAATGGCCAAAGGGTGAAGATGACCTGATGAATATCACCGGACAACAAATCAACTGGCTATTAGACGGCTATGATATCAGTGTCATGAAACCGCATAAGAAATTGCATTATGAGTCTGTATTTTAAGTACTTTTAGTCTATTTTTTGTTATAATAAAGCCATGCAAAACAAGGCTGAATCCACAAAAACGACTCTATATTTTCCGCTTTTTCACACGCGGACAAGAATGAATTGTTGAGTGTCATTGAACAGAAAAACCAACGTATAAAAATACTGGAAGAAGCCCTTCGTCTGGCTCGTAGTAAACGCTTTGCACCCAGCAGTGAAAAAAGTGATGGTCAGGAACGCTTATTTGATGAAGCTGAGCAGGCGGCTGACGATGAGGGGCTCCCTGAACCTAAAACCACTTCGCCTAAGAAGAAAGAAAAAAAGGGCAGGAAGCCTTTCTCAAAGACTATTCCAAGAGTCCCTGTCTTCATCGATCTGACAGATGAAGAAAAAGCCGGTGCCATTGAGGTTTTTTACACTAAAGTCAGAGAAGAGCTGGATATCATTCCAGCTAAAGTCCAAATACTGGAATACTTCCAGGAAAAAGCCGTCTTTGCAGGCACCAATGACACAGACAGTCGTTCAATGAAAGCTGCGGTCATGCCAAAACATCCATTACCTAAATCAATGGGCAGTATTCACCTGATGGCACACATCATTATCTCTCAAAAATATGCCGATGGTTTGCCTCTGTATCGAATGGAAGGCATATTATCACGCTATGGCGGCGATATAACCCGAGCCACCATGGCCAATTGGGCTATTAAACTGGCTCATCAGTTCCAGCCGCTCATCAACCTCATGCGAGAACATCAACTGTCGGGTGACATCATCCAAATGGATGAAACGGTGCTCAAAGTATTAAAAGAGCCGGGACTCAGTGCTCATTCGAACAAATACATGTGGGTCAGTCGTGGCGGGCCACCTGGACAACCCAGTGTGCTGTTTGAATACGATCCTTCTCGTAAGAAGGAAGTACCACTGCGCCTGCTTGATGGCTTTAGCGGCTATCTGCAAACCGATGGCTATGCCGGTTACAATGCCGTGTGTGCACAAAATAATGCCACATCGGTCGGCTGCTGGGATCACACTCGCCGTAAATTCAAAGATTCTCAGACGGCACAACCAAAGAAAAAGAGCAATCAAAAGCCTACAAAAGCCGATGTGGCACTGGCCCATATCAATAAGCTGTATTTAATTGAGCGTGAGATAAAAGAAGCCAGTGTTAATGAAAAATTTAAGGTTCGTCAGAAACAGAGCCTGCCGCTTCTTGAGAAAATAAGAACATGGGTCGATAACACCCTGGGCAAAGTGCCGAACGACAGCTTGACAGGAAAAGCACTCACCTATATTAATAATCAATGGCCTAAGCTGACTGTTTATTGTGAAGATGGTCGGTTGAATATCAGTAATGTGCTGGCAGAAAATGCTATCCGTCCATTCTGCGTGGGTAGAAAGGCCTGGTTATTTTCAGATACGCCAAAGGGTGCACATGCCAGTGCAGTTCATTATAGTTTTATTGAAACCGCTAAGGCCAATGATATTGAGCCATATACGTATATGGTCTATGTATTAACCCAATTACCTTATGCGGATACGGTTGAAAAGCTGGAAGCATTGCTTCCCTGGAATTTTAAAAAATCAGAATTGGAAAAGGTAAAGAACGCTGTTCGTTAAGCGCTTACTTTCAGGGAATAACCGCCTATCGTAGTTTTGATTATTGGGATGGGCTCGCTAATTCAGTCGGAGCAACGAGCGCTTTTTTATTAGCCCGTAGCTCTTTTGATTCATTACTAGAAAAAATCGACAAGAGAATTTACCTCTCTCGAGTGAGTACCCAAAAGAGTATCTGATTCAACGTAGCAACATTGACTAAAATCTAATGCCGACACACCTTAACTGCCGCAATGCGTTTTATCCTGAGTTGCTCAGCAATATCCTGTCCCTTAAAACCCTGAGCAACAATATCCTTGGTATTAACCTGATCAGCAGCCTGAAAACAAGCACGAAAGCGCTGAGTTTTTTCATCCGAGCTATTTTCATAACCCGTTCTGCCCTTCGCATCCGCTTCACAGGCTAATAAAAAATGCTCAAAGCGTTGGGGGCGTCGAAAGGCATCCAGCCGGGACAACAAATCCACAATAGTAGCATTTTTCAACTCATCGATACGATGATAATTCAAATGAAATTCGGTCACTAGCAAAGCCAAAGCCGTATAATTTTTCGGTACTTTTAAACGCTCACAAACAGCCCTAACCAATGGCACACCACGCGATTCATGGGCGATGTGCCTAGGCCATTCTTCTTTGGGTGTTATGCCCTTGCCCAAATCATGCAAGAGTGCCGCAAAACGCACGACCGATTCATTACTCAAACGAGCAGCTTGCTCCAACACCATCATGGTATGCACACCCGTGTCAATTTCAGGATGCCATTGTTTGGACTGCGGCACACCAAACAATTGTTCTATTTCAGGCAACAAACGCGCTAAAGCACCACATTGGCGTAACACTTGAAAAAATATCCAGGGATTATCATCGGATAATGCTTTTTCTACTTCTTGCCAAACACGTTCTGCCACTAGAGCATCTACTTCATCATGTTCAACCAGACATTGCATCATAGCCATAGTTTCATCAGCAATAGTAAAACCATAAGAAAAATAACGTGCCGCAAAACGTGCCACTCTTAAAACGCGCAAGGGGTCTTCGGCAAAAGAAGGCGATACATGCCTTAACACTCTGGCATTTAAATCATCAATACCATGATGCGGATCATAAAGATTGCCCGCTTCATCTTCAGCAATGGCATTGATGGTTAAATCTCGACGCACTAAATCGTCTTCTAAACTCACATCCGCAGCGACATAAAATTCAAAGCCATGATAGCCCTTAGCGACTTTACGCTCGGTTCTTGCCAGCGCATATTCTTCATGCGTTTGTGGATGTAAAAAAACAGGAAAGTCTTTTCCCACAGGGGTATAATCCAGAGCAAGCATATCTTCCACGGTAGCACCCACCACCACATAGTCATGATCAACCACTTTTCTATCCAGCAATTTATCTCTGACTGCACCTCCGACTTTATAGATCTTCATTTATTTCTAGCCTAACGCCTTGACTGACTTCTAAAAACATCCATCTGTCCCGTAAAGTCACGTCCCGCCAGATAAGCAGGCACTACACTATCAATACTATGCAATTGCACATTTAAGATCTGGGTAAATTCATTTTGTGACTCATTAGAACAGGTACTATGTACACTCATACTATTAAAATTATCCAGCGTAATGGGTGCACCGGGAAATAGTCCCATCATAAAGGCTAATGGTTTGGATATAAAACGGTTCAAAGGCACAATCAGGCATTTGCTATTAATTTGTTGTGCAGTGTACTGAACCAACTCTTGCAAAGAATAGGTCTGCGGTCCACACAAGGCATAATTTTTGCCATAAGTTTCTGGCTTATCAATGCTATTAATGAAGGCATCAACCACATCGCCCACATAAACAGGGGCAAAACGTGCACTGGCACAGGTCAAAGGGAAAACAATCGGCATCATATTCAACAATTGAGCAAAGCGATTAAAGAAGCTATCACCGTGGCCAAAAATAACCGAGGGTGAAAAAATAGTCGTATTCAGCCCTTCTATGGCTAAGATCTTATTCACCGCTCGGCCTTTAGAGCGTAAATATTCGCTAGGGCCATTGGCATCCGCATGTAAGGCACTCATGTGCAAGAATCGAGGTGTGCCCACTGCCTGTGTGGCTTGCGCCACTCGCAGCGCAATATTTTCGTGCACTTGTTCAAAAGTGTTTTTACCTGAAGGGTTAAGAATACCGGCCAGATTAATCACCACATCATAGGTGTCTATTTGACGCTCTAAAACTTTGTTGCCAAAAAAATCAATGCTCATAACTTTAACATTAGGCAAGGTTTTTAAGTGGCGATTGCGTTCCGGCCTTCTAGTGATCACTTTGATCGAATGCCCCTGCGCCACGAGTGTCGTGATCAGCTGAGTTCCAACAAAGCCCGTACCGCCTATAACACAAATTTTCACTGCTCTATCCCTTTTTGATCGTTTGTTTGTCTGTTTTTTTTAAAACACACCAAATACATTAGAAATTACTTATATTGTAGCATAAAAAATAAATATAATTTCTATGCAATAAATTCTTAGTGAATTATACCCGTGATACTTAGAAATGCAGCGAGGCATTTTGATTTAGAGCCGATTGATTGTACCCCAAGGGCACTTACTCTGGGCGTATAAGTACTACATGATTGAGGCTTTTAGTCAAAATAACGAAGTCTGCACTTCCAAATATCAGGGGTATATGGCCGTTTTATTCGACCATTAGTTCATGTTAGAGTGCCACCCAACTTATTCTTCTTTTAATCAACACGAAATGAAATATTATGCCTAAGCACTCATTTAGTTTATCCCATTTTCCTCGCATCGAATTTGCATCGGGTGCGATTAAGCAATTACCTGAAAAAATTGCACTCTATGGACAAAAGGTATTGCTTATCACTGGCATACATTCATTCTATCAAAGCCCACGATGGGAACAACTTATTTTTGACTTGGAAAGGCAAAAAATTCAATGGTTTCATCTTAATTTCAGTGGCGAACCTTCACCACAATTCATCGATAAGAGTGTCAAACAGTTTTTTACCCACAACATTCAATCCGTCGTGGCCATTGGTGGTGGTAGTGCCTTGGATTGTGGCAAGGCCATTGCCGGATTATTGCCCAGCGGTGATTCTGTCATGAATTATCTAGAAGGTGTTGGTGCAGGCAAGCACTATGCCGGACCTGCCCTACCTTTTATTGCCGTACCAACCACTGCCGGTACGGGGAGTGAAGCCACAAAAAATTCCGTCTTAAGTGATATTGGCGAGCGGGGCTATAAAAAATCATTTCGCAATGAACAATTAATTCCCCAATTCGCCATTATCGACCCTGATTTATTAACCAGTTGTCCGAAAACATTAATTGCCGCCAATGGTATGGATGCACTCACACAGCTAATGGAATCCTATTTATCGACTAAGGCAAACCCATTCACTGATGCCTTAGCCTTAAGTGGCATTGAAGCCGTGCGTGATAGTTTATTGCTTTGGTATCATGCTAATGAAGGTGATGAAAGTGAAGCTATTCAGCAGGCTCGAGCCAATATGGCCTATGCCGCATTGATCTCCGGCATTACCTTGGCGCAGGTTGGTTTGGGCAGTGTGCATGGACTGGCTTCTCCTCTCGGTGCTTTTTTCCCCATCCCTCATGGCATTGCTTGTGGCACGGTATTAGCTGTTGCAACCGAAATTAATATTCAGGCCATGCTCGCGCGCGAACCCGATAATATTGGTCTGCAACGCTATACAAAACTAGGCCGTTTATTGACTAACAATGAAAATCTAAACGATACCCAGGCAAGAGAAGCATTGCTCACACTATTGAAAGATTGGAGTGAACAAATGGCCTTAGCTCCCTTATCAGCCTATGGCATCACGACTGACGACATTACTAAACTGGTTGATAATATCAGCCCCAGTAGTATGCAGACTAACCCCATTGTCTTAACACAGGACGAAAAAGAGCAATTAGTGCATTCAGGGCTGTAATATGTTCATGACTGTAACCTAAGCCCCATAACGATCCCGATAAGCCTGAACTTTATCGTAATATTGTGCCATTTCAGTATTGTCCTGCAAAAAGGCAATTAAGTGTTCTAGCTTGATAATACTGGTCACGGGCATTTTATAATTACTTTCAATTTCAGCAATTGCAGAAACATTGCCCTTACCTAATTCTTGACGATCCAATGCGATCACTACACCTGCGGGGATAGCATTTGCTTGATTAATCAAATCAATGGATTCACGCACTGAAGTACCAGCCGAAATAACATCATCAATGATCATGACCTTGCCTTGCATAGCAGCACCGACAATTGTGCCACCCTCACCATGATCTTTGGCTTCTTTACGATTAAAACTATAGGGCAAATCACGATTATGTTCATCTGCCAATGCGATAGAACAGGTTGCAGCCAAGGGGATGCCTTTATAGGCTGGACCAAATAACATATCAAATTCGATGGCATTATCGATTAATGCACTGGCATAAAAACGCCCTAGTTTTGCCAATGAACCACCCGTGTCGAATAGGCCGCTATTAAAAAAATAGGGGCTGATACGTCCTGACTTCAGGGTGAATTCACCGAAGCGAAGTACCCCTTTGTTAATGGCAAATTCAATAAAAGCGCGTTGATAATCTTGCATTATTTGACCTGTATTAGCTAAATTAGAAAGGAGGAAGCAATGAATTATACCCTAGATTAAGTTATAATTGCGCCTATTATCCATACACCCAGTATCACGGGTATAACTCACAAAACACTCAGGCAAAAACAAGAAAAATATGATGAAAGTTATTTCAGCCAATCTCAATGGTATCCGGGCTGCGGCCAAAAAAGGTTTTTTTGACTGGATGCTCAAAGAATCCCCAGATGTGGTTTGTATTCAGGAAACCAAAGCGCAAATCGATCAACTCGATGCTGAAGTCTTTTCACCTCCGGGCTATTTTCGTTATTTCTTTGATGCCGAGAAAAAAGGCTATAGCGGCACCGCCATTTACTCTAAAAAAGAGCCTGATAAAATTACTACAGGACTGGGCTGGGAAGTAGCCGATAGCGAAGGTCGCTATATTCAGGCTGACTTTGGTGACTTGAGTATTGCCTCGTTATACTTACCTTCCGGTTCCTCCAAAGATGAACGGCAATTATTAAAAATGGAATTTCTAGAGAAAATGACGCCTATTCTGAAGGACATGGCTGATAGTGAGCGTCAATACATCGTTTGTGGTGACTGGAATATCGTCCACAAACGCATTGATATTAAAAATTTCACCGGCAATAAAAAACGTTCCGGCTGCTTGCCCGAAGAACGTGCTTGGTTGGATCAATTGTTTTGTATGCCAGAGCATAAACCTGACGCTGACTCTGAAACTGCAGTGGAAAATCCCATAGGCCTCTGTGATGCATTTCGGGAATTAAATAAACAAGAACACCAATACACCTGGTGGTCAAACCGAGGTCAGGCCTGGGCTAATAACACCGGATGGCGTATTGACTATCAGGTCATCTCCCCCTCGCTTGCACCGTTATTAAAATCCACATCAATTTATAAAGAAAAGCGTTTTTCTGATCATGCACCACTCATAATGACCTATGACCGAGAGTTGTAATTAAAAGCCATGATAGAGAACACTAATGCCTGTTGAAATTTCCTATCTCACCGCCTTTATCGCCGGTATATTAGGTGGTGTGCATTGTCTGGGTATGTGTGGCGGGATTGTTGGTGCGCTCACTTTTGGCATTAAACAGGAAGCCTCTCTAGCGAACTCTCCCCCCTCTGCAAAAGGCAGTTTTCCCTATCTGATTGCCTATAATAGTGGCCGAATACTCAGCTACACCCTAGCGGGTGTGCTGGTGGGCGGTATCAGTATGCTCGCCACCAACCTCAACATGCTGAATAATGTCCAATTCGTCCTGCAAATTTTTGCGGCATTTTTTATGATTGCCCTAGGTTTATATATTGGTGGTTGGTGGTTTGGTCTGCGACAAATAGAAAAAGCCGGTGGTGTGATTTGGAAAAAAATAGAGCCCATTAGCCGTCGCTTCATCCCTGTTAAATCACCTTTTCAGGCTTTTATCTTGGGCACTTTATGGGGCTGGCTGCCCTGTGGCTTGGTTTATACCATTCTAATTTGGGCAATATCCACCGGCAGTGCTATTGAAGGCGGTTTGCTTATGTTGAGTTTTGGCCTAGGTACTTTGCCATTATTACTAGCAATGGGCGTATTTGCCACCAGTTTATCGGCATTTATTCGGAAAACATGGGTACGTTCATTAGCGGGAGCGATTATTATCGCATTTGGGGTGTTTTCATTATTCAATATCAGCCTGCGTATGCAAGCATAAGCAGGCTGATATTTAAAGTCGATTAAAACTTCTTGCTAAATTTAATCTCGTATTTTTCTTTATTACCATCGGGCTTGATATTGATAATGAAATTAACGGTTTCTTTGCTTTGTACACCGATTTGAGCAATATAATAAACCGCCTTACCTTCTTTCACTTCTCTGAATTCAATCTCACGAGTTTGTCCCATTAGGTTTTTCAAATGTCCCGTCACTTTAGACTTAACACCTGTTGGTACACCGGCGGCTTTTTCCATCACAGAAATATTGATCATTGCATAGTTTTTACTACGCTTTAAGCCATATTGCTTGGTCATTGCCTGTGGCAGTGAGTCAGTTGGAAAAGCATTATAATAGACAATATAGTCATCATACTCTTTGGAGTTTGATGCTTGAGAGACTGTGGCTAAAATAAGAAAAGCCAATGCTGTTGATAGGATAAGTGCTGATTTAAAGTATTTCATGATTACCTTCCGTTTCATCATTTATTATTGTATGACGTATAGAGTAGGCAGTTTTTGCAAAATACGCAACAGATATTAATAAAAAGAGGGGATTTTTTTTGGCAAGAATTGGAGCAGAATAAGGGGCTATATTAAATAGTCCCCTTGATCTAAGGTAGCGCTAAGTCTTTTTAGAGCGACCCGCACGTTTACGTTCATTTTCAGTCAATAAACGCTTACGAATACGTACGCTTTCTGGTGTCACTTCAACCAGTTCATCTTCATCAATGAATTCCAGTGCTTGTTCCAGCGCCATGGTAATAGGCGTGGTTAAAGTCACCGCTTCATCAGTACCAGATGCACGTACGTTAGTCAGTTGTTTCGCTCTCAGGGCATTCACCACTAAGTCGTTGCTACGAGAATGAAGACCGATTACCATGCCTTCATAAATATCAACACCACTGCCGATAAACAGACGACCACGTTCCTGTAGGTTAAATAAACCAAAGGCAACCGATGAACCCTGACCATTACTGATCAAAACACCTTTATCACGCTTGGCAAAATCACCTGATAGCATAGGGCCATAATGAGAGAAGTTATGATAAAACAAGCCACTACCGGATGTTTGGGTCATAAATTCAGTTTGGAAACCAATCAAACCTCTTGAAGGTACGATATATTCCAGTCTGACACGACCTTTGCCATCGGGAACCATATTGGTCAGTTCACCTTTGACATCACCCATTTTTTCCATGATGCTGCCCTGATGCTCATCTTCAACATCCAGCATCACTTCTTCAAACGGTTCGCTCATGACACCATCAATTTCTTTGGTGATCACTTCTGGACGAGAAACACCCAGTTCAAAGCCTTCACGGCGCATATTTTCAATCAAAACACCGAGGTGTAATTCACCACGACCAGAAACTTTAAATTTATCAGGATCTTCAGTTTGCTCAACTTTTAATGCGACGTTATGCAATAATTCTTTTTCTAAACGATCTTTGATTTGACGTGAGGTCACAAACTTACCTTCACGACCAGCAAAAGGGGAATTATTCACTTGGAAAGTCATGGTCACCGTTGGCTCATCAACCGTTAGTGTGGTCATCGCTTCAACTGAAGTTGGATCACATAGGGTATCGGAAATATTTAGCCCTTCAATACCACAGAAAGCGATAATATCACCCGCCTGTGCTTCAGGGACTTCAACACGCTCCAAGCCTTTGAAACCAAATAGTTTCAACATACGGCCTTTACGCTCTTTACCTTCGCTATCAACAATAATAACCGGTGTATTAGCACTGATGGTACCTTGCTTGATACGACCGATACCGATAACACCCAAATAGCTATTATAGTCAAGACTGATGACTTGCATTCGAAAAGGTGCATTGATATCTACATCGGGTGGTGATACTTTTTCCACAATCGTTTCAAATAAAGCAGTCATATCGCCATCGCGCACATCATCTTCTAAAGAAGCATAACCATTAATGGCTGAGGCATAAACAATCGGGAAGTCCAACTGATCATCCGTGCCACCTAAGCGGTCAAATAAATCGAAGGTTTGATCAACAACCCAATCAGGGCGACCACCATCACGGTCAATTTTATTGACTACAACAATCGGGTTCAGACCAAGTTCAAAGGCTTTTTGTGTGACAAAGCGGGTTTGTGGCATCGGCCCTTCAACGGCATCAACCAACAAGCAAACACAATCAACCATGGAGAGTACCCGCTCTACTTCACCACCGAAGTCGGCGTGTCCCGGAGTATCTACGATATTGATGTGGTAATCATTCCACTCAATCGCCGTATTTTTGGACAAAATCGTGATGCCACGTTCTTTTTCCAGATCGTTAGAGTCCATCATACGCTCTGACACTTCGTCGCGTTCATCGAAGGTGCCTGATTGTTTAAGAAGCTCATCTACGAGCGTGGTTTTGCCATGGTCAACGTGTGCAATGATGGCGATGTTTCTGATTTTACTAATATCTTTCACGGTGAAAGTCCAAAAATAAGCTAAACATAAGCTATGGTTAAATGATAAGGCTATCTGACTAAATAGAGTCAGGTTTGCTTGAGAGGTGTCTTAATGAGTTATATTATCATTAAGATGCCAAAAGAAACGCGCATTATAACGGAATGTTTTCTATAAATCAGAATTTATTTAAATTCAACAAAAATTTCTGCAAATATTAAAGATTTTTTTCAATTATCCGTTATCCTTAAACAGACACAATAGTTTATAAAACCAAGCAAGACTCTTAATTACGGAACAGGACTCAACAATGAATATGTCAGCAGTTGAATTGCTTCCATCCAATCATCAAATGATGGATCAATACTCACAAGGCCTCAGAGCATTTACATTTTGGGTATCCGATACACTCTATGCCATCGATATTTCGAGAGTGCTCACTATTAGTCAGGAAATGGGCAATATTCAGTCACTCCCCGCACGGGCTAAGGGACTAGTTGGTATGGTAGAATTTCAGAACCATGCAGTGCCGGTATTAGATTTTGCCAATATGCTGGGCTTTGCTTCAGGTGTTGAAAACAGTAATGAACTAATCCAATTACTCTGTGATAGAGAAAAAGACCATGTTGAGTGGGTAGAAGCCTTAGAAGATAGTCTCGTTAATGATACCCCATTCACTAAGGTCAAAGATCCCCACAAATGTGCCTTTGGCCAGTGGTATGACCATTTTAACACCCGCGATGAAACCCTGATGGAAGTATTGGCTGAATTTGATCAGCCGCATAAACAAATTCATTCTCTAGCTGACAAGCTTCTGGATATGAAAAAAGATAAGGATCTTGATCATGCCCTACATTTATTACGTTATGAGAGAAATATCACTCTAAAACGACTCCTAAAACGCTTTGAACAAGCACGTACGCATTTAAAAGAATCAACCCGTCAGGTCTTACTCTATATCACCGAAGACGGCACCACGCCAACGGTTGCTTTACGGATTGATGATATTAATGATGTCATTGACTTTAAACCTGAACAATTTAAGGCCATGGAACGCATTAACAATATTCTAACGGGCGAAGCCTCTGAACTCGTGGTGGCCTATTTAAAACAAACAGATCATGCTGACTGCCTCTTAGTGGAAGCTTCTCATTTAATGAAGATTGCTCGCAGTTAATTGGAGCAGCATCAGCACAGCACATTAAACATAACACCTCATGCAAAGAAAATCAGACGAACAAGAAAGCCCGTCTATTTAAAAAAGAGCCATCAGTCTGTTAAGATACCGGCTAAGTGACAAATGTCACCGCTATCAATTAACATCATCGATGGATCAATAAGTTTGAATTCAGCTAGCAAAACCAAGGTTAACTACCTAAAACCACCTAAACCCCTCATGCGTCATGTCGGGCGTGCCATTGCTGATTTTAAAATGATCAATGAGGGTGATAGAATTCTATTAGGCGTCTCTGGAGGTAAGGATTCACTATCACTATTACTTATTTTGCACCATTTAAAACAGTATGCACCCGTAAAATTTCATCTTGGTGCAATTACCGTTGATCCACAAATAGAGGGCTTTGACCCATCGCCATTAAAAGCCTATTTAGCTGATTTGGATGTGCCTTATTTCTATCAGGAGCAGGCCATTTTAGAACAAGCAGAAGGCGCAATGGAGGGTGATTCCTTTTGTTCGTTTTGCTCGCGCATGAAGCGCGGTATTTTATATAGTACCGCTCGCAAAGAGGGCTACAATGTCTTAGCGCTCGCACAGCATTTAGATGATCTGGCCGAAAGCTTTCTGATGTCTGCTTTTCATAATGGTAAATTACAGACCATGAAGGCCAATTATAGTATTCAAGCCGGAGATATTCGTGTCATTCGCCCATTAGTCTATGCCCGTGAAGCACTGACAAGCGAATATGCCAAAGCAGCACAATTACCCGTTATTCCTGATAGTTGCCCTGCTTGTTTCAGCATGCCAACCCAGCGAGATCACATGAAGCAATTACTGGCACAGGAAGAACAGTCGAATAAGCGTTTGTTTAATAATTTATTAACCACCTTAAAACCATTAATGGCAGTTGATACCGCATTAGTTCAAAGCACTGACGGGGATGTTCGATAAGCAATGCAAGCATTTTTGGTTCGACTTACATTATCTTTTTTTGCTCTCATGCCACTCAGGTTAAATCACTTTGTGGGTTCTTACCTTGGCCTGATACTTTACTACCTCAAGGGTAAAAGCTGGCGAGTTTCAAGAATTAATATTCAACTCTGCTTTGCCGATAAAAGTGCAGACGAGCAGGAAAAAATATTAAAAGACAGCCTAATTGAATTGGGGAAACAGTTCACCGAAATGGGTCCCATGTGGTTATGGTCTCCAGAAAAAACCCTGGCCTTATTAACACAGGTGTCCGGTAAAGAATATATGGATGCAGCAATGAAATCCAATAAGGGTGTTTTTTTGCTCACACCTCATCTGGGGTGTTGGGAAATCGCCGGGCTGTATCTTGGTGCCAATATTCCCGTCACTATTTTATATTCCCGTCCGAAAATAAAAGCCCTAGATGATATTGTCCGTCAATCACGGATTCGTTCTGGTGCAAAACTTGTCTCTGCCGATGCCTCAGGCGTAAAAAGTATTTTTAAAACCCTAAAACAGGGCAATGGCACGGGGATTTTGCCAGATCAGAATCCAGATGATATTAATAGTGGCGTTTTTGCACCATTTTTTGGCATTCAAACCCTCACCATGACCTTTATTTCAAAACTGGCCAGCAAAACGGGGGCTTCGATAGTCATTGGCTATGCTGAGCGTCTACCCAAGGGCAAGGGTTATCACTTGCATATTAAACCTGCTGTTCCCAACATAAGCCATGCCGACCCGTTGATTTCAGCCACCGCTTTGAACCAAACCGTAGAAAATTTTATTCGTGAAGTCCCTGCCCAATACCAATGGAGCTATAAGCGCTTTAAGAAACGTCCCGAAGGTGAGGCAAAAATTTATTAAAAATTAAAAAAGCGCCTCTTCATATTGTTCAACGCCATTCAACAACAGAGCTTTAATCGCTGCTTGGCCATCTTTGTCCAGTGCTATTTTCAGTGTCACTTCATCACCGGCTTGCGGACGTTCTAACTTTAATCCCTCGCCTTCTGGTACAAAGTAGTTTTCAATGCCATAACTTACCTCTAAACGAGATGCGGCTGAAGTACTTTTAGTTAGATCCACAGCATCTTTAACGATGCCTTGAATCAGGGCGTATTTATCCACATTATCCGGATACAGCGAAATCAGCTCAGGCTTGTTTGCATAGACAGCAACGGCTTCCCAGTATTGCTCTGCTTGTTTTAGCACCACATAAACTCTTTCATTACGACTAAAGCGACTATCTCCAGATAGCTCATTCAGCTTTAGGTCATTAATTGTATAATTCAAACGCACATAGTCACCACGAAATAATGAGCGGGGATCAATCGGTCTGGTTTCTAAAATAACTAAGGTATCAGAAGATAATATGGCTTGACGACTGGCTATCATGGCAATAAGAATTAAGCTTTGTAACACAATAATGAGCAAGATGGACAAGATAATCGAGCGTGTTGATTTAGACTGCATCATTCACTCCTGCTTCAAGGTCATGAGATAAACGTTGGCTCAAAAGACGGCGTTTCTTTTCTAACCAATACCCGCCTATAATTAAAATCAGTCCACCGACTAAAAAGAATAAGGAACGATCCATCAAGCTCCAGAAGGTATCAAAATAGCGGCTGGTTAAAGTCAGCGTAAACAGCATAAAAGCAGTATTGACATAAAAAAGTTGATGCTCGATTAAACCGGAAAAAATCAGTCCAACCACCAGTGTAAAAATAAGCAGGTTAATGACAATCACCGATAAAGTCTCACCGCCACCTGTCAAAAAATCCTGATAAAAATAAAAGTTAAAGAACAATGTTGCCATAAGAATCAACAACCATGCGAGTCCACACCATTGGTATACAGGAATTACTCGTTTAGCATGTAAAAAATACCAGCCGGTCGCTAAAAGAATTATCCCCATTATCAAGGGCTTGATAATTTGCCAGCTTTGCCAAAACGATTCATTTTCTAGCCCATAAAAGGACTGTGGATATAAATCTAAGCCTGGAAAGCTCAAGACAAATAGAAAAATCAGCATAAAGATCAAGGCATAGCGAGCAAGATAATTGATGAGATGTATGCCAGTCATGAGTTTGCTTATGACCTGTGCGAGCATAAAAAACATCAGCCCCAATAGCAGGTATAGCTGTACAATATCGCCGCCTGAACTACCTCGACTTAATTGCTCATAATGCAATAAGAGCCATAAAAAAAGGCTGATCACAACGATATGAGCAGCCACTTTAAAGTCACCCCGGATACTAATAAAAGCACTGACACACCAGAAAACTAACCACGGATAATGCCAGCGATCAAATTCAAGGATCTCCATGCCTGACCACAACAAGGCCAGGATACAGGCGGCAATCAGTGCGACTTCAGATCGCATCACAATGGTGACGAGCAAGGCACCCGTCGTCCACAATAAAATGCCATTTGGGTAGTGACTATCAATGTGATAAATTTGTGCGATCAACATGATATTATTGCCAAATAATAAAATTCCCAGCAATAAAAAAGCCTGCCCTAAAGCGGGATAGCGCTGCCCAGATAAGGCCCATGCAGCAGCAATATAGGCACCCGTCATTGAAGAGAACAATAAGCCCAGTTTGAATAGCTTACTCATACCCTGCCAATTGGCCGCAAAGAAGCTAATCGCACCGGCAGATAAGAGCATGACACCCATAATTCCCAGAATAAGACTGAGCTTGTGGGATTTATCAGAAATGCTATTAACATCGGATATCGCATCATTTAAAATTTGCTTTGCCGCACCCGCATCCAGCCAACCCTCTGCCTGCCAATGGGGTAATTTTTTCTGTAAGCGCTGATAAAATTGTTTATTATTCATATTTTCTTTGTAAGATTTTATTGAAAATGGTCAATTTTTCGATAGCCAATGGACTCGGTTAAATGGTGCAATTCGATAGTATCACTATTGTCTAAATCTGCAATAGTCCGTGCCAATTTAAGTATCCGGTGATAGGCTCTGGCAGAAAGTTTCATTTTATTCATGGTTTTCTCCAGCACGTTTTGGTTATCCGATGATAAACGACAATCCTGCTCAATCTCTTTATTGGTCAAGTGAGCATTGCAATGTCCACGCCTTGTTCTCTGCCGATTTTGGGCTGTAATCACCCTCTTTTTGACCACCGAACTCTGTTCGATCAAATCGCTATTTTCCTGTAAATCCTGATGCGAAACCGCCGGTACATCAATATGCATATCGATTCTGTCCAGAAAAGGCCCTGAGAGCTTATTTTGATAGCGTTGCACCTGCTCACTCGTGCAACGACAATTATTATGCACATCGCCCCAATAACCACAGGGACAGGGATTCATGGCGGCAATCAACTGAAATGAAGCAGGAAATTCGGCTTTTTTGGCTGCTCGTGAAATGGCTATACGCCCAGATTCCAGTGGTTCACGTAATACCTCCAGAACTTTTTGACTGAACTCTGGCAACTCATCCATGAACAATACACCATGATGTGCCAGACTAATTTCTCCCGGTTTGGGATAGCTGCCACCGCCCACCAAGGCAACCCCTGAAGCGGTATGATGCGGTACCCGAAAGCCACGTACAGCCCAATTAGAAAAATTGACATCCTCACCACAAACAGAGCGAATCGCTGCGACTTCTTCCGCTTCGGCATCGGACATATTCGGTAAAATAGTGACTAAGCGGCTAGCTAGCATGGTTTTGCCAGTACCCGGTGGGCCTTTCATCAACAGGCTATGTTGCCCCGCAGCCGCAATTTCAAGCGCTCGTTTAGCATTTTGCTGGCCACGAATATCGGATAGGCAAGTCGCATAAAACTCTTGTTCTTCAGTGCTTTTTAGTTCTGGCTGAGCAAGTTTTTGCTCACCCTTTAGAAAAGCACAGACATCCAGTAAATGTTTAGCGGTATAGACCGTCAAGCCCTTAATGAGAGATGCCTCAATGCCGTTTTCTTCCGGCACAATAAGAATGCGATTATTTTTTTTCGCCTGTACGGCAATGGGAAGAATGCCCTTTACTCCACGTAATTCACCACTGAGCGCAAGCTCACCAACGAATTCAAATCGCTCTATGGGTGCATGTTCTATAGGCGCTGATTGTTCAGAATCATTGTCCTTATTCGTTTTGCTTAACTCGACTTGCTTGGATGATAGTAAAATACCCAGTGCAATAGCCAAATCAAAACGTCCCCCTTCTTTAGGGAGATCGGCAGGCGCTAAATTGATGGTAATTCGCCGTACAGGGAAGTCAAAGCGACTATTAATAATCGCGCCTCGAACACGATCTTTGCTTTCTTTTACTGCGGTTTCAGGAAGGCCAACGATTCCCAAACTTGGGAGGCCATTAGTTAATAAGACTTCGACCGTGACCAATGGAGCATCCAGCCCACCGGCACGGCTATAAACGATAGAGAGCGACATAAAAATCCTTTTTTAAGTAATCTGCTCTTTAGAGTATAACTCAATTCATCAGTTCAGCTTGTCAGGATAAACTGTCATTGGCACTCTATTTTCTATGATTGGATAGTTTTTGCTTTAATTAATATCTAATTTGCTTTCCAGATCGCTTAATTTCTTCTCTAATAATTCCAGCTTAATTCGAGTCTTTTGTAATACGGCGGATTGTACTTCAAAATCTTCTCGAGTCACCAGATCCATTTTATCGAAGGCATTACGCAAAACATTACGCACCGATTGTTCTATTTCCTGCTTCATGGCAGTGGGGGCGGATGGCATCGTGCGCGTGATTTTACTGGCTAAATCATCAAAAAATTGGCTATTCATTTATTTAAGTCTCTCTCAAACTATCAAAAGGGCTCATTCCTGAGTTAACACTATCTCGTCAGTTTAACATCATTTCAAAAATGACCCAATTAAATACTCAAGGCTATTTACTGCAAAACAAATACACCAATACAGTGCATTTCATTTTAAGAAAGCGCTTTGATATTGCTATCGTGGTGCGTTTTAATTTTGCTCAGGAACAAGAGTATGATACAAGCCCTTGTAAATACTAAGTAATTGTTCAATGGCATAATAACTGCTTGTTAGCATAAGCAGTTATTCAAACCAATTATTATAAAAAATTTGGAGCATATTACATGAAGCTTGTAACAGCTATTGTTAAACCTTTTAAATTGGATGATGTGCGTGAAGCATTATCTGATATTGGAATTCATGGGATGACCGTCACCGAAGTCAAAGGCTTTGGTCGTCAAAAGGGTCATACTGAGTTATATCGTGGTGCAGAGTACGTCGTAGACTTCCTACCGAAAGTAAAAGTTGAAATCGCTGTTGACGCTGAAGTGCTTGATCAAGTCATTGAAGCCATCCGCAGTGCCGCTCATACTGGTAAAATTGGTGATGGTAAGATTTTTGTTGCCCCTATCGAACAAACCATTCGCATTCGTACATCTGAAACTGGCAAAGAAGCTTTATAAGCTCGCCTTAAGGAGAATTATTCGTGGAAAACCCCGTATTGCAAAATGTTTATCACTTACAGTATGCACTAGATACTTTTTATTTCTTAATGTGTGGCGCCTTAGTCATGTGGATGGCAGCGGGTTTCTCAATGCTAGAAGCTGGCTTGGTCCGAACTAAAAATACCGCTGAGATTTTAACCAAAAACGTCGCACTTTATGCGATTTCATGCATCATGTACCTGATTGTCGGTTATGAAATTATGTATGGCAGTGGCGGCTACTTTCTAAACGGTCTTATCGTTGGCGATGGCTATGTTGATGAAACATTAAAATCATTCACTGCACAAGCAGACTTCACCGGTGGTGCAATTTACTCTGGTGCGTCTGACTTTTTCTTCCAAGTTGTTTTCGTTGCTACTGCAATGTCAATTGTCTCTGGTGCAGTTGCTGAGCGTATGAAGTTATGGGCATTCTTATTATTTGCTGTTGTTATGACTGGCTTTATCTACCCAATGGAAGGTGCCTGGACTTGGAATGGTGCTGATGTCTTTGGTTTTTATAACTTAGGCGACTTAGGTTTCTCTGACTTTGCTGGTTCTGGTATTGTTCACATGGCGGGCGCATCTGCTGCTTTAGCCGGTGTTATTTTACTGGGTGCTCGTAGAGGCAAATATGGTAAAAATGGTGAAATCAAAGCAATTCCAGGTGCTAACCTGCCTTTGGCCACTTTAGGTACATTCATATTATGGATGGGTTGGTTCGGCTTTAACGGTGGTTCAGTACTTAAACTGGGTGATATCGGTAATGCAAATGCCGTTGCCATGGTCTTCTTGAACACCAATGCCGCTGCTGCTGGCGGTGCTGTTGCAGCCTTGATTCTTGCTCGCATTATGTACGGCAAGGCTGATTTAACCATGTTATTAAACGGTGCTTTAGCGGGATTGGTTGCTATTACTGCTGAGCCTTCAACACCTAGCCCACTACTTGCCACACTATTTGGTGCTGCGGGTGGTTTATTAGTTGTTGTTAGTATCCTGTTCTTTGACAAAATTAAAATTGATGATCCTGTTGGTGCTATCTCTGTCCACGGTGTGGTTGGTTTCTTAGGTCTGATGTTAGTCCCTTTAACCAATGGTAGCTCTAGCTTCTCAGGTCAGTTAATTGGTGCTGCTACTATCTTTGGTTGGGTATTCATAACCAGTTTTGCGACTTGGTTTGTTATCAAAATGATCTTCGGCATTCGTGTTAGTGAAGAAGAAGAATACCAAGGTGTTGACCTTTCTGAGTGTGGTATGGAAGCTTACCCAGAATTCACCAACAAGTAGTATGACAGTCTTAAGTTGTTAGCAATAACAACTGCTGTAAAAAAAGCACCCTAACGGGTGCTTTTTTTTGCTCAATTTTTTACTCAGGAAAGAGACTCAGAACACAAAAAACATCAAACAAAACAATTAAAATTATAAATTATATGGTTTTCAGCATCACACTTAGAAAAAAACAGCTATAATCCAACTACAACTAATAGTGATAGTGATAACAGAATAAGTAAGTAATAAATTATCACCGCTTTTTCTTCTAAGGTTTAAGGAGTCACAATGAAATCTCGTACCGGTCAAATAATCAGTCTCGCTCTGATAATTTTTTTCAGCGGCACTTTTGCCAGTGTAGTTTTAGCTGAATCAAAAGCCACTAATAGTACTGAAATATATAAGTGGACCGATCAAGATGGTCGCGTTCATTATGCTGCCAGACCTGGCGATGACACTGCCAAGAAAATGCATCTGGGCAGTCAGATATTTCATGATCAAAGAAAGTCTAATAAAACAGATGGCAAAAGCAAACAAGCTGCTGAACGCGCTAAAATTTGCCAGGACTCAAAAAACACCCTGCAAAAATATAAAAAAGCCCCCTTTCTCTACCGTTATGATGATCAGCTAAAACAAAAAGTCCGTCTAACAGAAGAAGAAAGTAAGGCAACCATGTTACAAGCAGAAAAAGACATCAGTTATTGGTGTACCCCAAAACAAGATTCCTAAACAAGACAGATAAAAAATGAAAACATTAAACAAAGCACAATTTCTAGGCACAAGCATTTTACTTTCCAGTTTATTCTTGGGCGCATGTACCAGTATTGATCCCTATACCCGAGAAGAAAAAACCAATAACACCGTCAAAGGTGCTGGAATTGGCGCTCTCAGTGGCGCAATACTCGGTGTGATCGCCGGTGATAGTCGCAAAGCCGCCTTAATTGGTGCTGGGGTCGGCGCACTAGCCGGTGGGGGTATTGGTTATTATATGGATCAACAGGAAGCCAAGTTACGCAGAGAACTTGAAGCCACGGGAGTAAGCGTCACACGTGTTGGCGATTCGATTATTTTAAACATGCCTGGTAATATCACTTTCAAAACAGGTTCCAGTGCTATTTCAGCTGATTTTTACCCGGTACTCGGCTCAGTGGCCAAAGTGATTAACGAGTATGCTAAGACCTATGTTGATATTTATGGCCATACTGATAGTGTTGGCCAAGCATCGTACAACATGACCCTCTCACAACAAAGAGCAAGCTCGGTATCACGATACTTACAAACCAGAGAAGTGTTAGCACAAAGAATTATGACCCGTGGTCTAGGTGAAGACCAGCCGATTGCGTCAAATGATACCGCTCAGGGACGCTCGCAAAATCGCCGTGTTGAGATCAGGCTCACTCCACTGACTTAAACTTATTCCAGCAGGCTGAGCAAAGACAGCGGTTAGGGGGAATTTTTATCTCCCTCAATAGCTGCTGTTGAACTTCCAATTGCTGAGCATTAAGCCTTTCAAGACTAAAACACCAACAATCTTCAATTACATTTTGGCTTCCCGCCTTAGCTTCTTTTGCCAAGTGACAAGCATTTGCTGCACCGCAAACAGGGCAAAGAGCAGCGCAACTCATAACACGCTCACAGTCCTATTCATTGCGTATACCCGTGATACTTAGAAATAGAATACCGCTGAGGCACGAAACGCAGCAAATTAACCACTGAGTTTCTGCACAAACGTATTAATATTTTGCGCTTTTAACTGCGCCTTAATCTGTTGCATCTTTTGCTGATCGGTACTGGGACCAATTCTTACCCGATATAGAGTCTGACCATTGTTTTGAATCACCTGAATGTTCGACACCACACCCAGAAAGGCTAACCGTGCCTTCATTGCATCAGCCTTGCTCAGCTCTTTAAACGCACCCACTTGAAGCTGATAAAGCCCTTTAGGGGCAATAGGCTCCTGTTTCTTGGCTACTGTTTTTTGCTTAGGGGTATTTTTAATAGTTGGCTTTTTAGTCGGGGCTGTTTTTATTCGTTCAGCACTCGAAACCTTAGCCGGTGTTGTTTCATAGTCAAGCACATCCACTTCACGATCCGGCAATACGGTATAAAAATCAAACAGATGTTTTGGCTTCACATTATCTGGTTTATCCGTAGCTTTTGCCGAGGACTGTTGATTTGAAGTAGCTTGTTGCTCACCATCGGTAGGAATTTTATCCAGATAGATTAAAAAACCAACAAAGGCCCCCAGCAATAATGTAATCACAAAAATAGAAAACTTGGATACGCCTTGCTTAGTATTTCGAGTCGCACCCATTTTTTTTCTAGCGCGTTTTTTCTTGACGGGCATTACTGATTTTCCTGACAATGATTTGTTATTCTAATAGGCATTTTACATCTCATCCGGCGCAGAAACACCTAATAGGGCTAGACCGTTTTTTATTACCTGATGGGTAGCGGCAATTAATACCAGTCGGGCATCACGTAATTTAACATCATCAACGATAAATTGATGGGCATTATAATAAGTGTGCAAGGCATTCGCTAATTCACGCAAATAATGCGCAATCAAATGTGGCTCATGTTGACAGGCAGCTATGTTGACGACTTCTGGATATTTAGCTAATTGTTGCAAAATATCTTTTTCATGCTCTTCTGCCAACAATGATAAATTTTCTAATCCTATAGACTGATCATAGGCTAAACTTTTCTCTTCCATCTGTCTAAAGATGCTGCAAATACGGGCATGAGCATATTGGATATAGTAGACCGGATTTTCAGATGATTTAGACTTCGCTAAATCCAGATCAAAATCCAAATGCTGTTCGCACTTACGCATCACATAAAAAAATCTTGCCGCATCTGCTCCCACTTCTTCACGCAACTCGCGTAAAGTCACAAATGAACCACTACGGGTGGACATTTGCACTTTTTCACCACCACGATAAAGATTAGCAAACTGTACTAATAAAACATCAAGCGCATTTTCATCATAATTGAGTGCATTAAGCGCGGCTTTGACCCTAGGTACATAACCGTGATGATCAGAACCCCAAACATCGATTACCTGTTCATAACCTCGATCAAATTTATCCATGTGATAAGCAATATCAGAGGCAAAATAAGTTGTTTGACCATTATCGCGTTGTACTACCCTGTCTTTATCGTCACCAAAGGCTGTTGAACGAAACCATAAAGCACCCTTTTTCTCATAGACATGCTCACTTTCACGCAAGCGTTCTATGCCCTTATTCACCAGACCTTTATCCATTAAGGAACGTTCTGAGAACCATTCCTGATAGTCCACGCCAAACTCTGATAAATCATCACGGATATCATCTAAAATAGAGTTCAATGCTATTTCAAAGACGTAGCGATAGCGATTATCACCCAATAAACTTTTCGCTTTTTCAATTAGGGCATCAATGTGTCGCTCTTTATCACCACCCTGTGGCTCATCATCAGGCAGATCGGACATGACCTCTTCAGCCGATGCGACATAGTTATCACCATGCTCATTGATAATTTCAGCAACAATACCCTGAATATAATCACCCTTATAACCATTGGCTGGAAAGGTAATGGCCACATTATTTTTTTCCAAATAACGTAGCCAGACTGAGGTGGCCAATATATCCATTTGCCTACCGGCATCATTAACATAGTATTCACTATGCACTTCGTAACCGATAGCCCTGAGTAAATTGGCAAGGGTTGCACCATAAGCAGCACCACGACCATGCCCAACATGCAAAGGCCCCGTCGGGTTAGCAGAAACAAATTCCACTTGTACTTTTTTCCCTGCACCTTTATCTGAGCAACCAAAACGCTCAGCCTGAGCGATGACGGTATTAACCACATCTTGTATGGAATCACTGCTGACATAAAAATTAATAAAGCCCGGTCCAGCAATTTCAACTTTTTCCACAAAATCACTCTCAGGCAAGGCTACGATGATCTGAGTAGCAATTTCGCGAGGATTCTTGCGTGCTGGCTTGGCCAGCAACATGGCCACATTCGCAGCAAAATCACCATGGGTCTTGTCGCGCGTGCGATCTATTTTAATGCTCGGCATATCAACGGCTAGGGAGCCATTATCAATAAGGGTCTGTATTGCCTGAGCAATTAGTTGTTGCAGTGCGTCTTTCAAGGTCGATATTCCATTCAAAATTAATGTGTGAACCTATCATTTTAACCTGAGAAGTTCAAAGTACAAAGCTTTTATTTTAGAGTGTTTATGTAATACAGGACTTGAACTCCTATATTACATAAACTAAACTTATTGTATGATTAAACGTAATATAGAATATGAATTACACCAATTGCTTAAAGAGTACCCTATTGTGACAATATTAGGTCCTCGACAGGCAGGTAAAACAACCTTGGCCAAAAATGCTTTAGAAAATTATGCCTACTGCAATCTTGAACAGCCGGAAAACAGAGAATTTGCAGAGTCCGATCCTAAAGCATTTTTAAAGCAATTTGGCTCTTTTGTTATTCTTGATGAAATTCAGCGAGTACCGCAATTATTAAGCTATATTCAAGTACAAGTTGATGAAAATCAAATGAATGGTGAATTTGTTCTGACGGGTTCACATCAATTAGAATTAAACCAAGCGATTAGCCAATCATTGGCAGGACGCACAGGGATATTAAAATTATTTCCTTTAACTATTTCAGAATTAAGTCATGCCCAAATAAGCTTTGATCGTTTCGAGGATTATGTATTTCATGGTTTCTTACCTCGGATCTATGATCATCATCAAAGACCCGGGCAAGCCTATTCAAACTATTACCAAACCTATGTTGAACGTGATGTCAGACAACTAATCAATCTCAAAAACACCCTATTGTTTGAAAAATTTATTAAATTATTGGCTGGGAGAGTCGGTCAGTTATTTAATTATAATTCATTAGCCAATGATGTGGGTGTTGACACAAAAACCATAAAAAATTGGCTCTCTATTCTTGAAGCCTCATTCATTATTTTTAAACTCCCTCCTTTTTTCGAAAATTATGGTAAACGTGTTGTTAAAACCCCTAAATACTACTTTGTTGATGTGGGTTTATTAGCCTTCTTGTTGGGCATTGAAAAACCCGAACAAATATCGAGAGACCCCTTAGTCGGCAATATTTTTGAAAATTTAATCGTGATGGAATACCTTAAAAGCAGGCTAAATGAGGGTAAGATTTCTAATTTATATTTCTATCGAGACAGCAATGGCTTTGGGGTCGATTTAATCCTACAAAATGGTCGCGATATAACAGCCATTGAAATAAAATCAAGCTCAACATATTCTGAACGACAGTTTAAAAATTTAAATAAATTAAAACAAATAAGTGCCAATATAAAATTCTGTTACTTGATATACAATGCTGAAACAAGAGTTTTTAGTGATCATAAAAAAGCCATTCATTTCGACCAAGTCGAGTTATTCAATAAGCAAAGCTGATGCTACCCCATTAGCTCATCGAACAAAATTTAATACAATTCCTGAGGATCGATATCAATTGACCAGCGCACTCGTTGTGCGGCTTTAGTCAATTCCACATTCCAAATTAAATCTTGTAAAATACGGTGTAATTCTTTTCTTTGGCTAGACTGCACGAGGAGTTGTCCCCTGAATTTCCCTGCTTTTTTCTCCATCGGTGCTGGAACAGGACCAAGAAACTGTACATCACTCTTACTTGATAAGTTCTGTTTAATCGCGCTCATCGTCTGGAAACAATACTCAAGAAAAGCCTGATAATTATTTATGTGATTCGCTTCTGCTCGAATTAAAGCCTGATAGGCATAAGGCGGTAGAAGAATAGCTTTGCGCTCCGCTAAGGCATTAGCAGCAAAACCGGCATAGCCTTGGCTGAGCAAGGTATTGAGCATTTCATCTTCCGGATGAGCCGTTTGCAATACCACCTGACCTTTTTTCTCTTCCCTACCCGCTCGACCAGAGACCTGTACGATCAATTGTGCCAGGCGTTCCGGGGCACGAAAATCAACGGAATAAAGCCCCTGATCAATATCTAAAATAGCCACTAAGGTGACATTGGGAAAGTGGTGTCCCTTGGCTAGCATTTGCGTACCAATTAGAATTTGCTGCTTGCCATCGCGTGCCTGTTCCAGAAGGTTCTGCATGGCACCTTTGCGCTGGGTGGTATCCCGATCAATACGGATCACTTCGATCTCTGGAAAAATCTCCCGCACCACTTTTTCGACTCGTTCAGTCCCCACGCCCAATTGCGATAAGTCACCATGACCACATTCGGGACATTGTGCTGGCAAAGGTTGTTCTATCTGACAGTGGTGACAGCGTAAATGATTACGCTGTCGATGATAGGTGAGCTTGGCATCGCAGCGGTGACAATGACTGATCCAACCGCATTTGTTACATAATAAAACCGGCGAATAGCCACGGCGATTTTGGAATAATAAAACCTGATTTTCTTTGGCTAAATGCTGTTTAATTAAATCAATCAGCGTCCGACTCATACCATGTTGTAAATACTGGCCGCGAATATCAATCAAATGCACTTCCGGTGGTCGTGCCTTACCTGCTCTTTGACGCAGTTTTAAGTGAGTCATTTTTTCTTGCTGACAAAGATAAAGCGATTCCATCGAGGGGGTTGCCGAGCCCAACATAATCGGAATATCAGCATAATTCGCTCTGACTAGAGCAATGTCCTTAGCGGAATAGCGAATGCCATCTTGTTGCTTAAATGACAAGTCATGTTCTTCATCAATAATGATCACCCCCAAATCTGGCATGGGGGTAAAAACAGCCGAACGGGTGCCAATTAAAATACGAATTTCACCACTAGCCGCTTGCTGCCATATTTTCATCCGCTGGGTATTATTTAAACCAGAGTGCAGGGTCGCGATAATCACCGAAAAACGGTGTTCAAAACGATAAATCAATTGCGGGGTCAGACCAATTTCCGGCACTAATACTAATACCTGACGGGCATTATTCAATTGCTGCTCGATCACCGACAGATACACTTCCGTTTTACCACTGCCAGTTATCCCATCAATCAAACTGGCACTAAAATAATCATCTCGACTCAGCAGGTTTGCAACAGCACTTTGTTGTTCTTCATTAAGTGATAAGCCGGGATTTTTAATAATAGCCGTATCACTCGCACTATCCGGCAAACAATATTGATAGGGGATATGCGCCTGGACTTGCTCTTGTAACCAGTTTTTTTTCTGCAAGGTTTTTAATGCACTTTGCCATTGCCCTTCCTGTTCACTGGCAATTTGCTCTTTTGTTAAACCTTCAGGGTATTTTTTTAATTGCTCTAAAATACTGCGCTGACGCACAGCACGTTTTAAACAATCCCAATCAGCTTTTTTCGCCTCCTCCGTCAAGAACCATAATCGCTGCTCCTGAGTGCTTGCGGATTCTTTTTTACGAAAATGCACGGGCAATGCGGCTTGAAAGACTTCACCAATGGGGTGATGATAATAAGTCGCTACCCAATTCAATAATTGAATAATATCAGTTGGCAAAATAGGTTTTTTGTCCAGCACCTTAACAATAGGCCGGAGTTTTTTTAACTCAATATCTGTTTTTGCTGCCATTGCCAGTACCACAGCAATTTGTTTGGTACGACCAAAGGGAACCAGCACACGCATACCCGGCAAAACCTGTTCTGAATCAATGTCATCCGGTAGCAAATAATCAAATTTTCTACGCAAGGGAGTGGGTACAGCTACTTGCACAATACTTAAGGCTGCTTTTAATTTTTCTTCTGGCATTATAAACTTAGTTAATTATTTTCTTTTTTATGGCTTGAAAAACACGTATTTATGATTCATTGGCAACCTATCACTGAGCACATCAGTCAAACACTGAATATTTCACTGCAACTCAGCAACCACCTCAGTGTCGGTGGAGGCAGTATCAACTCATGTTATCAGATCACAGGAACAGATGGTCAGGAATTTTTCGTTAAACTGAATTCAATCGCACTGGAAAGTATGTTTCAGGTTGAGTTTGATGCTTTAAATGAATTATCACAGGCTCTGTCCAACACCGATTCGGCCATTCGTGTGCCTGAACCCATTTGCTTTGGGCATACGGATAATAATAGCTATCTGGTACTGGAATATTTACCTTTGGATGCACGAGGTAATCATCAAGCCTTTGGCATAGCGCTGGCAAAAATGCATCAAATCACTGCCAAGCAACATGGCTGGTATCAAAATAATGTGATTGGCAGTACTCCGCAAAGCAATGCACAGCATCCTGATTGGCTGACATTCTGGCGTGAGCAACGACTACTACCACAATTCAACATGCTCTACGATAAGGGACATAAAAGGCGCTTGCAGCCACTTGCAGACATCTTATTAGAACAATTAAGCACGATTTTAGACAATCATCAGCCTGTGCCCTCATTGTTGCATGGTGATTTGTGGTCAGGCAATTATGCTTTCCAAACAGCCAATCAACCGGTGCTTTTTGATCCGGCCTTATATTATGGTGACAGAGAAACCGATATGGCCATGACAGAACTGTTTGGTGGGTTCAGCGCTGATTTTTATCAAGCCTATCAAGCAACCTGGCCCTTAGATGAAGGCTATCAACAACGAAAAACACTGTATAATTTATACCACATACTCAATCATGCTAATTTATTTGGTTCTTCTTATCTTAATCAGGCCATTAGTATGATAGAAAAACTGTGTAAATCAGATTTTTAGACTAAACTATAAACACCATCAATCACATTATTTATTTGGAAGATAATATGCTCAATCAATATACTTCAGGCTCCTCAATCTTTAAGCACTCAGCAAGGTTTATTTTGCTATTAATGCTTGCCTTTGTTTTTACTGCGTCTGCTTATGCAGAAGAAGACGAAGAAGTGGATGACACGAAATACTATGAGCTTTCACCACCATTTGTCGTCAACCTGCAAACCAGCGAACGTAGAATGCGTTTTTTACAGGTACGTTTACAAGTATTAGGCAGTCCAGAAGCCATTGAAGCCGTTCAACTGCATAATGCACCATTGCGAGACATCATTATTACGGCGCTTTCAGAGCAGACTAGGGAGAGCGTGAATACACCTAAGAAGAAAAAAGCACTACAAGAAAAAGTACAGACTGATGTTCAAACGGTGCTTAAAGAATTGACCGGGAAGAAACAAATAGAGGGGCTTTATTTTACTAATTTTGTGATTCAGTGATCGTTTGTAATGCGGTTTTTTTGGAGGGGAAAAGTTAAAGCCAGAATGAGTCAGCTTTACACTTCAGCTGTAGGATGTGGTGAGGAACGAACCGCATCAAAAATGACTATTTACCATTGATGCGGTTCGTGCCTCACCACATCCTACAGGTGGGTTACTCTTTGCTTTTAATTCGCTCCCCAAGATAGGCATGACTCTGTTAGGAAGGTGGGTAGGTGCTAGTGCCTTCAGAGGGTTTGCCGAGGCAGGACGCCGAGTCTAAGCGACACATGGATGTGTTTAAAGCGTCCCTCTGAAGGTACTAGCACACCTGCCCAGCTTCCGGCTTTTATACAAAAAAACTAGCCCTATTTATGATACTGCGTACTATGCTCATGTACTGCATCAATAAACACGCCAACATTTTCAGGGTCAATATGCTGATGAATACCATGTCCTAAGTTGAAGACATGACCATTACCTTTACCATAGCTTTCTAGAATAATTTTCACTTCTTGCTCAATACGCTCAGGATTAGCATATAAAATACTGGGATCCATATTACCCTGTAGGGCAACCTTGTCACCGACGCGGGCACGAGCATCGGCCATATCAAGCGTCCAGTCAACACCCAAAGCATCACAGCCTGTTTCAGCCATGACTTCTAGCCAACCACCGGCACCTTTAGAAAATAATACGATAGGTACGGTGCGGCCATCATTTTCACGGGTAACACCCGCGACGATTTGCTCCATATAACGTAGGGAAAATTCTTTATAATCACGTGGCGTCAAAACACCACCCCAGGTATCAAATACCATTACCGCCTGAGCACCGGCAGCAATTTGCGCATTCAGATAACTGATCACTGATTGCGCGAGGGTATCCAGTAATTTATGCATGGTTTGTGGCTCATCAAACATCATGCCTTTAACTTTGCCGAATTCTTTGGTTGAACCCCCTTCCACCATATACGTGGCTAATGTCCAGGGGCTACCGGAAAAACCGATCAAAGGCACACGTCCATCGAGTTCTTTACGAATCGTGCGTACAGCGTTCATCACATATTGTAATTCACCTTCGGGATCAGGAATGCCTAAGGCATTGACATCTGCAGCAGAACGAATGGGCTTATCAAATTTGGGGCCTTCACCTTGTGCGAAACGTAATTCTAAGCCCATCGCATCAGGAATGGTCAGGATATCAGAAAATAAAATAGCGGCATCTAAGGCATAGCGTTCTAAGGGTTGTAGGGTGACTTCACAGGCCAAATCAGCATTCATGCACAAGTCCATAAAACTACCGGCCTGCTCACGTGTGGCACGGTATTCAGGTAAATAACGACCTGCCTGACGCATCATCCATACCGGAGTCATATCCACCGGTTGACGTAAAAGGGCTTTTAGAAAACGATCGTTCTTTAATTCACTCATTTATTTCTTTTCCTGAGAAGCTGTGCTGGGCAGAAGCCCAGCCTACAAATTGGGTTAGACGTCTAAGAAATCCAGAATACCTTCGGCAGCCTGACGACCTTCGTCAATGGCGGTGACCACTAAGTCAGAGCCACGCACCATATCGCCACCGGCAAATACTTTCGGGTTTTGGGTTTGATATTTGAATTCTTGCTCCACCGGTGCAATGACACGGCCACGTTCATCCTGAGTGATCGTAAAATCATTAAACCATTTTTCTGGGCTGGGTCTGAAACCAAAGGCAATCAGAACGGCATCAGCGGGCACAATTTCTTCTGAACCGGGAATAGGCTCAGGACGACTGCGACCACGTTCATCAGGCTCGCCCAATGCAGTCGTGATCAATTTAATGCCCGTCACCTTGCCATTTTCGCCAACGATTTCCACTGGCTGACGATTCCATAAGAACTGCACGCCTTCTTCTTTGGCGTTTAACACTTCTTTTTTCGAACCCGGCATATTCACTTCATCACGACGATAGGCACAAAAAACTTGATCGGCATCTTGTCTGATGGAAGTACGCGTACAGTCCATCGCAGTATCACCGCCACCCAGTACCACCACTTTTTTATCTTTCATACTGATAAAATCAGTATCATAGTCATAGCAGTTTTTAACATTAGAAACTAAGAAATCTAATGCAACATGAACACCGTCTAAATCTTCACCCGCTATACCTGCAGTCATCGAGGTGTAGGTGCCCATGCCCATAAAGACGGCATCATATTTGTCCAATAAGCTTTGGAAGCTGACATTGCCTTCAGAGTCTGTGTCACCGACTTTGGTGTTCAGTACAAATTCAACACCCATGCCTTCAAGGACTTCACGACGGGTTTTAACCACGCCTTTTTCTAACTTGAATTCAGGGATGCCAAACATCAGCAAGCCACCAATTTCTGGGTGCAGATCATAAACAATCGGCTTCACACCATTACGTACCAACACATCAGCACAAGCTAATCCTGCAGGACCTGCGCCAATAACAGCCACTTTTTTACCAGTATCTTTAACCGCACTTAAGTCTGGACGCCAGCCTTGTGCCAGTGCTGTATCGGTAATATAACGTTCAACTGAACCAATGGTAACAGCACCGAAATCACTATTCAAAGTGCAAGCACCTTCACATAGGCGATCTTGTGGGCATACTCGGCCACAAATTTCTGGTAGTGAATTGGTTCGATGTGACAATTCTGCCGCTTCGATGATCTTACCTTCCTGTGCTAAGCGTAGCCAGTGAGGGATATAATTGTGAACTGGGCATTTCCATTCACAATAGGGATTGCCACAATCCAAACAGCGGTCTGCCTGTTCTGAGGTTTTATCCTGATCAAAAATTTCGTATATTTCTTTATATTCTTTGATACGCACGGCCGAGTCTTTCTTGTTCGGATCGTTGCGATCAACTTGCATAAACTGGAATATATTACCCATAATATTACCTTAAACTATTTTTTCGGTGGCTAATGCTACACGCTATAACTATTTTTTCTACAGCAATTTTTTCTACAGCAATCTCTGCTATAAAGTTCAAGCTGCTTCGTTAGAAAGCGTTTCTAATAGGCTATCAATTGATGCTGCTTTTGGCTTCACCAACCAGAACTTGCCACTCATATCTACAAAATTATCTAGAATGTATTGACCCCATTCACTGCCAGTCGCCTGGACAAATTCTGCAATCTTACCTTTTAGATAATGACGATGTGCTTCCATCTGTTCATTACCGATACGGTTAATATCAATGAGCTCATGGTTATAGCGATCAACAAATTGATTGTCCTGATCTAACACATAAGCAAAACCACCGGTCATACCGGCACCAAAGTTCAGTCCGGTATCACCTAAGACCGTAATAACACCGCCGGTCATGTATTCACAACCATGATCGCCAATACCTTCAACAACAGCATGGGCACCAGAATTACGCACACCAAAGCGTTCACCAGCCAGACCTGCGGCTAATAGTGAACCGCCGGTCGCACCATAGAGACAGGTATTACCAATGATGGTGGTTTCATTACTCTTGAAGCTTGTACCACAGGCCTGATTGATCACTATGCGACCACCCGCCATGCCCTTGCCGACATAATCGTTGGCATCACCTTCGAGTTCAAGATGCAGGCCACCAGCATTCCAGACACCCAAACTCTGACCCGCAGAACCTTTCATCTTAATGGTGATGGGGGCATCACTCATGCCCAAGTTGCCATGACGCTGGGCGATTTCACCGGATAAACGCGCACCGATAGAGCGGTCAATGTTCTGTACATCAAACTCGAATATGCCACCGGACTTGTTTTCAATCGCAGACAAGGTAGCAGCAACCATTTGTTCGGCTTTTTCACCCTTATCATAAGGGCTATTACTGGGTTCAATGCAAAATCTTGGCTTGCTTTGATCATCGACTGTTTTTAATAAGGGCGATAAATCTAAACGTGACTGACGTGCCGTTTTACCTTCAATAATTTCCAGTAAGTCGGTACGGCCAATTAAGTCTTCTAGTTTGCTGACCCCTAATGATGCCATCCACTCACGGGTTTCCTGCGCGACAAATTTGAAATAGTTCATAACCATTTCGACTTTGCCGATAAAGTGTTTCTTACGCAGTATATTGTTCTGAGTCGCAACTCCCATGGCACAGGTATTCAGGTGACAGATACGCAGGTATTTACACCCCATAGCAATCATCGGCGCAGTACCAAAGCCAAAACTTTCAGCGCCTAAAATGGCCGCTTTAACAATATCCAGACCGGTTTTTAAACCCCCGTCTGTTTGTAGGCGAATTTTACCACGCAAGTCATTAGCACAAAGCGCTTGCTGGGTTTCACTCAGGCCTAATTCCCAGGGTGAACCGGCATATTTGACCGAGGCCAGAGGGCTGGCCGCAGTACCACCATCATAACCGGCAATGGTAATTAGGTCGGCATAGGCTTTTGCGACACCGGCAGCAATCGTGCCGACACCGGGTTCTGACACCAACTTAACTGATACTAAAGCCTTTGGGTTGACTTGTTTTAGGTCATAAATCAATTGTGATAAATCTTCAATTGAATAAATATCATGGTGAGGTGGCGGTGAAATTAAGGTCACACCCGGTACTGAATAACGCTGTTTGGCAATATTTTCATCGACCTTATGACCGGGCAACTGACCACCTTCGCCGGGCTTGGCACCCTGTGCGACTTTGATCTGCAATACTTCTGCATTGACTAGATAGTGTGGTGTCACGCCAAAACGACCCGAGGCAATTTGCTTGATCTTTGATACTTTTAAAGTATTAAAACGAGCTGGATCTTCACCACCCTCACCAGAATTAGAGCGTGCGCCTAAACGGTTCATCGCTTCGGCAAGTGTTTCATGGGCTTCAGGCGATAGGGCTCCAAGTGACATGGCAGCACTATCAAAACGCGAGAACATATTTTCCACTGGCTCGACATCATCAATATCGATAGGCTCGATGTCGTCACGCAATTTTAATAAATCACGCAGGGTAGCAATAGGACGATTATTCACTTCATCGGCATATTTTTTATAGGCACTATAATCACCGGACTGTACTGCTTGTTGCATATACATAACGACGTCGGGATTATAAGCATGGTATTCACCCCCATGTACATAGCGATAGATACCACCATGGTCATTATTCTTGCGAGGATTCCAGGCAACTTTATTTAAGAAGCGCTGATCGGAATCAAAATCACTGAAACCAGCACCCGCAATACGGCTCGTTGTACCCTTAAAGCACATTTCGGTGACTTCTTCATCAACACCAATGGCTTCAAATAATTGTGAACCACGATAACTGGCAATGGTTGAGATGCCCATTTTTGACATCACTTTATACAAGCCTTTGTTAATACCCTTGCGGTAGGCCTTGGTAACATTACCAATACTGCTATCAGTAATTTCATTACTGCTGATCAATTTCGCCAGCGTTTCATAGGCCATATACGGATAAACCGCTGATGCACCATAACCAATCAGGGTGGCAAAATGATGCGGATCACGCGCCGTACCGGTTTTGACTACGATATTGGCATCACAGCGTAAACCTTTAGCAATCAGGTGATGATGTACCGCACCCGTTGCCATAAGTGCATGCAGAGTGATTTTATCTTTGGCGAGATGACTATCATCTAAGATAATAACCACCTTACCCTTGTTTATCGCCACTTCTGTTTGTTGACAGATATTGCTTAATGCTTCTTTGAGGCTTTGCTCAGGTGAAAAATTAAGATCAATGATTTCATGTGCATAATTATCATCATCAATGTTCAACAGGTTTTCATATTTAGCACAGGATAAAACCGGGGAATCAATAATCAAACGCTCAGCATGGCTGGCAGTTTCAGCAAATAAATTCTTTTCCGCACCCAAACAAGTTTCCAGAGACATAACGATGCTTTCACGAATCGGATCAATCGGTGGATTGGTCACTTGGGCAAATTGCTGACGGAAATAATCATAAAAAGGTCTGACACGACTGGAAAGTACGGCCATCGGGGTATCATCACCCATGGAGCCAATGGCTTCTGCCGCATTTTCTGCCAGCACTTTGATGACATATTCTTTTTCTTCATTGGTAATTTGAAACTGCTTTTCGTAGATACGATAAGTCTCGTCAACCATGCAGCCAACAATATTTGAAGGCTCAAGCAATTCAGATTTAAGGTTTTTAATGCCTTTTTTCAGCCAATCTTTATATGGATTCTGTGTTTTCAGATGCTGATCAACATCATCTGGTAATAATAATTCCCCCGTGCGGGTATCTGCAGCCAGCATTTGTCCCGGCTTTAAGCGCCCCTTGCTGATCACATCCGCTTCATCATAAACATAGACACCCGTTTCAGATGCCAGTGTTATAACACAATCAGAATAAGTCGCATCAGCAATGCCACCATCACCCTGGGTGTTTTTAGTGATCACATAACGCGCCGGACGCAGACCATTTCTATCCAATGTGCAGGCAGCATAACGACCATCCGTCATCACCACACCGGCAGGACCATCCCAGGCTTCCATGTGCATGGAATTGTATTCATAGAAGGCTTTTAAATCAGCATCCATGGTATCGACATTCTGCCAGGCAGGTGGGATCAACAAACGCATAGCACGGAATATATCCATGCCACCGGCCAATAAGGCTTCGAGCATATTATCCATGCTATTGGAGTCTGAACCGCTCATAGATACCAAGGGACGAATATCGTCCATATTGGGAATCAAAGGCGTGGAAAACTTATGACCACGTGCCACAGACCAGTTGCGATTACCCTGGATGGTATTGATTTCACCATTGTGCGCCAAATAGCGAAATGGCTGAGCCAAGCGCCATTGTGGCCAGGTGTTAGTCGAGAAGCGCTGATGGAAAACACACATACCAGATGCCATGCGCGGGTCATTCAAATCTTTATAGAATGCTGGCAAGAACTCAGGCATCACTAAGCCTTTGTAGGAAATCACCTGAGAACTCATTGAAGGGATATAGAACACATCATCATTGCCCTGCAATGCTTTTTCAGCACGGCGGCGAGCGATATAGAGATGGCGATCAAAAGTAACGGTATCCATGCCTGCAGCAGGATTAACAAATATATGTTCAATTTGTGGTAAGGAAAGCAATGCTTCATCACCACAGGCTGATTTATCCACGGGAACGACACGCCAGCCTGCTACCTCAAGGCCTTCGGCCTGAATTTCTTGGTTCAGTTGGCTTCTAGCCTTGTCTGCTTCTGCATTATCCTGACTCAGGAAAACAACACCCACGGCATAGTCTTCAGCCAGTTTAATGTCTTGTTCTTGTGCCACGGCACGCATCAAGCTATCAGGTGTTTGCAATAATAAGCCACAGCCATCACCGGTTTTACCATCGGCTGAAATTGCACCACGGTGAGTCAATCGTGCTAGGGCTTCAATTGCTCGTTCCACTAACCAATGACTACTAGCGCCATCCATGTGAGCGATAAGACCAAAACCACAATTATCTTTCTCAAAAGCAGGTCGATAGAGGGTATCTTGCAAGGCTTCAGGCAAATAGGGTTTAGGTGACTGTTGGATGCTTTGGGTATGATCATTTCGCAATGGATCACTGGCCGCAAAAGACTGTGGTGAAAACATGGATTTTGGTGCTTCAAATGCTGGCATTACAGGCCTCAATTGATGGATATAATGAATGTAAACCCTTACGCCGATTAATTCTCAAGCAAGCCGGTCATTATTCATTACCCATTCTTGCTCGCATCTACGTGGCGAAAGAGCCGGACATTATACCCTTTCAAGAAGCCTCTGTCATCTGTTGTCCATCATCTCATGGACAGTCGAAAAACTACGTACCCAGGGCTTACTGCCGCTAATTTTTGTGGTCAGTTTCCCTGCCGCTTGGTCAGCTGATTGCTTATCCAAATAATGGCCATAAAGCAGTACATAAAGTGCTTTTTTATTGCGAATAGTTTTAAAATAAACGGCTTCGGATTGAATGCCTGTCTTACGAATATAATCCTTAATAGCCTGCTCGCTACTCAGTGCAATTAATTGCACGGTATATTCCGCCGGGTTTTGAGTCCAAATCCAGGCTTCATCCTTGGCTTTAGATTTCACGATAGCAGGTTTAACTGGGGTTGATTTAACAGGCTCAGATTTTGCTGCAACAGATTTCACCGATAGTGATTTCAGCTGTAAACTCTCTTTGATGCTCGCCATGCTTCTAATCCAGGGTGCAGGCTGTGCTAACTCTGGAGCAAGACCCGTAATGGCTTGGGTCGCATCCTGTTTGGAAGCATAATTGCCATAGGTCAGGGTGTACCAGGTTTTACCATCACGCTGACTGGCAAAACGCAACATATCACCTTGCAGTGCATGCTTGCTCACCAGTTCATCAATGGCCTGTTTATTGTATGAACCAAAAAGTTGTAATGTGTAATGCTCATCCGCTTGTTGCTTCAGCCAATTAATGTCTTTAAATTTCGCCTTCACAATTGGCTTATCTTTAACTGCCAGCGCTTTAGCAGCCAATGCTTTAGCAGGGAGTTTTTTAACCACCTGAAACTCAACTTTGCTATTTTTAGTCCCCTTGCCCACGAAAGACACCGACCAGGTACGCTCTTTTGTGCCGGTTGTGAGGAATAGGTTAATTTGCTGGCTATTAACAAACTCAAATTGGCTGGGCGTTAAACGTGACGAGAACTGCTTATTATTCTTAGCCCACTTAACTTCAAACACGGTTTGCTTAGTTAAACCCTGTCCCATAATCGCTATTTTCTGGCGCTTATTACTGCCTTTTAGGGGATTGGGTGAAACGCGTTCCAGGGCATTTTTAGAAATATAAGGCCGTACCACATCAAAACTCACCGCCGGCGACTCAGCCCCGGCGGTATTTCGAGCGCTAACTTGCCATTGTTGTTCTTCTATTCCCGTGCTCAAATGCAACTTAATGGTCGTTTGATTAATGTATTGCCATTGCTTGGGTGTTAGTTGTGCTGAAAAGTCTTTTTTATTGCTTCCCCAGGTCACGACCAATAGCGTATCCGGAGTAAACTGAGTCCCCTTGATGGTCAAGTATTGACGGCTATTTGAGCCAATAAGTGGCTCAGGCTCAACCTGTGTCACTTTAGCCGTAATGATGGCAGTGGCTTGCTCTTCCTTGGCAGCTACAGCAGGCGCTGTAATAGGCGCTGTAATAGGTGTAGTTAGCATTTTTTCATCCGCATTTGTAGCCGGAGGTACTACTGTATCAGAGCTAGTAGGTATTTTCTCAACGGCTGCTTCAACGACTAATAGCTCAGACTTGCTTTCAAGCTCTGGCTTATTGTCCACCTCAGCTACCATAGGCCCAGGCTGAATGGCGGGAGTTTTAATTTCGTTTACGGCTTTTTCTTCTTTGCTAATCAAATCACCTTGTTGAGGTGGGAGTTCCAAAGGTAATAATTCTATTTTCTCTTGTTTATCCGCCAAAGAATCCATTTCACCCGTGTCTTTAAAGACACTATTAATCACCAGCACTGCAACAATTAATAAACCAATCACGGCAATGGGGATAATAAATTTAGGCAAGCCTGAGCTGGGTGGCTCTTCTATACTTTGGCTGTCAATCTGATGCTTATTATCATCGAGATCATTTAAAAAGTTATCATTGGATTGTTCATCCAGCTGTTCAATTTCTTCAAATTTTTCTGCTAGACGGCTCAATTGTTCTTCAGCCCGATCACTCCGATGCCCCTGAAATTCATCATCCGCAAATGAGTCCATTAAGTTATCATTATTTGCTTCGGAGGGATTAGATAAGCCTAAGTCATCTAATTGCTGACTAAAATCTGCCTCATTATCAGAGTCAAACTGATTCTCTAGTTCAATAGGATCGAGTTCTGTTGTACCGAGATCTGTAGTACCGAGATCTATTGTACCGAGATCTGTTGTACCGAGATCATCAGAAAGCTCTGCCATTGCTTCATCAATATCGAGTTCAAAAGGTGCTTCAGCTTCGCTTTGTTGAGTTTCTACTGCTGTTGATGAACTGTCTGTATCTAAAATATAATTTTCTGCTTTACCACTAGAAGTTAAAAACTTGTCTGCAAAAAGATTAATTTTTTCTGGCAAGCCCAGTGAGTCATTAAAAATACTATCGATAATACGGGGCGTAAAAGGTGACTCGCGATCAAAGCCTGCTACAGCCATTTTATGCCTTAAATAACCTGACACCCCTTCTTTATCAAAGGCAAGCAAGGTGGCAATATGGATATTTTCTCTAAAATCTCTAAGTTCCGAGCTTTGTAGCGAATCAGTCACGTCTTCAGTGGCAAATAAAACAATATTAATATAGGGCTCATCGTCTTGTTTTTGCTGTGATAATTGAATTAAAAAACGCAAAGAATCAATAGAAAGTGCTTGAGCGCTGTCGAGTAATAAGACCGGCTTAAAACCAAGCTGATTGATTTCAGCTAATTGAGCTTCCAACACTTCAAGCAGTTCTGAGTGATTATTATCAACAGCACCAAAGGCATCGAGTATGGCTTGAATCAAAGAAAGGGTATCGTATTGATCAGCATTATTCACTTTTGCTATACGCCAATTATTATCAATCTTATTCGCGATAGCTTCCATGAGTTGGCTTTTGCCTACGCCTTGAGCACCAATAATGACCTGAAAATTACTTGAGTATTCAATCAAATGCTCAGTTGATTCCAGTATTTGTGCACGGCTTTTATCGGCATAAAAATAACGTTGATCGGTATTTTTTTTGAAAGGATTTTCTCTTAAGCCTAATCTATCCAGTTGTGGCACGTATTGCTCCCTATTTTAAGCCCATTTAACTGCTTTTTTATTATAGATCGTAGGGTGGGCACGCTTTTTGTGCCCACGCTGAAAGTGTGAGTATAAGGTTGTGAGTCAGCGTAGGCACAAAAAGCCGTGCCCACCCTACGGTTTCTACTCATAAAACATTAGGAAATACTATGCCGTGGCAAAAACTTCCAGTGTTTGGCTTAGTTTTTCACCATCAAAATCAGACGTAATCAGGCTACTGCCCAAAGCATTTAACAAGATGAGGTGTAATTGACCATCAAGCACCTTCTTATCTCCAGCCATTAGTTCGGTAAATTTTTCGACTGAAAGTTTTATCGTCTGGCCATTAGCAATTTCTGTCGGTACGCAAGTAGGCAAGTTTGCCAGTTCAATTAGGCTAATTATTTGTTGTCGCACCGATTCATCAATCCAGCCATGACGCATAGATAAATCAGCAGCCATCACCATACCAATCGCAACGGCTTCACCATGCAGGCAATTGCCATAGCCTAAGCCCGTTTCAATGGCATGACCAAAGGTATGCCCCAAATTAAGCAAGGCACGCTGGCCTTGTTCTTTTTCGTCAGCAGCCACGACATCAGCCTTATCCTGACAGGAAAATTCAATGGCATAGGCCAAGGCTTCTGGATCACGCTGATTCAAGGCTGACATATTAGCTTTCAGCCAGGTAAAAAATTCACCGCTATTAATCAGGGCATATTTAATAACTTCTGCCATCCCGGCGCTTAATTGTCTATCATCTAGGGTATTGAGGGTAAGGGTATCAGCGAGTACACATTGTGGCTGATGAAAAGCACCGATCATATTTTTACCCAATGGGTGATTCACTCCTGTTTTGCCACCCACAGAAGAATCCACCTGAGCAAGCAAGGTGGTGGGAATTTGAATAAAATTAACCCCGCGACGATAAATAGCCGCTGCATAACCGGTCATATCACCGATCACACCACCCCCTAAGGCAATCAGAGTCACACGTCGATCAAATTGATTTTCCATCAAACAGTCAATGATAGGTAAAATACCATCATAGGTTTTATACACTTCCCCATCGGGTAAAATAACCGTTTTACATTGATAATCAGAGCAGAGGGATAGCACTTTATCCAGATACAAAGGGGCAATTGTTTCATTGGTGACAATCACCACTTGCTTGCCCGCAATATAAGGGCTAATCAGAGACTTATCTTGCAATAAATCCTCACCAATAAAAATGGGATAACTACGGTCTCCCAAGTCAACGTTTAAAGTAATCATGAGCGCATTCAGCCTTCGGCCTTTATTAACTCCTCTAGTTCTTGCACGGCAGTATGCACCGTCATTTTATTTGTTTCCAGTATTATATCAGCTAATTCGCGGTAAATGGGTTCACGTTCCGTTAGGATAGACTGAAGTTTTTTCCTGGGATCGTCCGTTTGCAATAAGGGTCTATTTTTATCTTTAGCCGTTCGTTCTAATAGGTCTTCAATACCGGCACATAAATACACTATCGTACCGGAACGTTTTAAAGCTAATTGATTTTCTACTTTTAAAATAGCCCCGCCGCCTGTCGCCAGCACGATATGCTTTTTTTGGGTCAACTCGGCAATAATATCTTTTTCTCGACGACGAAAACCCGACTCGCCCTCTAGTTCAAAAATCAACGGAATTGTCACCCCAGTGCGTTCTTCTATTTCACGATCACTATCGTAAAAATCAAAGCCCAGAGATCGTGCTATTTGTTTGCCTATGGTCGTTTTACCAGCACCCATTGGTCCGATTAAAATAATATTGCTAATGATCTATTCCCCAAACCGCTATTTCTAAATGATGTGTAATATGACAAATCATAATAATTTAATCAAGCCTCATATAAAAAAAGGGCTGCGGTTTCCCGACAGCCCTTTTTTATGAAGATTAGAGATTAACTTATCTGGATGATAAGGTCTCATCCATAATCTTTGGTGTAATGAAGATGAGCAGTTCAGCTTTAGTATCTTTTCTTGAATTTACCCTAAACGCTGCACCAATTACAGGAATATCACCTAAAATAGGAACTGAGTCAGTACCTCTAAATTTTTCATGTTCAAAAATACCACCGAGTACTACCGTATTACCATTATCTACTAACACTGATGTTTCTATTTCTCTGCTATCAATAGATAGATCGCCACTGGGAGTAACCTCTCCCGGGCTATCTTTGGTGATTATCAAGTCCATGTTGACTTTATTTCCCGGAATAATCAAAGGTGTTACTTCAAGGCTCAAAAATGCATCTTTGAATTGTGTTTGTGTGCCATTCTGGCTGACTGTTGAATAAGGTATTTCAGTACCTGATCTTATCAAAGCAGTTTTGCCGTTAGTGGTTACAACCCTTGGGCTAGAAATAATTTCACTGCTACCTTCTTGTTGAGAAGCCTCAATTTCTAAATCAACTAAGTAACTACTATTCAATAGTGCAAAAGTAACCCCTAACAATCCTCCCTTACCAGTAGTAACTCCACCTAAATCTACACCACCAACCGTTGTCTGAGTCGTTCCTCCGTTCTCAATAGTTCCTCTATCCTTTCTTGTACCACCTTTGCTTACTGAACCAAAGTTCCAACTCAAGCCCATTTCTTTTTGAAAACCATCTCTTGCGGCAACAATACGTGCATCAATCAGAACCTGTCTTGTTGGCGTATCAATATCTTTTATTAATTTTCTTAATTGTTCGATATTACGCGCCGTATCACGAACAATTAATTTATTAGTTCGGTCATCTGGCATAATAGTTCCACGCGCAGAGTAATAAGAAGCCCCTTCTGGATCATTTGGATCGCCAGTTGTGGAAATATCACTCCCTGAATTTGCATTTGAACCCCGACCACCTTTACCCCGACCACTTCGACGACTATTTCTTTGTGCTTGTTTACGCGTTTTTTCCAATAGTTTTGCCACTGCAGTCGCTGTCACAAAACGTAATTGAATGGTTTCCGTTACTAAGGGTAGTAAAGCCGCGATTTGTTTCTTAGCCTCTAATTCCTGTTTTTCAATGGCCGCCAACTCTTCAATAGGTGCTACGCGCATCACATTACCTTCTTCGCGCATACCAAGGCCTTTGGTTTTTAAGATAATAGCCAAGGCTTGATCCCAGGGGACATTTTTTAAGCGCAAAGTAATACTACCATTCACCGTATCACTGGTGACCATATTTTTTCCGGTAAAATCAGCAATCAACTGCAATACCGCACGTATTTCAATGTCTTGGAAATTCAAAGATAAACGCTCACCTGTGTAACCAAACTTAGCTTTTTGTCTGGCTTCTTTTTGCGCTTTGCTCAAACCTTTTACTTCAATGGTTAATGTGGCTATACTTAACCGGACACACAACTTAAAATAACTAAAAGATAAAAAGTGTGACCTAAAATGAATGATCAAACAAAAAAACCGAATAAAAGCTATACATCAGAATTTAAAGAATCAGCTGTCAAATTAGCTAATGAGACGGATCAACCCGTTTCTCAGACTGCCAGGGAGCTAGGTGTTAATGTAAATACTCTACATACCTGGATCAGTAAATATTCCAAACCGGTGAAGACGGTAGCCAATAGAAGTGATGAACACATTTATGATGAAGTAAAACGTCTGAAAAAAGAATTGGCAAAAGTGATTCAGGAGCGTGATTTATTAAAAAGGCCACAGCGTACTTTGCAAGGGAAACTTTGTGAAGTACGCATGGATAACTGATCAGGCTAAAGATTACCCGGTAACGATTCTGTGCCGTTTTATGGATGTTTCCCGTAGTTGCTATTATGATTGGGTTAGCTCTCCTAAAACGGATAGAGAGAAAGAAAATGAAGCGCTTACTGAGCAGCTAAAAAAACTGTTTGAAGACAGTCGCAAGACTTATGGAACCCGTCGTCTTAAAAGAAAACTGGCTGAAAAAGGCGTTCATATAAGCCGCCGGAGAATTGGTCGATTAATGAAAAAAGCCGGTTTGTTTTGTAAAACGAAGAGACGCTTTAAAGCGACGACTAATTCCAAGCATAATAAGCGTATATCTCCAAATTTACTGGAAAGAGAGTTTACTGTCTCTCAACCTGATCGCTACTATGTGGGTGATATTACCTATATTGCCACCAAGGAAGGCTGGTTATATTTAGCGGTTGTCATTGACTTATTCTCTAGGCAAATTGTTGGCTGGTCGATGGATGAGCGAATGAAAGCCAAGCTAGTCAATGATGCTTTACTGATGGCCATATGGAAGCGTAAACCAATGGATGGATTGCTTTGGCATACTGACCGAGGTAGCCAATATGCCTCTGATAGTCATAGAAAAATATTGTCGGATCATAACATAATTCAGTCTATGAGCCGCAAAGGAAATTGCTGGGACAATGCTGTATCAGAGAGCTTCTTTCATAGTTTGAAAACTGAATTGACGCACCATTGTCGATTCAAAACCAGAGTAGAAGCAAAGCAGGCAACATTTGAATATATTGAGGTATTTTATAATCGGGAGCGACTTCATTCGGCTAATGATTATTTGTCACCAGTCGATTATGAAATACAGCAGGAAATAGCTTAAATCGATTGATTGAAGAGGGGTAAAGGCGACATAAATGCCGCCCATTACCGTTGACGGCCATCGGCTCCTCAGCCTGTGCCGTGAAGATATTGTAACAGGATCATTACCGTTGTGAAAATACCTTGGGTGAATGGAACGGCTCTATCGTTCCAGAGGGCAAAGCCCTTTCTCTTCATCTGTTTAAAGTTAACATGAGAAACTAAAATGATAGGAAATACAAAATGACAAAAATCACTTGAAACAGCCAAAAAAATATTTAGAAAACTGTCCGGAAAAGTGTTGACACATCACATCAAACGTTTTGGCTATTACAAGCGTAAGTTGCTGGGTGCAACAACGCAAACCAGTGCGATGACAAAGGGGAATGGTTTTATTCAACTATCCTCCCCGAAACACTATTCAGCCCGCACCTCAGCATTAATTGTAGAATTACCCAATCAGCTACGCATTGAAGGAGTGACTGCCGATAATGTACAGCTGGTAAAACAATTAGCAGGACTGTTCCAATGAAGTCAGCCATACGTCCATCACTCAGCCTGCCACAGGTGTATCTCTATCTGAAGCCTGTTGATTTTCGTAAAAGTTTTATTGGCCTCAGTGCCATTGTTGAATGTGAATTAGGTCATAATCCTTTTGCAGGCCATCTGTATGCCTTTACCAATCGTCAGCGTAATAAAATTAAATGCCTCTTCTGGGATAATACCGGTTTTGTACTCTATTACAAAAGTCTCTCAGAAGAAAAGTTCAAATGGCCAAAGGGTGAAGATGACCTGATGAATATCACCGGACAACAAATCAACTGGCTATTAGACGGCTATGATATCAGTGTCATGAAACCGCATAAGAAATTGCATTATGAGTCTGTATTTTAAGTACTTTTAGTCTATTTTTTGTTATAATAAAGCCATGCAAAACAAGGCTGAATCCACAAAAACGACTCTATATTTTCCGCTTTTTCACACGCGGACAAGAATGAATTGTTGAGTGTCATTGAACAGAAAAACCAACGTATAAAAATACTGGAAGAAGCCCTTCGTCTGGCTCGTAGTAAACGCTTTGCACCCAGCAGTGAAAAAAGTGATGGTCAGGAACGCTTATTTGATGAAGCTGAGCAGGCGGCTGACGATGAGGGGCTCCCTGAACCTAAAACCACTTCGCCTAAGAAGAAAGAAAAAACAGGCAGGAAGCCTTTCTCAAAGACTATTCCAAGAGTCCCTGTCTTCATCGATCTGACAGATGAAGAAAAAGCCGGTGCCATTGAGGTTTTTACACTAAAGTCAGAGAAGAGCTGGATATCATTCCAGCTAAAGTCCAAATACTGGAATACTTCCAGGAAAAAGCCGTCTTTGCAGGCACCAATGACACAGACAGTCGTTCAATGAAAGCTGCGGTCATGCCAAAACATCCATTACCTAAATCAATGGGCAGTATTCACCTGATGCACACATCATTATCTCAAAATATGCCGATGGTTTGCCTCTGTATCGAATGGAAGGCATATTATCACGCTATGGCGGCGATATAACCCGAGCCACCATGGCCAATTGGGCTATTAAACTGGCTCATCAGTTCCAGCCGCTCATCAACCTCATGCGAGAACATCAACTGTCGGGTGACATCATCCAAATGGATGAAACGGTGCTCAAAGTATTAAAAGAGCCGGGACTCAGTGCTCATTCGAACAAATACATGTGGGTCAGTCGTGGCGGGCCACCTGGACAACCCAGTGTGCTGTTTGAATACGATCCTTCTCGTAAGAAGGAAGTACCACTGCGCCTGCTTGATGGCTTTAGCGGCTATCTGCAAACCGATGGCTATGCCGGTTACAATGCCGTGTGTGCACAAAATAATGCCACATCGGTCGGCTGCTGGGATCACACTCGCCGTAAATTCAAAGATTCTCAGACGGCACAACCAAAGAAAAAGAGCAATCAAAAGCCTACAAAAGCCGATGTGGCACTGGCCCATATCAATAAGCTGTATTTAATTGAGCGTGAGATAAAAGAAGCCAGTGTTAATGAAAAATTTAAGGTTCGTCAGAAACAGAGCCTGCCGCTTCTTGAGAAAATAAGAACATGGGTCGATAACACCCTGGGCAAAGTGCCGAACGACAGCTTGACAGGAAAAGCACTCACCTATATTAATAATCAATGGCCTAAGCTGACTGTTTATTGTGAAGATGGTCGGTTGAATATCAGTAATGTGCTGGCAGAAAATGCTATCCGTCCATTCTGCGTGGGTAGAAAGGCCTGGTTATTTTCAGATACGCCAAAGGGTGCACATGCCAGTGCAGTTCATTATAGTTTTATTGAAACCGCTAAGGCCAATGATATTGAGCCATATACGTATATGGTCTATGTATTAACCCAATTACCTTATGCGGATACGGTTGAAAAGCTGGAAGCATTGCTTCCCTGGAATTTTAAAAAATCAGAATTGGAAAAGGTAAAGAACGCTGTTCGTTAAGCGCTTACCACAAAACCAATCAAAACTTACAAAAACAATCTAATGAGTTACAAAAGATCAATGAGGAATTAAAACGTCTTTCATTCACAGATGTATTAACCGGCCTTTACAACCGCAGACACTTTGAAGACTTGATGAAAACTGAAATTGAAATGTCTTTGCGTCATGGGGATGACAATAGTTTAATTTTAATTGACATCGATTTCTTTAAAAAAATCAATGATAGCTATGGTCATGATGCGGGCGACATTATTCTCAAAGAAGTAGCTAATAACATGAAAGCTCAATTACGCAATACGGATATTTTATGCCGTGTCGGTGGCGAAGAGTTCATTGTTTTATGTAAAAGAGCCAACATTCAAAATGCTATGGAAATTGCCGAGAAACTCCGTAGCAGTGTCGAAAAACAAAAGCATATATTTCAGGGAAAACCGATTAACGTCACCGTCAGTTTAGGGGTGGCCACTATTCCTGATATTGCAAAAACAATTACCACCACTGAATTTTATAAATACTCCGATCTAGCATTATATGCGAGCAAAAAGACAGGAAGAAATAAAGTCACTCATTACAATGATATTAGAGGCCAAAAAACATCCTATGACACATAAAATATTCTTAGTTGCTATTTATAGCTTCCTACTTGCTTTTTTTGTACCTACCAATGCATCGGCAGAACATCAGCACCAAGCAGAATTATTATTCGGCTCTGTGGCGATGGATATTCCTGCGGTGATGCATAAACGCTTATCACCACTAACTAACTATCTTAGCCAAACACTTAACATCCCTGTGTCATTAAAACTGGCACCTAATATGAAAACAGCTATTGCAGATACCGTGAATGGTGATGTTGATCTGGTTTATCTCACCCCTGTCGCCTATCTAAAAGCACATAAAAAAAGTAATACCCGCTTGGTAGTAAAAACGGTAACCAAGGGCAAGGGCTCATTTCGTTTAATGATTGTGGTCAATAAAAACAGTCCGATAAAAACCTTGGAACAACTCAAAGGTAAAAATTTTGCATTTGGCGATAAGGCCGCCCTATTACAACGTGCAGTCGTTGTGGGTTCAGGAATTCCCATGAATGAACTCGGTAATTACGAGTTTTTAGGGCACTATGACAATATCGTGCGTGCTGTCATTAATGGTGATTTTGATGCCGGTATAGTGAAGGACACTATGGCTTATAAGTGGCAAGGTAAGGGTATCCGTATTCTTTACCGTTCTGATGAGTTACCACCTTACAATATTAGCGTTAGCAAGCATATTGATGACGACTTATTGAAAAAAATTCAACAAGCATTTTTACAGCTTGATCCTAATGATCCTGAACACTTGGCCATTATTCAATCGGTTGATAAGAAATATAATGGCTTTGCCTATACAGAAGATAAAGAATACGATGTCATTCGCCAACTGATTAAACCTTTTCAGTAGCGTTTCTAAAAAAACTGACTTATTCCGCGACTAATGAACGTGCTTCTGATTCCAGCATGACAGGGATATCATCATTGATGGGAAAAGCCAGTTTATCCTTTTTGCAAATAAGCTCATTATGTTCTTTGTCATAATCAAGTTCGCCTTTGCAGATTGGGCAAGCTAGAATATCCAGTAATTTTTTGTCCACAATAATTCCCTGATTTAATGTTTAATGTTTAATGTTTTTTGCCTTCACCCGTAGGGTGGGCATGGCTTTATCTGCCCACGCAGATTCAAAGCCTTATATTCACACTTTTCAGCGTGGGCACAAAAAGCGTGCCCACCCTACCCAAGATTCTAAAGTTGCTTGAGTTGCTGTGTGATTTTACCAATGAGTTGCGGATCAAGTTGCACTTTTATTGGTAAATACCATATTTCAGATAATGACTCTTGCAACAAGTTATCGTCCATAAAAGACTGGCATTTGACGGCATCTTTCTCTGTCATAATGATTGGATGGGTATCATCAAAGAGTAAATCTTCAGCTTTATATGAATAATGATCAGCGAAAGCATGTGCAATCACTTTAAGTCCTTGCGCTTCCAGCATTTGAAAAAAATTCATTGGCTCACCAATCCCAGCCACCGCATGGATAATTTTACCCTTAAAATCTGCTAGAGTCATTGATTTTTCATTGTTGCCCGCTAAAGTCTTCAGCTCGCAAAACTCATACGCCATAATAAATTCTTTATCATTAACTGCGCTTATAGGCGTCGCTGAAGCATTTCGAAATTGGTTATAAACAATATAATCAACTGACTTAAGACGGCTCATTCGTTCACGTAAGGGACCTGCTGGCAGGCATAGGCCGTTGCCATAAAGCCGTTGAGCATCGGTGATATTAATTTCAATCAAACGAGTCATGGCATAGTGTTGCAAACCATCATCGCTAATAATAACATCACAGTCCGTCTCTTGAGCCAGCGCAGCTACTGCGCGAGAGCGCTTAGGGTCAACAACCACCGGACAATGTGTTGTCTGATGAATAAGATAGGGTTCATCGCCAAATAATTGGATGTCCTGCTGAAGATTAACGCGTCGAGGCCAGGGGTGATTCTCAGCTTCAAGAGCATCTTCCTCTAGCGCACCATAACCACGACTCACTACACCGGGCGTATAGCCAGCCAATTGAAGCTGTTCAACTAACCAGATCACGAAGGGTGTTTTGCCATTGCCACCAATGTAGATATTACCCACCACAATGACCGGCAAAGGCGATTGAACAGTTTTTAATAGACCCAGACGATACAGTAAACAACGTAAAGAAACCAAGCCACAGAACAATAAACTCAGTGGCGCCAAGGAAACACTGATCAGGTTAAAACTCTGCCAGTAATGTGTGATTGGTTTCATTGCTTATCGATTAAAAGCGCGTCAGTTGAAGATGAATCAAATTATTCAGGCTTCACAGCAGCAAAGGTAATATGTACAAAGCCCATTTGACGCGCAGCATCCATCGCTGTCATGACGGCCTGATGGGTAGTATTTTTATCTGCTGCGATAATGATTCTAGGATCATTATCATTGCCTGCTGCTTCGCGCAAGGCTCTAAGCAGTGTGTCAATTTGACTATTAAGTGTCTCATGACCATTGATGGTGAATTTGCCAGTCGGGCCGATAAAAATTTCAATTTCAACCCTATCTGACTCAGAAATCTCACCACTGGCTTCTGGTAGCTCAATATTCAGTTCTGATTGACGATCAAACGTGGTTGAAACCATAAAGAAAATTAGTAGCAAAAAAACCACATCAATCAAAGGCGTTATATTGACATCCAGTTCTTCTGCTTTGCGATGACGAAAATTCATATTAATTACTCATATCTGAACGATCACCATGAATCACTTCGACTAAGTAAACCGCTTGAGCTTCCATTTTTAGTAATAATTCATCTACCCTACCACGAAAGAAGCGATAAAACATAACACTAGGAATAGCCACAGATAAACCAGCTGCCGTAGTCAATAAGGCTTCTGAAATCCCATCGGCTAAAATTTTAGGATCCCCTACACCTAAGCTGGTAATGACGGCAAAAACTTTGATCATGCCGATTACAGTACCTAAAAGTCCCAAAAGCGGTGTAATCGAAGCAATTGTTCCTAAGGTATTCAAGAACCGTTCTAATTCAAGTACCACCTGACGCCCTTCTTCTTCAATGCTTTCTTTCATTAATTCACGTTGGCTATTCATATTACGCAAACCTGCGGCCAAAATACGCCCTAAGGGTGAATTGTTATGTAATTTTGTAATGGCTTCACTGGTAATACGATTTTTATTATGCAATTTAATAATTTGCTCGGCCAAATTGGGCGGGGCAATTCTTTTCTCTCGCAAAGTCCAAAAGCGTTCCACGACAATAGTGAAAGCTAAAATAGAACACAAAATAATTGGGGCCATGATCCAGCCACCGGCTACGATTAATTCAAACACATTTTTCCCTTATCTTTTTTTGCTGACATATACTTCTCTAATATATAACCGTTCGCTACGCTAAAGTGCTTTTATTTCTCTATGCCAACGACGTTGATTTTCAACACGGTATTCTTTTACTGAAAATGAATTATTCGTTATATTGCGGCTAATTTCAATAGCCCCGTTGCCTGTATTATATAATTTAATCTGTAATTGCTTATACCGATTAAGCACTGTCTGAGAAGGATGGCGAAAACGATTGCGATAACCAAACGAAAACAAAGCAATATCCGGCTCCAATTGCCTTAAAAAAGCCATTGATGAGGATGTTTTGCTGCCATGATGAGGTACTTGTAAAACATTAACTTTCAAGCTCGGATAATTTTTAAGCAATTGTTTTTCTAGCTTTTTTTCTATATCACCGGTTAAAAGAAAGCTTTGATTAGTGGCCGTGCGAATGTAAAGAACACAGGAACGGTTATTAGCTTTGATGTCACTTAGGGGTTTTTCTGGCGATAAAATTTCAAAGTACACACCATCCCATTGCCATTGCTCCCCTGATTTACATTGACTTATACCTAACATTAATTTCTTCGGATTATTTTCATTTTTATCTGTAAATGAGGCCAATTTCTCACTTAGCCATTGTTGTTCTCCTGATAACACGCGTTTAATTGTGACTTGTTTGACCAGTTCCTCAAAGGATCCTGCATGATCGCGATCAGAATGACTCACAATCAGAGTATCAATATTGGCAATACCCTGTAATTTCATATAGGGAATAATGACACTATCCGCCATATTAAACCGTGCACTGAATTTGTCGCCGGTATCATAAATCAAATTATGATGCCGGGTACGCACTATCATGGCCAAACCTTGGCCAACATCCAACATCGTTAAATGCACCTCGCCTTGAGGGATTTTTTCTGCTTCTATGAATAAGGCGGGGAGCAATAGAAACAAGCCTAACCATCGTCCATGCCAACCTGATGGCATAAGTAACCAGAGACTGCCAAGTAAAACCATCATTAATATAGGCAACGACTGTTGTGATAAATTCACTAAACTCTCTGACCATTGACTTAAGAAGCTCAGAAAAACAAACAGGCCATCCATGCTCCATTCTAAGGCCGAAAAAATAACCAGTGCCAAAGGCTCAAATACAAAAATAAGCCCAGTGGCGATTAGTGTCACAGGCACAATAAACAAACTCATGACGGGGACAGCAATGAGGTTTGCCAAGGGCGATATTAATGAAAATTGATTAAACAGCATGAGTAAGGGTGGGAAAAGACCAATAAAGATGGCAAATTGTAGCCAGCCAAATTGCCTTAATTTATCGATTTTTTTTGTTTTAATGGACAATCGAGAAGAGACAATCAATAAAATAACAGCCACCGCACCAAAAGATAGCCAAAAACCGGGTGATAATGGACTGAGGGGATCAAAAATAACCACCGCCAAAGCCGCCAATAACAAAATATAACTGGGAGGAAACTCACGTTTTAACATCATGGCCATAAACACCACAGACAACATGATCAATGCCCGCTGGGTGGGAATCGCAAAACCAGCCAATGCCGCATAAAGTAGCGCTGCCAGTAAAGCCAAGCTTGAAGCCACTATCGAGGCCGGTATTTTCTGGTTTAATGTCTGACAAGAACGCCATAGAGTAAAAACCAAAAACCACACCAGCGATGACATCAGGCCAATGTGTAAGCCCGAAATAGCAATTAAATGGCTGGTTCCAGTACGCAAAAACACTTGCCACTGCTCGGGTTTAATGTCTTTTTTTAGCCCAAGGGTCAAAGCCTTAATCAGGCCTTTATAGGGGTAATCAAATAATATTTGATCCAATTTCACGGCAACAGCTTGTCTGATATTAGACACCAATCGCTTGACTATTCCTGCATGTAACTGCTCAGAAGGCGCTAATGGCTTACCTTCTCTAACATAGCCCGTGGCCACAATTCTATGCTGATAAAGATATTTTTCATAGTCAAAGCCCCCGTTTAAAAAGCCATTTGGCTTTTTTAAACGGACTTTCAGTTGCCATTGCTGACCACTCTCTAAGCGCTCATAATGTCGGTACCAACTGAGTTTAACCCTACCTCTGAAACTATCATCCCAGCGCTTATCTTTGCCTTCTTTAGCCGTAAGCATGAATTCAAAACTTTGTTTGCGAGAGGTTTTATGCGGAATTGAATCAATATAGCCCTTTACTGTCATTGTTTTACCTTCCCATTGCTCTAAATCAAGTACCAATTCAGCCTGTTGGATGTAAAATGAAGTAAATAAAGCACCGGCTAAGGCAAACACTGAGAATTGAAAAAGCCAGATAATAACCGGCCATATTTTATTTTTTAAAAATATCTTAAAAATAGTGGATAATGAACTAACATTCATCCGCTTTGATTTGTATAATAAAACAAGCAGAATTAAAGCAGAAGCCAGCAATATAAAAATAACTTCCAGCAAGCTTCCACGTTCCGGAAAATAATCTGCCAGAGATGCATCGTTCGGCCAATAGAGAAAACTGATATTCCCAAGAAGAAACGCGACAATCCTTGTGCGCATAATTGATTTGATCCTAAATTACTATCAGGCTAAGTAACAAAAAGGCGATATAAAAGCCATTCGAAAGTTAGATAAAATTTATCCAATATAAAAGCAAGATGCTATCTATGCCCAAAAGAATTATAAAAAAATACATGCCCGATCATAATACGATCAAAGACCATAAGCATTTAAAAATCTTCGGTCAATTGTTACACGATGGTAATTTATGGCATTTTAATCGTCGCTCGGTGTCAGGGGCTTTTGCTGTCGGGCTGTTTTGTGCTTTTATTCCTCTGCCCATGCAAATGATCATTGCCGCAGGTATTGCCATTCTAGTACGGGTGAATTTACCTATTTCTGTTTCACTCGTGTGGCTTACAAATCCTATCACTATGCCGCCAATATTTTATGGTGCTTATAAAATTGGTGCCTTTGTTATGGGTCAGGAAGCCATTAGCAGCGAATATCACTTAAGTGCAAAATGGTTCAGCGAACAATTAGACCTCATCTGGCAACCATTTTTACTCGGCTGTTTGATTGCCGGTACTTTGAGTGCGCTAATTGCCTATTCAAGCATACGCTTATTATGGCGCTTACACATCGTCCGGCACATCAATGAACGCCGACATAAAAGGCAATCACGCAAGGATAATACCTAAATTCCTACTCACCCACTTCTATTTTCAATGGAATCCAGCGGTTGATAGCTCTAGTCACTAGTCCTCGCTCTTTCATAGTTGCCAGCGCTTTATTGAGTTTAGCCAGCAATTCAGTATTGCCTTTTTTTACCACCCAGGCCAATGGCTCTTTGGTCAGATATTCATACAAGCCAAATAACTCTCTATCCTGAGTCTGAGGCATGACGGTATATTGCCAAATCGTCGGGGCATCATGAACAAAATAGTCAATCTGTTCAGCTTTAAGCGCCTTGATGCCCTCTTCAATTTGGGCAAAAACCTGAATATCTGAACCTGGAAATTCACTATTGACAAATGTCTGTCCGGTCGTATTTTCTTCAACGCCAAAGCGCTTGCCAGCGGAATACATCGCCATCTTAGATGATAAGGACATAATTTTATCTGCCTTAATCAGTACCATCTGCCCTACGGTCATATAGGCGTCGGCATAATCAACGCGTTTTTTACGTTCATCTGTGACCGAAACTCCGGACATGACCACATCAATTTTGCCATCATTTAACGCAGCTTCCAGATCATTCCAGGGAATGTCTATCAGTTTAATCGTCATGCCGGTGATTTCACCTAGATGAGAGGCTAGATCAGCTTCAATACCAACAATTTTTCCTTCATGTTTAAATGCAACCGGTGGATATGCCGTTGAAATGCCAACTTTTAGGGTTTCAGAATGTGCAACATTTAGAATGAGCGTAAACGTAATGAGTAGACAAAAGCGAATAAAAGATTTCATTAAATGACCTTTAAAATTAATTTTTAAACAGTACTAATCTTAGTCTCATTTTTATCAGAAATAACACCCCTGTCAAGGACAGACTGAGGAAAATTCAAAATTGCCTGCTGGCTTTTATTATATAAATAAAATCCCTGCCATAGCGCATAACTCAGCCAGGCAAAATTTAATAACACAGCAAGCCCTGCCACAATGACGATTGCTTGAAAATACACTGAAATAATAAGCAACATTAAAGAAGCACTGTGAAAGTACATCTGCCAACGGGATTGTTTACTAGAGATAATCATTTTCATATTCGGTACCAGATTAGGTTTAACCGACATCGATTCCGGATGTTTGAATGATAAATTTTGCAAGTTCAGATAGATAAGAAAGGGCACAATTTTTTGTAACATACCGATAATCGCCGAGCTTGCCAAACCATAAATCAACAAGATCCCCAGGCTAAATTCATATTGACGATAGTAATTGAGCAATTCTCCGCTAGGCCATAAGTGAAATAACCACCATAAACAGATTGCAACTAATAATGAAATTAAAGCCAGATAGAAAAAATGAATGGTGACATCGGCTATTTTACGTTTACGTTGCTGTAAGAGCTTTAAAGTATAAGAAATAAAAAATAGTAATTCGATACTTAATAAAATCTGAAAAAAATCAACTAAATGAATATTGTCTGAAAAGCCAAATATCGGCATCGTCACTAACAATAAAGTAATCAATAACAAACTAGAAACAATCAGTACTGATAGGCGTTTTAAGTAATTAACCGAAAATTCTGGTGTAACAAAAAACATCGGTATCACTTGAGAACTCACCGCCATCAATAAAATGACTACCCAGCCTATCAATCCCCACAGAGCATGGATGTTCGTATAAAAACGATATTGTAACTCCCATTCTTGATACAAACCAGGATAGGCATAAGCTAAGAGCAGATACAAACCTAAGCCGATGGTAATGGTTAAAACAAAAAATAAAATACGCACCAGAAAAATAATTAAGTGCTCATTAATATCACTTAAGAAGAGCGGAATTAATGACCAAGTGAACAAAGAAATTGCAATACCCAGAGCAATAAAAGCCAGCCAATATAGGCCTTGCTGTACTACAAACAGCTGCGAAAACGCCAAGGTTAATGCTAAAGTGCCAACAGTTAATAGTATGTGTATTATCATTACCCGTTGACTACCACCGGGAATAAAGCGTCCAATCATCACTGGAATAAACTGATATAAGGCACCAATCATAACCATTAGCATAAAGCCTATGGTCATAAGATGAGTCAATACTAAGGCATTCATTAACCAACGAGAAAGCCAAAGGTCAGCCCCGATATAAAGCATAAATAAAGCCGCCAGCATTCCGAATAAAGGCGCAGTTAAAAAAAATCGCAAAGGGATAAGCAAGGGAGGAATGGTATTAAGGGAAAGCCCTTTAGTATTCATGAAATTTTATAATCGTTTGTTAAAAATGCTTTATACAATAGTCATTCACTGGAATGTCATTTTTTTTCCAGATTATGATAGTCCATAATTTTGATGATTCACTTTGGGCTATGGCTTCATTGACGGTTTTATTTGAACTTTCTTTTAAACTTTCTTTTAAACGATAGTCAAAGCCCTGCTCTTGCAATAACTGAAATAAAGGTAAGGGTTTTTTTCGATGTAGCATACGAATATAATCCCCCCTCTTCATTTTCCTTAATAGTGCGATAACCGCTTCAAAAGGCTCTGGGGGATCATAGTCACTGACATCTATAAATAATTCATTCACTGTCTCATTCACGACAAAATTTTGTAGTCAAAAATAACTATACGATTAGTTTAGTTTCGCTTCATCTTATCGACAATGGCAACCGCATTCGATAATGATTGATCAGTCATAGGATAGAGAATTTGTTCTTCTTTCATATTGTGTTGTTGCATGGTGATCATCAGCGTTTCAGTCAAGGCTAAAAAATGATCCTTATCTTTATTTTCACTGGCTGTATTAATTTCATTCACTAGGGCACGCATTTGTTCATGTTCCATACGCATCATTTGCGTAGGTCCGCCTGTCATGCCGGTTTGCTCTTCAAATTCTGGAAAAAGTATTGTTTCCTCACGAGTGAAATGTTTTTCCAATTCAGCAGAAAACGCTTGCCATTGCTTGCTACCCAAAGTCCAGTCACCATTAGCAACTGATTCTTCTGCCTGTGCAAATTGTTCATCACACTCCTTATGATGGCTAGTCATAAAGGCGCTAATTGTCTGTGTCAACAAAGGAAACCCCTCAAAGATAAATTAAATACAAGTTCCAAAATTACGCTTTGGAACTATTCTCTAGCTTGAGAGGATTTTACAATTTATGGAAAAAGACGCCTTAATCCATATCAAGGTTTTTCTTTTGATTGGCGAGGATCTGATGGGAAGAGCCACGGAAAATGACTCGCTGTGATTTTTTGTCAGCTTGATAATCATACATTGGATCATAATATTGCGTGAGTAGGGACTCGATCCAGATGCGATGTAAATCTACCTGACCAGATAGCTTTTGCTCTTCAAGAGCAAGTTTCATTTGCTCTAAAATTAACACATAACGTTCACCGCCCAGGCGTTTTTTGATGCGTTCAAGACTGGCCTGAAGATAGTCGGCAAAGACCTGAAAAGCATCTTCGCTAGAATAGGCATAATAATTTTTGTAATAAGCCACTAGGTCAATAACATAATCTTTTAGAGTAATATTAATACGGTATGGCAGTTCTTCTTCAAGCATCACTAAATTAGCTAGCTGCATTTTTTTTTGTAATGATAGGGGCAAAGAAATACTGCCGATCAATTTACCTTCATCTTCAAGCCAAAATTGCTTGATGCCATTAGCACGATATTTCATTAAAGCTATGGATAAATTGTTTTCAAAATTAATTTGTGATGGCTGCCCATCAGGAAAACGTCCAAAACTCGAACCACGATGATGAGCAAAACTTTCCAGATCAATTGCCCCACTGAGTTCTTTTAATAGCCAGGTTTTTCCTGTACCAGTTCTACCACCCAACACAACAAAATGTGACTCCGCAATTGATTGTTCAAGCTCATCCAGTAGTACGCGTCTCATGGCCTTATAGCCACCATTAACCAATGGTAAATCGACACCACTTTCTTTCAGCCATTGCTGTGTTGTCCGTGAACGTAGTCCGCCACGAAAACAATATAAATAACCATCGGGATGTGCTTTAGCAAAAGCCTGCCACTGTGCAATTCGCTGTTCTTTTAACTCACCGCTCACCAATTTATTGCCCAACTTAATAGCGGCATCCTGCCCCTGTTGTTTGTAACGGATACCCACATCATGACGTTCCTGATCATTCATGAGTGGATGGTTCACCGCCATGGGAAATGCCCCTTGCTCAAATTCTATCGGTGCTCTCACATCCATCAAGGGTACATCATTCATAAATAATGAACGAATTAAATCTCTATCAATTGCTTTTGACATACATCTCTAACCTGAAAGTTTAATTGTGCTGGACATAAGGTCATTATTAGCATGAGTAATACCTATGACGACCGCAGATGAATATCCAGCTTGCTGTAACTGTTCTAAACATAAATCAGCCTTATCTTTTGCAATACCGGCAAGTAGGCCACCCGCAGTTTGAGGATCGAATAATAAGGGATAGTTTTTATGACTGGTAAATTGTTCAAGGTTGGATACCAGTCTTTTTAACTTGAGGTTGTCATCCTGAAGGGAACTAAAAATACCCTCAGCAATCATGTCGTGTGCACCCTTTAATATTGGTAAGGCAGTCAAATCAATTTGCGCTGAAAGTTTTGAGGCTTTTAGCATTTCAGCTAAATGCCCAAGCAAACCAAAGCCGGTAATGTCGGTACATGCCCGAGCCCCAAAGGCTTTAAAAATATCGGCTGCTTGACGATTTGATTGCAGCATGTGCGCAATCGCTTCTTCGATCCAGCGTCCTTTAGCTTTAAAGCGCATATTGGCTGCCAGTAATGTCCCTGTTCCCAGCGGCTTGGTTAAAATTAACACTTCATCAGACTGTAAGCCTGACTTTGTCATCATCTCGTCAGCTGAAACAAAGCCATTCACATTTAAACCAAAGGCCATTTCACTGCCTTCACCGGTATGGCCACCTAATAAGCTCATGTCATTTTCTTGCATCACTTCAAGCGCACCGGACATAATTTGAAATAATTCATCTTCAAGAATATCAGCCAAGGAATAAGGTAAAGTAACCAATGCCAAAGCCGAATGCGGTGTCGCTCCCATGGCATATAAATCACCCAAAGCATGATTGGCAGCAATTTTTCCTAACAAATAAGGATCATTAATAAAGGTCTTAAAGTAATCCAGTGATTGCACCAGTAATTTACCCTCTGGAACAGCAATTACAGCGGCATCATCGGCCTGCTCCAAGCCTAAAACCACGCTTTCCTGTTGCTTGGATTTATAGCGCTCTAATAAACGGTCGATCACTCTGGTTAAGATTGTACTGCCCACTTTTGCGCCACAACCACCACAGCGCATGGGTATTTCCTGTAAGCGTTTTAAGGCGGATTCATCCACCATGTGCTGGGAAATCTCCAGTTCATGAGTTTCGTTCATTGCTGGTAAATCACTGAACAGTTTCATAAAACGTACATCGATCCAGTTCTTGTACTGCCATACCCAATGCCCTTGAAATGCGAACATACTTCTGGAAGCTATTGCTGTTTTGTCTGCACAATTAAGCAGGCTTAAAAAACGTTTCTGGGGTTTAAAGGCTTTGAGTGACTGTCCACTGATAAAGCGACGCATATTTTCAAATAATGGAGGCCCCTGGCGAACGGCAAAAACCCCTGACTTGGGACGTGGATAATTAACCATTGCAGCAATATCCCCGGCGGCAAAAACATTGTCATGGGAGATGGATTGCAGATAATCATTTACTTTAATAAAGCCCCGTTCATCCACTGCTAAACCTGAAGCTTTTGGCCATTTTGCCGAGCTGGCAGTCGTACACCAAATAACGGCATCAGCTTCATATTTAGAACCATTATTGCAATGGACTATTTTTTTACTGACATATTTTGATGAGTCCTTGCTAGCAGATGATATATTACTTGTCGATGATGCAATTGCTATCGAAGCAATGTATGAGTTCAAATGCAGTGCAATGCCACGTTGTTGAAAAAGCTTTAACACACGTTTTTTTACAGAATTATTATGTGATGGCAATATTGTTGTTGCCGCACTAATGAGAATAAATTGCATCGTCTTCGGGGCTTTTCCCTGACGCTTTAATTCACTTTGAATACGTTGTTGGATGGAGAGAATTAATTCAACACCACTCGCACCACCACCCACAACAACAATGCGCTGAAACATTTCTTCTGTTAATGCACGATGAATAATCGTCTCTAAATGGCTGATAAACTGATCGACCGGTTTAACCGGAATGGCAAATTCTTTGACGCCGGGAATATCAAAAGCATCAGGGGTTGAACCAATATTAATCGACAATAGATCATAACGGATAGGAGGACGATTATCAGAATAGATCAGCTGTTGATCAGCATCAATATGGCTTACTCTGGTATGGTATAAGCGGCAACGTGCAAACTCAGAGAGGGGTCTTAAATCAAGGTGAGCATCATCAAAAGAGTATTGTCCGGCAATATAGCCCGGTAACATACCTGAATAAGGCGTATGAATGTCACTGGATAGCATGGTCAGCCTGAGACCGGGCAATGGATTCATGGCAAACATTTTCAATAAGCCAACATGACTATGGCCACCGCCAATCAGAACGAGTTCTTTAACAGTAATATCTGGAAGCTTGTTCACCGGGGACCCACTTATGAAATCGAAAGGTATCATTGCTAAAAATGATAATGGCTAATTTTATCAAAGATCCAATAAAAAAGCCCATTAAAAAATGAGCTTTTTTGGCAAACTTAATACTGAATCATGGTTAATATTATTCACATCTAATTTCTGCAACATCCTGTCTTGAATTGTGCGGTAATTTAACCAAGACTAAAAGATGATTAAGTTCTACTCCCCGTTCCCCTTGGTATTTCAACGTGTATGAGAACATAGAAACAAAAGTAGAAACATAAGGGTATTCCCTAGGGTTGAATATTACAATATACTGATTAATTACTTTTACTCTAAGATGATTTTTTTAGGTTGAATACAGGCTAAAATAGCAGCTTCAACTTTATTCCAATCATGCGCTTGTGCTTCTATTAGCTCCACCCGACTATCATCACGATGTGTTGAGGTCTGCTGGCTTAATTGCTCATCAGAACGATTTAATAATATCCATCCATCCTCAGTATGAAAAATTCCCTTCACTCGACTAAAGGCATCATCATTAACAAATTCAATGAGTTTGGTCTTGGAAAATACCATTGAGCGATCAAAAATCCAGCCACAGCCATAGTATCCCTGACCATTATTTTCAAAGCGTTGCCATTTGAATTCCGCTTGAGCATTATCATCAACCACGGGTACATCATGAGAGTGTGAATCATCCGTATCTAAAGACTGATTTTTTTCTGCAACAGGCGCATGTGCATTGGGATAAGTGGCGCTACGTAACAGCTTACGTTCAATATTAAGGTAATCACTATTAAATTGGCCAAATTCAATAGTCTCTACTTTTGCTTTAGCTGGCTCAAAGTTCTGAAAAAATTGCTTAAAAAAGTCCAAGTCTTTCGAGCTTGCCTGATCGGACTTACTGGCAAGGATCACATCAGCCATATTAATTTGATCGATAAAGGTCTCATTATTACGGTATTTGCTATCATTTAATTTATGCGCTTCAACCAGGCATATCGTTGCGCGTATGTCCAAAACACTTTTGTAAAACTCGCCCGTCAACACATCCATGACTTTTTTAGGGTGTCCAACCCCTGTGGGTTCAATGAGTATACGCTCTGGATTTGCTTGTTTTATTAATAAATTCAGGGCAATTTGCAATGGTAAACCCGCAGCACAGCAGAGACAGCCACCGGGTACTTCTTTAATAAAAACCCCTTCCCCCAGACCATCCTGTGCAAACATATCACCATCAATACCCACATCACCAAATTCATTCACTAAGACTGCCCAATTGGAATTTTCAGGCCGTGAGCGCAATAAACTTAAAATGGCCGTGGTTTTCCCACTGCCTAAAAAGCCGGTGATTAAATTAGTAGGAATTGCTTGAATTTTTTTTGACATGAAATTTTAACCAGGACAGAAGATTAAGCATCACAGATATATACCCGTGAAATAACTGTGTAGGATAGGTAAAAATCACTCTAATGGCAACCGGTGTTGTTCAATAGCATAATTATTCAAGGCCTTTTTTATGCTTTTCTCAAACTGTTTAATTTGCCCGACAGCAATGAATTGGCGTTCCTGACAAAAATATCGCTTTGCCACCGAAAATAATTGCTGTGTGCTTATGTTGGCAATGTTTTTATTCAGAATTTTTGAATAATCATCAACCAAATCATTTTCAAATTGCAGGATTTTATTGTTCACCAATTGCCTATTGGTTTGAAACTTAAAAATATTCTCCCCCAACATTTGCTGTTTAATCTTTTTTAAACTGAATTCACTGACAGGATTATGACAAAGTTCATCAAGGTGATTATTGATACCATTAATGGTATCTAATAATTTTTCATGGGCGATAGATGTTTGAATCAAGAACGGACTTTTATAGCGCCCACTTAATTGTCTGGCCTTAATGGCATACATGAGTCCTTGTCGTTCACGCAGATCAATGAACAACCTCGAATTTGGCCCTCCCCCTAAAACAGCAGCCAATATTTTTAAAGCTGGCCAATCCGGCGAATCTCTGGCTACGGTCACCCGTCCGTAAAGCAAGTCAATTTGTTGCGAGCCCTGGCGTTCAATATAATCAAAACGATTCTGAGCTATCAACAAGGTATTGCTACTCTGTTCTGCTTCAATCTTTAATTTTTTATCTCTATTTAAAGCTTCAGACTTATCACTCCAAGAGGAAAAGTAGCGATTAACTTCTTTGTTTAATGATTGTACATCAATATTTCCCGACAAAATAATACGGCTATGTTGAGGCTGATATTTTTGTTGATAAAAAGCCATGAGTTCTGCTATTTTAACTTCTTTTATCGCCTTGCTATTGGCCTGAGAGTGATAATAAAGATGGCTTGGGGAATAATGCAACTGATAAAATAATAATCGAGCTAGATAAGTCCCCGATGATTGCGTTAACTTTTTTTCTAATAATTGCTGCTGTACTATTCGATCTAATGCAGTTTGCTCTAGCGCAGCATCAGAGTTACTAATCATATCTGGAACAAGAAAACCCACTTGCTGTGACATTAAATCCAAAGCAAAAGACAAATCCTGAGGCAAGATATCTACCGACATGATTGAGTAATGTGCACTTTGCCAATAATGAATAGGCTGACCTAATAAACTGGCATATTGCTGAAATTTTTCATAGGGGTATTTTTTACTACCCTGTTTTAATAGCTTCAATACCAGAGGTGAAAGTAATTCATCTTTAGGATTTAGGTGATATTTTCCTGCTTCGACTAAAACTGCTAAACGAATACCGGGTATCTGATCACGCACCCTATAATCTATCAATAAACCATTATCTAAAATGATTTGCTGAAATTTTCCATCGCTAATCACTTCGATACTAGCATCAGTGACAGTATTTTTTCTTTCACTTTGTCTGATTGACTTGGGTAAAAAATCAGATTCAGGTTCGGGATTTAGATAAACATCTTTGACCGGTATAACTTGAGAAATATCTTGTTGCATACTCAAATTACCGCAACTGGATAGCAATAATACACTGAATAAAGCGATCATAATGTTTTCTATTTTCATAGAAATTGCTGCTCCAATGACTCACTCCAGCCCTGGGGCAAGACTTCCATTAACCACTTTACCAGACGCATACCAACACCCGGCTCTATTTCTAAGGCCAGCCAATCGTCGGTAAAATATTGCTTTGCCACTTGCTTTATTTGTGCATGTTCCACGCCCTGATATGCATCAAGCGCAGATATAAACTGTAAGGGATCATTAAAAAACAATACCCCATCACCAATAAGAGCCGCTATTTGACGATTGTCGGCTGTTTTTTCTAAAATCATTAATTGGCGATGTTTTTTTGCACTACATAATTCTGCGTCCGATACACCATTGAGTTGAATTTTTTCCAGTTCAGTTTTCACTATCATTTGTATTTGTGAAAAATCGGCATAACTATGTGGCACCATGCCCATTGCAGTGATACCCGCTTGCTCAAAAGTCAGCGGCATGCCTATCGTTTCAAAAACCAAGGCTCGGTCATCTTTTAAGAGTCGTTTTAAACGAGCAGCATCATGATTTAAAAGAATATCAGCCAATAATTCAACCGCATAAAAGTCTGAATTATGCTTGCCCGGAGTATGCCAGCCTAAAGCATAAAGAGGAAAAGGCGCTAATGGATCATAATGGCGTTCGGACTTCCCTTTTTTTTTTGTAACAAATACTGGATTGTTTTTTATACGATCATTTTCTAAAGATCCATTCTTTAAAACATCATTCTCTAAAACATCATTCTCTAAAACACTAAAGTACTGACGAATTTGCCCCATAACTTCATCCGTATCAAAGTCACCGACTAAGACTAAAATGATATTATCAGGCTGATAGTATTGCTTAAAAAATGCTGTCACTTCAGGCACCCTTGCAGTGCTTATATCTTCCTCTGAGCCAATAATAAGATGATCATAATCAGTCCCCTGCCAGGCTGATACCATAAACTCACTGGCAATTTTAAAATAAGGGACATTATCAATGCGTAATAATTTTTCCTCCAGTACCGCTGCACGCTGATTGGCTAATGTAGCTTCATTGATGGTTAAATTAGCAAGCCGTTCTGCTTCCAACCATAAAACCCGTTCAAGATACATCGCCGGTGCTTCAGTCCAATACACGGTTTTGTCATAATCGGTACTGGCATTAATGCGACCACCTATTTGCCTTATCGCATCAAAATGACCACCATCCGGTACATTTTTTGAGCCCTTAAACATCATGTGTTCAAACAAATGCGCATAACCAGCCTCATTTATTTGCTCATCTGCTGCACCGACATCAACAATCATTCTTAAAGAAAACACCGGTAATTGATGGTTTTCCAATAAATACACCTGCAAGCCATTATTTAATTGCCGATGGTATACCTCAAGTTGTTGGAAAGTAGATTTTTGTGCGGGGGTTAATAATTGACAGACAAAGGGCTTCACTGACTCACTAAAAGCGCCAGAATTAGCATGAGCATTCCCTACTAAGAGAGGAAAAACAAGCAATACAGCACAGCCAATATATTGCCACAAACTCATCGAAAAAAACCATTAATGAAAATTCGAGTTTGTTTTTTTATTTTATTCATATCTAACACTTTAATGATTGATTAGCTGAGTTTATATCAGGAAAAAGCATAACTTGTCCTAATAACTTGATTTATTGTGATAATGACATACTTTTAGGTATAATAGCCAAAAAAAGCATTCAGTTTACATAGTCTTACATTTCTTATTATTAGAGCATCTTTTTAGGGTTAATTATTTCTATTATGTTGAAAAAATCGGTATTTTTCTTTATTTCCAGCCTAGTGTTTCCTAGCAGTGGTTTTTCCCTTGGCTTAGGTGACATCACCGTTTTTTCTTCCTTAAACACGCCATTAAAAGCTCAAATAGTCTTAGTTGATTCTGAAAGTAATTTAGTTGATGATTTTGTCATTAAGAATGCAAGTTTTAGCACCTATCAACGTGCCGGTTTACCCAGACCGGAAATTTTCAAAAAAGTACGCTTTAAAGCGGTAAAAATGAGCAATGATTCTATTGTCATTGAATTAAGCTCAAAAAAACCCATACGTGAGCCTTTTATTACTTTTATCGCTGATCTCAAATGGCCTAAAGGTCATCTTAATCGTGAATATACCTTCTTATTAGATCCTCCCGAGTTTATCCATAAGCAAATTCGTAAAGCCAAACCCACTCAAAAAACATCAGCAAAAAAAATAGCCCGTACTGCAAAATATAACAAGCCTCCCCGTTCCAACAAATCAAGCATCTCACGCAAAAACAAGCAAACAGGATTTTCGTATAGCACTGCCAGTGAGACAAGCAATAAAACTACCTATACAGTCAAGCAGGCGGATACCTTGTGGGAAATTGCCAAAAAAGTAAAATCTCATAAAAGTGCTTCTACTTATCAGACCATGCAAGCCTTGTTTGAGTTAAACCCCCATGCTTTTATCAATAATAACATTAATTTATTAAAGCAAGGCCAAGTACTGCAGCTACCAGATAATTCCCTAACTTATTCAAACCAAGCCCAGAAAAATATCGCTACAAATAAAAAACCAACACAAAACAAGCAAAATGCACTGAGTAAACAAAACACACTGACCAAGCAAGTAGACAATAAGCATAAATCAATGCTTCTGAGTGATTTGGAAACACGTGCAAAATCAGCTATCGCAAAAAACAAGCCAGGTAATACAGAGCCTGAAGGCCACTCCCAACTTAAAATCATTCCAACCACTGAAACGCTGTTAAACACACCGATCACAAGTAAGGCTGATCTTAAGATCATTAATCAGGCGCTAAAAAAATCGATTTCAACAATCAAATCCTTACAAAGTGAGAATGAGAACCTAAGCGATAAGATCAATGCTCTGACCTCCCAATTACAGACACTTGATTCTCATAATAGGAATTTGAACAGCCAAATATCCATCATAACAGAACAATTAAAACAAGAAGTAGAGACAACAGCACCGATTTCAGAAGCAATATCTGAAATAACGGAGGGCGATACGCCTAAAAAGAACAGCACAAGCACTCAAAGTAGCAATATTTCTAAAATTGATAATGACCAAGCTATAGTTATCCCTAAAACAAATACCATTGAACTTGAAGTCGAATCGCCTATTGTAAGCACAAACAAACCTCGCTCCTTTGTCCGTGAACTATTAGCAAATCCGGTGATTGCCTTTGCTCTGGCCATATTTACTATTCTTATCCTGGTAGCAACACTATTTATTCTTCGTGTACAAAACGACAAGAGAAAACAAATAAAGCAAGGCGCATATACCCCCTATCCAAGCAACGACAAGCCATCAGCACCGGTTAAAGCCTCCTTTATAGAGACCACACCCAAGGTAAAAGCCGCAAGCCAATCAGTCCCTAGCGCATCATCATTACAAGGCACTGATATCAGTGATGAAAAAGATGAGGAAGACATGGATTTCTTTGAATATTTTGAAAAGAAAATGAATACACCGGATGAAGACTCTGGCTCTAGTCCAGCCAATGGCTCTAACTCAGCTCCAACAGGCAAGGCAAAATCTTCTCCTGCTAAAGGCTCTAGCCCTATTGTTGAAGCTGAAGAAGAAACTGATATCACCTTTGAGTTAAACATCAGTACTGCTGAAATTGAAGAATATGAAAATAGTCTGACTAGGTCAAATACATCGAATAGCATCATCAGTGAAATTGATACCTATCTTGCCTATGGCAATTATTCAGAAGCAGAGACGCGACTACTGAATGAATTAAAAAAAATGCCCACCAGCAAAGACTTACATTTAAAATTATTTGACTGTTATAGTTCTGCAAATCAACGTGATCAATTCATACAACATGTCAAAAATAACATCGACTTACTTAACGTTGACCTTGTATTGCGTCACCGCGTTGAAAACATTTTTCAACAATCCTGGAATGCACCTTTAAACATACATCAGTTATAAAAAGCTAACGGTTTATAACGATTTTTTTAAATAATCGAATGCGATAGTCATAAATTGCTTTACTTTTATTTAAAAAAAGTTATTATTGTAAAAAACAATAACTCAGACACATCTATATAATACTTCATTTATACCTTCAAATTATTATATACTAAAATAATAATATTTAATTTGAACAATTTAAAAATGAATTTATTAAATCATCTTCTATTTATACAGACTTATAATTGCGTGTTCAAAACACCCTGTATTAAGTTGCATAAATTACGCTGATTAGACTATTCCTTTCATAAAATTATTTCATATTTTCTTTCATCTTGAAATTAATATGCTATTTTTAATTACATACATTCTTTAGCTGTTTCACTCTGCCACTGCGCTTATAACTCAGTGCTCCAGAATTTTTTTAAATAGTTAACAATGCCTATTAAAAATGGATTTTTCATTATTCATTGAAAATAAATTAGCTTAATTTGATCAATTATCAGGAGATAATATTCTATGGCACACGTTGTTATTATTGGTGCGGGAACTGGGGGAATGCCTTGTGCATATGAAATGCGCGATGCATTGGATAAAGAACATTTAATTACCATGGTCAGTGAAAATGAAACCTTTGACTTCACACCATCTAATCCATGGGTAGCGGTCGGTTGGCGCGAAAGAAAAGATATCAGCTTTGAAACTCGTCCTTATTTAGAAAAGCGCGGCATTAACTTTGTTGCTCATCGGGTCGATAAAATTGATCCCGCAAAAAATGAACTCACTTTAAACAATAACGATAAAATCAGCTATGACTATTTAGTAATAGCCACTGGCCCCCGTCTAGCCTTTGAAGAGGTTGAAGGTTCAGGTCCATCAGAGCATAGCCAATCTATCTGTTCTTTGCCTCATGCAGAAACTGCCTTTAAAAACTTTGAAGAACTAGCAGCTGATCCAGGCCCGGCAATTGTCGGTGCCATGCCTTTTGCCAGTTGTTTCGGACCTGCTTATGAGTACGCTTTCATTCTTAATAGAGAACTGCAAAAACGTAAACTCCGTGACCAGGTTCCAATGACCTATGTAACCTCTGAACCCTATATCGGTCATTTAGGTTTAGGTGGTGTGGGTGATTCACAAGGTATGCTCGAATCAGAATTACGCCAGCATTCAATCAAGTGGATTTGTAATGCAAAAACCACCAAAATTGAAGCCGGTAAAATGTTCATTGATGAACTCAATGAAGATGGTAGCATTAAGAAACAACATGAACTGCCTTTTAAACATGGCATGATGCTACCTGCTTTTAAAGGTGTTGATGCAGTTGCCGGTGTTGAAGGCTTATGTAATCCTCGTGGCTTTGTTATTGTGGACAAACATCAGCGCAGTCCTAAATATCCAAATATTTTTTCTGCCGGTGTCTGTATTGCTATCCCACCTGTTGAAGCAACACCTGTACCTACTGGCGCACCTAAGACTGGCTATATGATTGAGTCTATGGTTACTGCCATTGTACATAATATTGCTGATGAACTGACTGATATTGAACCAAGTCACGAAGCAACCTGGAATGCGATTTGTCTGGCTGATATGGGTAATACGGGCGCAGCATTTGTTGCGATTCCACAAATTCCACCACGTAATCTTGCCTGGTTTAAAAAAGGTAAATGGGTGCATTTAGCGAAGATTGGTTTTGAAAAGTATTTTATACGTAAAATGAAATCAGGTTCTAGCGAGCCCATTTACGAAAAATACCTACTCAAAGCATTGGGTATCAATCGTCTAAAATAAGCGCTTGTTTTGGGAAAGGTCGGAGTCAAATGGTATTAGATTAGATTAGATTAGATTAGATTAGATTAGATTATATTATAAATATCATAATATTAAGCCATTTGACTCCGACCCAGCCTCACTAGACCTTACCACCTTCTGAATAAAAACATCATTCACGAATTCTATACACTTCAATTACATTGGATAATTGTGAAATCCGATTCAAAGCCCGGCTCAGTTGAGCAATGCCAGCAATTTCTAAAGACAATCTCATACGCGCTGAATAATCTGATTTATTGGTAGAAGTATTCACTCCCAGTACATTTATTTCAATATTGGCCAAAATAGCAGTAATATCTCTGAGCAAACCCTGTCTGTCCATAGCAATCAATTCAATCGTCACCGTATAACATTGATTGACTTCATGATTCCATTCAACTTCAGTTAAGCGATCACTATTTTCTTCCATCGCCTGCTGCATATTATGGCAATCACTGCGATGGATCGTAATGCCCCGTGTCTTGGTCACAAAACCAATGATATCATCGCCGGGAACGGGTTTGCAGCACTGGGCTATTTGAGTGAGAATATTATCGACGCCATAAATCGTCACATCGCCAGAACCTTGCGGTAAGAGTTCAATGGTTTGCTGTACTGGCTCATCAATAGGAGCCTTTCGATCACTATGACCACCCAATTCTTGAATGGAACTTGCAATCTGTCCTGTGGTTATTTCTCCCCGACCAATTTCTGTAAATAAGTGAGCCGTTTCATCAAAGTGGAAATGCTTGGCTAATTTATCATGGGATATATTAGCAATACCCAGACGATGTAATTCTTTTTCTAAAACCTCACGCCCTGCCAATAAATTTTGATCGTGATTTTGTTGCTTAAACCAATGCCTGACTTTTGCTCTTGCCCGGGATGTTTTTAAATAGCCTAACTGAGGATTTAACCAATCACGACTGGGGGAACCATTTTTAGTAGTAAGAATATGTACCTGCTCACCACTTTTCAATTCATAGGTCAGGGGAACCATTTTGCCATTCACTTTAGCACCACGGCAACAAGCACCCACCTCTGTATGTACATAAAAAGCAAAATCTAAAGGCGTTGCTCCTTGGGGCATATCGATGATCTCACCTTCCGGCGTCATGACATAAACCCGATCTTGGAAGACTTCTGACTTAAAGCGATCAATAAAATCGCCAGCATCTTTTTCTTCGTCTTTCCATTCTAATAATTGCCTTAACCAAGCAATTTTTTGCTCATAGTGACCATTTTGTTTACCGCCCTCTTTATAACGCCAATGCGCTGCCACACCGTATTCTGCATGTTTATGCATATCATAAGTACGGATCTGAATCTCTAGAGTTTTGCCCTGTGGACCAACGATGGCGGTATGGATGGACTGATAATTATTTTCTTTGGGCGTGGCAATGTAATCATCAAATTCATAGGGAATATGTCGCCAAATAGTATGTACGACACCAAGTGCATGATAGCAATCTTTCAGTTTATCAACATGAATTCGAACGGCACGTAAATCATAGAGCTGATGAAAGCCCAAATTTTTCCGCTGCATTTTTTTCCAAATGCTATAAATATGCTTCGAGCGCCCCGTCACTTCCCCTTCGATATGATTTTCAGTGAGGTTATCTTGAATAACTCCCACTACATCATCAATATACTTATCGCGATCAATTTTTCTTTCTGCCAGATAGCGGGCAATTTTTTTATAATTGTATTCATCTAAAAAGCGAAAGGCTAAATCTTCAAGCTCCCATTTGAGCTGCCAAATCCCTAAACGATTAGCGAGCGGTGCATAAATCTCAGCGGTTTCATTGGCTATAATTTTTTGCTTTCGAGGTGACAATGAATCGAGGGTACGCATATTATGCAAGCGATCAGCTAGTTTGATCATAACCACGCGCACATCTTCTGCCATTGCTAATAATAATTTACGCAGGTTCTCGGCTTTCAAGCCTTCTTTTTTTATGGTGCCATTAAGATTGGGTTTAAGTGTCGCAAAAACCTTCATTTTTGTGACGCTATCAACCAGAGTCGTGACTTCTTTACCGAATTTTTTTTCCAATTGTGCCAGGGTCACATCTGTATCTTCAACGACATCGTGAAGCAGTCCTGTCATCAAAGAAGGCGTATCTAAGTTAAGTGTGAGGAGAATTTCGGCAACTGATATGACATGAAAAACGTAAGGCTCACCCGATGCTCTAACCTGGCCTTCATGCGCTTCATCAGCAAACTTAAACGCCTCATACAAAGCATCCAGATCAACATGCACATGAGAGCTTTTGATTTTTTCCAATAAGGCATCGAAACGCTCTTGAGGCGTATCATGGACATCGGTGATTGCTTCTACGTAAACCATTTTCTATGCGTATTTACTTTAATAGTATATTTAGGATGTGATTAAATAAAAATTTCCTTACTTATTACCATGATAGACAATAAATCTATAAAATCTATCACTTTTCTCATTTCAACACATTCAGACGTTCTAAGCATCAAGAAAGCATATAAAATCAGGCATTATTTTTATCTTTAAGATAAAAAATGGTTTTTAATATTAACAGAACAATCGGTGTACTGTGCATAAACAAGTCAAAAATATCAATGGGGGCAGTTAATTGGCCTGCCATAAGCATATTAATTTTTTCCAGCAAATGAGGTTGTGCACCAATGGGAGCAGAACCAAGGAATAAGCTGATAATGATTAATACGGGAAAGGAAAAGATATCTAATAATTTTTTCATGATAATAGTTTCATAAGAGTAGTTTCTAAAAATTAATATTTAAGTGCATTCTAATGTATTATTTACAATAATGGATTTGGACATTAATTTCCATCTATTTATATTTTCTAACTATTTTTTCTGTACTTTATTTATTCTCTACTATACTAAAATTATGAATTTATATCGCAAAACAAATTTGATATTGTTGCTAACCACTTTATTGCTTGCCATCCCAAAACTAACGCTGGCCAATGAGCAAGACATCTTAGAATCAAATGCTCAATATGTTGATACGCCCTATGCCGAAGAGCAAAATGTCATGTTCGAGTTCTTCTTTGATGAACCGGCCAAAATTGGCTCTGCCCTCTATTGGCTACGCTCCTATATGAATACCCTTAGTGCTGAGCCTTATGATATGGCACCTGAATTTATGAATATCATTGTACTGATTCACGGTACAGAGATTGTGACCCTGGCAAAGCACAATTATGAAAAATATAAAACCTCAGTGGAGCGTATGCGTTATTACGAACAATTAGGTGTTGAATTTCGAATCTGTGGTGATGCTGCAGATGACTATGGTTATACTGCAAAAGACTTCCCGGCTTTCGTCAAGATTGTCCCTTCCGCTATTGCAGAACTTGCCCACTGGCAAAATCAGGGCTATGCCATTATTCGTCCCTTAGTATTTGAAAAAAAATACTCTATTGAAGAAATTCGTTAATTATTTCTCACTCACAGACTCACTCTCGAACAAACACACATCTTTCAATGATTTAACCGACATTTATCATATCCTTTAGCGCCAAAGCCTTCCACTGAGCGCCAAAATCAAGGATAATGCACTCGTCTAAATTTGGAGTATCTGATGAGATTTAGTATTGATGAATTCCGCCGATGGGAAAATAAAAAAGTCACCTTATTAGGTATGTCAGGCGTAGGTAAAACCTATCTGTCCAGCCTATTAAGAGATTCCCAATGGTTTCACTTTTCCGGTGATTACCGTATCGGTACGCGCTACCTTGATGAGCCGATCATGGATATGATCAAACAGCAGGCCATGCAAGTACCCTTTTTAAAGGAATTACTGCGAAATGACTGGATATCCATAAAAAACAACATTAAAGTTCACGATCTTGGCCCGGTGTTAAGTTATATTGGCAAATTAGGCAATCCTGAATTGGGTGGTGTTGAGCTGGAAGACTTTATTCAACGTCAGGCCTGTTATCGTGAAGGCGAAATAGCCGCAATGCTGGATGTGCCTAGCTTTATCGAGAAGGCACAAAATATCTATGGCTATCCACATTTTGTTAATGATGTCGGTGGTAGTCTTTGTGAACTAGATGATCCCCGTGTCATTGATACTCTGGTTGAACATACCTTAATTCTGTATATTCAGGTCACGCATAAAGACGAAGAAAAGAAACTGATTAAGCGTGCCCAAAGCGCCCCTAAGCCACTGTATTATCGCCCTGATTTTCTACAACAAGCGTTAGCCGCTTATCTTAAAGAAAATAATCTGGAATACGCCGCACAAATGATACCTGATGAGTTTACCCGATGGATATTTCCACGCTTATTTCATTCTAGAATTCCACGCTATGAAGCCATAGCCAAACCCCATGGTTATACGGTAACATCAGAAGAAGTTGCTCAAGTACGCGATCAGCAGGATTTTCTACACTTGTTGGAAAGTGCCATCGCACGTACAGAAAAATAATTTGAATCATGGATTAACCAATGCCATTAGTTGCTCACAATCAATTACCTTCATTTGACCGCTTGCGTGATGAGGGAATCAAAATTCTTACTCCCACGACAGCACAGCATCAGGATATTCGTGAGTTACATATTGGTCTGCTGAATATGATGCCTGATGCGGCACTCAGCGCCACGGAAAGACAGTTTTTCCGACTGATTGGTGAAAGTAATCCCATTGCACAATTTTATGTACATCCTTTTACCTTAGATGAAATTCCCCGCTCAGAAAAAGCCAGTGACTACATTGGCCAATATTATGAAAGCTTTGACAACATCAAAAAAATGGGGCTTGATGCGTTAATTATCACCGGTGCCAATGTGAACGGGCCTGATTTAGCCAATCAATCCTTCTGGGAACCACTGATTAAAGTCATTGACTGGGCTTGGGACAATGTCACTTCTACTTTGTGTTCCTGTCTGGCAACCCATGCCGTTATGGAATTTCACTATGGTCAGAAACGTAAGCCACAAGCAGAAAAAATATGGGGGGTTTTTCCACATCATATTACTCAGACTAAACACCCGCTGATCAGTGACATCAATACTCGTTTTGATGTCCCTCACTCGCGTTGGAATGCGGTATTTCCTGAACAGTTTAACAAACAAAAGCTAAAGATTCTCGTTGAATCGGATGCTGGCTTCGTACACCTAGCCACCAGCCCCGATGGCTTTCGCCATGTACTATTTCAGGGGCATCCTGAATATGATACCATCTCGTTGCTCAAGGAATACAAACGTGAAGTAAGTCAATTTGAATTAGATAAGCTAACAGAATATCCTCCGTTTCCAAAAAATTATCTGGGTATTTTTGCCAAGGCCATTTTAAATGAGTACCGCTATCGTTGTATGCTCGCCAAACAACAAGATTTACCGCTACCGGAATTCCCCGAAAAACTAATCAGTGCTGATATAGATATTACCTGGCATGATACTGCGGTAGAAGTGATTGGTAATTGGATGGGTTTAATTTATCAAATCACCCACAATGATCGTCATATACCCTTTATGGATGATATAGATCCTGATAATCCACTTAATTTATAGCGCCATGAAATTGCGTATCATTAAATGCCTCTTTTATAACCTACTATTGCTCAGCAGTCAGTCAATATTTGCTGCTGAGATTCTCGTTGCCAGCGCCAGTAATTTCAGTGAACCGTTAAAACGAATTGCTCAACTCTTTGAACAACAACACGCTACTCAAAAAAACACGCCTAAAACAAAACCTAAAGTAACGCTTGTTATCGCATCAACAGGAAAACTTTATGCCCAAATCAAGCATGGAGCACCCTATGACTTATTTTTCTCAGCCGATGAGCGCCGGGCAAAACTTTTGGACGATGAAAAAGTGGCCATAGCAAACTCTCGCTTTACTTATGCGATTGGAAAGCTAGCATTGTGGAGTCCACAAGCAAATTATATTGATCAGCAGGGAGAAATCCTTAAAAGTCAGGACTTTCGTTTTCTTGCCATGGCTAATCCCAAACTCGCACCCTATGGTAAAGCGGCTAAACAATTATTAATACAGCTCGGTGTCTGGAATCAATTGCAGGGACGTATTGTCCGTGGTGAAAACATTGGTCAAACTTACCAGTTTGTAAAAACTGCCAACGCCCAATTAGGACTCATTGCTTATTCGCAATTAAAACACCCTGATAGAAGCATCAGCGGTTCTCTTTGGCTAGTCCCACAAAACAATTACACACCAATTAAGCAACAAGCCGTTTTACTCAAAGATAATCCTTTAGCAAGACAATTTTATCTATTCGTTAAAAGTCCTGAAGCAGAAAAAATTATTCGTAGCTTTGGCTATAGCCTCGAAAATGACACCACTCATAAGCCACTAGAAAAAGTACCTGCTCATGCTCACTGAAGCCGATTTTAGCGCCCTGCTGATCACCTTTAAACTAGCGACGATCACTACGCTGATCTTACTCCTTATTGGCACGCCACTGGCTTGGTGGTTAGCACGTTCACAATGGCGTTATAAATTCTTACTCGAAGCCATTATCGCTCTGCCATTAGTCTTACCACCGACGGTTTTGGGATTTTATTTACTGATGGCACTGGGTCCTAATGGCCCCATTGGTGGCCTTATGCAAGCACTGGGGGGCAACTCACTGGCCTTCACTTTCACTGGACTCGTAATCGGCTCGGTATTTTATTCAATGCCCTTTGTTGTTCAGCCCTTGCAAGGTGCCTTTAAAGCTATTGGCAATCGTCCCTTAGAAGTTGCTGCAACACTTGGCGCCTCACCACTGGATCGTTTTTTCACCATTGCCGTACCACTTGCCAGACCCGGCTTCCTGACAGCGGCGGTACTGGGCTTTGCCCATACCATTGGTGAATTCGGTGTAGTGCTAATGATCGGTGGTAATATACCGGGGCAAACACAGGTATTATCCATTGCCATTTATGATCATGTCGAAGTCTTAGAATATTCACAGGCACATTGGTTGTCCGGTGGCTTATTAGTCTTATCCTTCATCATGCTACTCAGTGTTTATGCTTTAAATCGTCGATTTTCAGTGGCTTCACCCTCATGAGTATTGAAGCCCGCTTTAATATACAGCGTAAAAACTTTAAGCTTGATGTTGAGCTGAACATTCCTGATCATGGTGTGACCGCCATTTATGGTGATTCCGGTTGTGGTAAAACCACCCTGCTACGCGCCATTGCAGGACTTGAAAAAAGCAATAATGACTATTGTCGTATCGGTCAAAAGCTCTGGCAAGATGGCTCATTATTTGTGCCCCCAGAACAACGTTCCTTAGGCTATGTTTTTCAAGAAGCCAGCCTGTTTGCACACTTAAATGTACGGCAAAATATTGAGTATGGTCTTAAACGCGTTGCACAAGAGAACCGAACAGTTTCATTAGAGCAAGCCATTGAGTTATTAGATATCAGCCCATTATTGGATCGCAATAGCGAGCAACTATCCGGCGGCGAACGCCAGCGTGTAGCAATCGCTCGCGCCTTAGCAGCCAGCCCAAGCATTTTATTAATGGATGAACCCTTATCGGCACTGGATCATAAGCGTAAACAAGAAATCATGCCCTATCTCGAATCCTTGCATGATGAACTCAATATACCACTCTTATATGTCAGCCACTCACCAGATGAAGTGGCTCGATTAGCCGATCACCTTATTTTACTTGATGCAGGAAAGGTCAAGGCATCCGACTCTCTCAGCAGTATGCTCACACGCCTAGATTTGCCCTTAGCCCATGGTGATAATGCCGCCTCGTTAATTCATGCCAGCGTTGCCGGGCATGAAAAAAAATATCATCTTACTCATCTTGATTTTAATGGTGGGCGCTTTAGCGTTGCAGAAAAAGATTTACAACTTAAGCATAAAGTCCGTCTGCGGGTCATGGCACGGGATGTCAGTCTAACACTGGCACATCAGTCTGATACCAGTATTCTTAATATATTTCCAGCCATAATAGAAAACATGGAGTCCGAAGGCACATCACAAATTATGCTACGCCTGCTAATAAAAGACACACCACTATTAGCCCGAATCACACTAAAATCGGCTGCACTATTAGACTTAAAGCCAGGGAAACAAGTATTCGCACAAGTTAAAAGCGTGGCACTTTTATCATAACGAGTGTTTACTTTTATAGGCAGTATTAAAGTTATAGAAAAGTCTGTAATTGATCTTTAAGCAATGTCAGTAATTGCTTTTCCTGGGAATGAATAAAAAAGTGATCACCGGCTAACTTCACTGAACTCACATTTCCATGAGTGAGTTCTTTCCAAGCTGTCATTCTTTCACCTTGAGCCTTATGATCTTGCTGACCTTCAAAGGTAGTGATATTAATATTGAGTGGCTTATATTGCTCATTGTATTCATAGGTATCACACAACTTAAAATCAGCACGCAACACGGGTAAAAGTAGATTCATTAATTCCTGATTTGCTAAAACCTCAGCCGGAGTACCATTGAGTTGACGTAATTCTGTCATTAATTCTTTATCAGGCAAGTCATAAATAGCTTTGCTGGATGATTGAAGATGCATTGCTCGGCGACCTGAAATAAATAAATGTTCGGGATTGGCTAATGCACTTTGCGCTATTGTCTGAGCTAATTCATAAGCTAATAAAGCCCCCATGCTATGACCAAAAATTGCATAAGGCTTGTCCATGTAGTCCTTAATCACATCAAATACTTGTTCAACAATAGGCTGGTGATGACTATAAGGGCTATCAGCAAAACGCATACCACGACCCGGCAATTGAATAGCACAGACTTCTATCCAATCCGGCAATTGCGCTTGCCAGGGAAAATAAATATGTGCCCCACCACCCGCATAGGGAAAACAAAACAGTCTAATGCGTGCTGCGGGCTTTTCTTCAGGAAATAACAGCCACTGACTTTTACGTTTTTGATGACTATTACGGGTGTTTTTTGTTTCTCTGGCTAAGCATTCCACGCTATTCATCGATATTCTCTTTTTGTTATTATTTTTCTCATCTGACACATAGAGGATTTTAACTTGAAATGTTTGTTTTGAACATTAGGATAAGCACTTATTTAGAGAGGGCTAAAGCTAGCTTGTTGCTATATATGTGTGATATTTATGGTGCTTTTATAGAAACTCTTTGATATAGTTTTCCATACCCGTTAAATTTCATACTTTAGGCATAAAAATGAGCACCAAAATATACCATAATCCACGTTGTTCCAAGTCTCGTCAGACATTACAAATTTTGGAAGATAAAGGAATTAAACCGGAAATTATCGAATATTTAAAAACCCCGCCAACAGAAAGTGAATTAAAGTCTATCCTAAATGCATTGGGAAAAAGCCCGAGAGAATTGATGCGTAAAGGCGAAGCAGAATACAAGGAACACAATCTAGCTGACGACTCCTTGAGTGATGATCAGCTGATTGCAGCAATGGTGAAACACCCTAAATTAATCGAGCGTCCTATTGTTATTAGCGCTGACAATAAATATGCTTTAGGCCGCCCACCAGAAAGCGTTTTGGATATTTTATAATGACAACCACAGCACCTACAACTAATACCTCCGAAGCAGATACCGTTAAAACAGATTCTGTTAAAGCAAAGAGCACCGACAGCTCTAGTAATGTCGCTATCTTAGCAGAGGCTTTGTTTCTGGCTAATTTATTACTAATTCCGGTTATACCATTTTTAGCATTATTCTATTTATTTAGAAAACATGCCAAACAACCTCAATCAATTGCCTATATCCACTTGCGACAAACCTTGATCGCCAGTATTTTAGCAGGGATTTTTATCGTTATAATTGCAGTGATATTTTATTTCTTCAGTACCACGAGTGCGGCAATCACTTGGACGATTATTATTACCTATCTAACCTGTGTACACAGTACTTTTGTTATGTTGGGTATTTATGGTTTATCAAAAGCGATGGCAGGTCAGCCAGTAAAATTTCCTTTAATTCCAAATTAGTGCCCATCCGTCAATAGGTTTTTTATATAAAGAACCGTAGGGTGGGCATGGCTTTATCTGCCCACGCTGACTCAAGCGCTTATTATGTACACTTTCAGCGTGGGCACAAAAAGCGTGCCCACCCTACAGCCCAACCCCATCAATCCCCCTTCTAAAGAACAAGCCGATAAACAAAGGTGTTGATATTTTTGTATAAAAACACCCATATTTGCTCAAAGTAATGAATTTCCAAGTTTAGAAATAGTTTTTAACAATGCTTGTCTTTTGATTTTGTTATCTTCATTATGTGCTACTTCACTTAATGCTGATAACTCTTTATGTTTCTTATTATCTGCATCAAATTCTGGTAAATTCATGTGTTTAAACACATTACCCACTTGAATTGAAATATTATGACTATCAATAAAAGCTTGTACTGTAGAGCTGTTTAGTAAACCACAAAGATAATAGGCTGGCTCTGAATCATAAAAATCAACAAAAAACAATTTGTGGTCGGGAACAAAAACTTTTTGACCACTGATAGGATCGTTACCTTTTGTAATGACTGCCGCTCTAAATGATTTATTGCCAGGCTGTTCAGGCCATACCACTTTAAATGGTGCGAAAGTATAACTGCCAACATTTGAAATACAGAAATAAGGTGCGTGTTCTGTCATTCGTTTGCTATATGTTGATCTTAAAATAAGCTGGTCTTGATAGGTGCTAAAAAATCCTTCACACTTTGGTTTGTCTTCCATGTCATTTTCACAATCTTCTAATAACTGTTTTGTGATCCCCTTATTAGGCACCAGTACATATAAATCTTTTTTGATTGAGACATAACATTCCTGTATATCTCCAGCCCCCTTAACTAAAGGATATAGAAAATCAGGTTCTATCCAAAACTTTCTTGCTGGTTTTACTTTTCATTTCTTCCAAAGTCAGGGCAGGTTTTAATTTGCACCAAATTATTATTTTTATTTGTATCAATAATTTTTACAAAATAAATACCATTTAATTCTGTGGTTACTCCTTTTCTGCCGTTAACCCAAGTGCTTGCACCAGTGATCTTTTAAATGCTTTAAAACCACCTTTCGGTGTAATAGCCCATGGTGAATCACCTCCCGTAACAGGGGTTGCCTCACACTTATCAATGTCAACTGAATCAAGAGCTTCTTGTTTTGTGAGGTGAGCAGGGATTGCTTTTTATTTCCTTTAGCCGCTTCCCATATAGCATAGGGTATAGGATATTTTATTGTGTTACCTTTGCATTTTTTAGCAATAAAAATAGCTGTTTTATTGGCTGCATCAGGAAATGGCTTTAAAGCTTTTAGATCATCAATCCCTACAGGTTGAATGATCTGATTATTTCCGATATAAAATGATCGAAAACCTGCTGAAGATGGTGATTGAAAATGAGTTTGCGTGATAACAAATGCTAAAATTCCGTCTTCATCTTTGAGCCATTTATCTGCAACGGTATAGGTGATCATTCCTGATATATCAAGTTCATTTCCACCATGAAATTTTGTTTTTGAGAAAATTCCATAATGATCACAGGTTGGCTTTATACGTTCACGGTATAATTCGGGTAATTTTGACCATCTGACCCAAGGTGGATTACCAACAACCACATCAAACTTTCCTGCAATAGCAGACCAGAAGAAATTACGCACTATAGAAACCAGATACCATTCCAGTTTCTTTCATGTAAATCCAGAATTTTTTCATAAGTATGCTTGAGTGGTGATCTCCATTCTTTCATTTCATTGGATGTAATTAATTTTTTTGTATTAATTTTTTTTTTGTGTCTCACGCCACTGAGTACTTTTTGAAACTAAATTATCCATTAGTAAAAATACGGAATCTAAACGACTTCTATCAAAAGCCAATTCTGAAGGCAATAAAATTTCAAGATCGGCTACTTCACTACCAATTTTATAAGAGACAATCAATTCATCTTTTTTAGGATTTCGAGCTGGGGAATACACTGCATCCGCTAAAAGAATCGGTATTTCTATATCTGTTCCTTTGTTATTATTGTCTAATAAATCAGAAATAGCGATTAATATATTCACTCGGGCAGTCTGGACTGCTAAAGGATTTAAATCAAAGCCCCAGACATTGTTTATGATGTGTTTTAACACTTCTAAATCACCCCACCCATCATCTGTTGCTTGTATTTTTATTTTCCTGATTAAAGCCAGTAAGAAAGAAGCTGAACCACATGTTGGATCAAGAAATCGTTGAGTTAAAAAATTTTTTACATTGATTCTATCCAGAGTGACTTCAACCAACCATTCTGGTGTATAAACTTCACCCAGACTTTTCGTAGCTCATTTGGCACGAGATCTTGATAAAACGACTTAAGAACATCTTTTGAACGTGCGGAAGTTAATTTATCCGCTCTATACATGGAGAATGAAAGCAAAATACCTTTTAATCCATCAATTATTTTGGCTTGATGTTGTTTCAATCTTGCAACATCAAGATACCAACTGAAAATAACTTCTTCTCCAAACCCATTTATTCCAGCACCAGAAAAGAAATTACCCTGTTCAATTTCATATTCCATTCGGTCAATTAATAATTGACCATCAAGGCTGACTGTTTCTCTGATAAATCCTTTATAAGTGGTTAGTGCATGTTCGGCAACAACTTCTGCACCAAGAATTTTTATCAAAAGAGAGTTGTAAGTATGTATGACAAAAAGTGCAACAGGGATCTTCAATTCTTCAGACTTTTTTGTTCAGAGAAATTGACTTGAAATCCAATATTATCAAGAATCCCATTCACTTGGCTGATGGAAAGATTTGATGTTTGTCCATAAAGAGCTTTCCACTCTTCAAAGATCATTTTTATTTTATTATTATTTTTCTTTTCCAGTCGCTCTGATAATGCGTCAGATAAAGCCTGTAACATATTACAGCCAGCATCAGAACTATGACCAAAATCAGTGATTAGATTTTCTGATGTAACAGGAACCCATTTACAATCAGTCAGAGCCTTAACTATCAAAGATACACTGGATTCACTTAATGGTAATAATGCATCATGAACTATTTTTCCTCGGCTGTACCGTGCAAATGCAATATGCTCTGCATCGGTAACTATTCCAATATAATCCTCATTGTCGAGGGATTCGAGTTTAGCACGAGTCGGGATATATTTTTTTAAGCGATCAAACACCGCATTTTTAAATGCAGAACTGGAAGTACTGCCATTAAATAAGCCCTTATCCTTAAATTCAATAATAACTCTGTTATAACTGGCATCAACTCTTTGCCTCTCCATTTGAAAAGGAATATTTAAAGCATCACCAATAATCTTTATCCATCCCTGGCGTACTTCTGTTTCATTGAGCCAGTTACCTTTGTCTTTCTTAAGTTGTTTGAAAATTGTTTTATTCATAATGGCTCATAGTTAATTAGGTGAAAAATAAATGATGTCTTCTGGACTAACAATGCCTTTTGCCAGACCTAAACGCATAGCGGGTGTTTTTTGTCTTTTCCTGCAATACAATAATTATAATAAACTCGGAATATATCGAGTAACTTAACAATGTTCTTTGGGTTGTAAGCAGAATACCCATACCACCTTCTGCCAGAACTGCTGGCAGATGAAATAACTCGCTCTAATAATGATAATCTACGTCTAACCTGCATAAAAAATTATCAATCCCATGCATGGAGGCTTTGTTATATAACCATGCCTGATGGTCTTCATCATAGTCACCATAATCAGTAAGATAACAAATCGCTTTTTCTGGTTCAGACATATTAGGAAAAGGGTGTAAAAGCCATTTATCTTTCCAGTTTCCAATTTCCTGCATGTTTTCTAATCGATCTTTTATTATTTTTAATTTTATTTTATTTTTTGATAAATCAGGGTGTTCTTTTTTGCTGATCTGAAAAATAGTTCCTGGAATCATTTAAAGTTCTCCGCTTTTCATCAACAGTTAAATCCTTTGTTATTCGAACATAAAAAGCATCACAGCTTCTATTTTTTATTTCGTTATGGAAAGCTGTTAAGCAGGTTGCTCTCATTCCAGAATCTTGATCTAAAAAGAATCTGATTTTTTCAACACCACTGAACAATTTATGTATAAAAAGAAATGTCCATACATCGTATATTCAGAATGGATCTGCATTCCATTTTGAGGCAATTTTTGTACTTGATAGAGAGCTTCTGATTCTTCTATATCATCACGAGAAATTGCATCCTTGTATGTTGCTGATATATCGGCACTTAAAGATGATCCATTTGTCTTTTTGGATCTTGAATTTTTCACACTCTCTTTATAATCACCATTCAACCAGAATCTTGCATGTTTTCGATAGGCGTATTGGGCATTATAATCATTAACAGATAAAGCATTTTCTTCTATTTCAATAGGGCTAATACAAGGATCATAGTTTAAATTCATTTGAAATACGTAGCCCGTTTCATTGTCAGCACTACCGATTGCTGAAAGTTTAATATTTCGTTTATCTTCTCGTCTTGTCCAATTAACAATATATTCCTGTCTATCCACGCTAACATAAAGTCGCTTTATATTGCTTTTAATTAACCTCTGTTCTCTTTCTGATACAAAGGTCATGCACTGTTTATGCAGAAAATCAATTTTTGCATAAACAGTCGCCATACCAACATCAGCAACTTCACAGATTCGCCTTAAAGGGGATTTATTCATTAGAAGTTTGAAAATAAGATTGTTTTTATGAGGCTGTTTTTGACCAGTTGTAGATTGTTTAACTGAAAATGTTTTCTTACAAGACTTGCATCGATAACGACTAGAACCTGATTTTGTTTTCCCAAAAGACTGGTAAAATTCTTTTCCTAACTTAATACTAATGAGATTATTTTTACATGAATTATCAGGGCATGACACCTCTGGAGTTTCTTTTAAATATTCTTCAATTCGCTGTAATTCATCCCAAATTCCTTGATTGCTCTTAACTGGGAATAACTCATTACAAGACTTGCAAATCAGTTTAGTAACTGGCTTTCGACTACCACTTGATAATTTGTAGCAGTCTTTTTGTGATTTATGGAGTTTAACTTGGCTTTCTGTGCTGGCAGGAACACCATAATTTTGGCACAATGGATTTTTGCAAAAATTAACCTGAATATCGTTAATTTCAACTGGAATTCTTGGTTGTTTTATATCAGAAGATATTTTATCCATTTAGATATCCCCTTAAATGTTGATTTTACAAGAATAATAGCTTAATTTATCGCATTTATCAACACCTTTATTTATCGGCTTGTCTAAAGAAAGGGGAGGAAGAAAAAAGCGAAATGCCTTATAGGAACGCTAGGATTTCTTTTTCAATATCTTGCTTATCAATAATGGTTTTTTGCGCTATTTCTTTATCAAATAGCTCACTAATAACCCGTGGTATAGAAATTCCTGCTTTTTTAGCAATCGCTTGTAAGGCATCAATATCAGATGCTCCTTCTTCACCGGTTAAGGCATTGGCAATCGTGGGCGAAAACTTGGTCCACTCTGCGGTAGAATACGCAATTGTAGTCAACGATTTATCTCGACAGGTATTATAGGCTTTAAAACACGTTGCAGTATGTGGATCCATCAAATAACCATCAGCAAAAACATCTTTAATGTATTGCTTGCCTTCATCATCTTCACAGAAATCCGCAGCAAAAATACTTTGAAACTGTGAGAGTTCAGTAGCAGTCAGCTCATAGTGATTTTCATTATCCAATTGCGACATAAGTTCTTTTGTACGTTCAGCACCAAACATATCATATAAAATTCGTTCAACATTCGATGACTTTAAAATATCCATAGCCGGTGAACTGGTGGATACGACAGCCATATCACGCAGGTCATACTTACCCTGTTTAATCAATTGTGTCAAAACATTGTTCTTATTTGATGCAATTAGAATTTTCTCGATGGGCAAGCCCATTTTCATCGCATAATAACCACCTAGGGCATTACCAAAATTACCACTAGGCACATCCAGATAAACCTTATCACCTGAGACAATCACATTCTGACGCACTAATTCAAGATAACTGTAAATATGATAAATCAATTGAAAAATAATACGCCCAAAATTCACTGAATTTGCTGCTGATAAATGGATGTTTTTTGCTTTTAATTGGGCTTTAAATGTCGCTGAACCTAAAAGACGTTTCAAGGCATTTTGCGCATCGTCAAAGTCTCCATGAATACCGATTACCTTTACATTTTTTGCATCTTCAGTCACCATTTGCAAACGCTGCACATCTGAAGTGCCACCATCAGGATACAAACAAGCCACTTGTACATTGGCACGATTTTTAAACGTTTCCAAGGCGGCTGGACCAGTGTCACCACTGGTTGCTGCCATAATCAGATAATTTTCATTTCGTTTTTGCGCCAGAGACGACAGCACAACACCGAAGGGTTGTAATGCCATATCTTTAAAAGCGCGAGTCGGGCCATGATAAAGCTCGCTCACATAGAGATCATCTTTCACTCGCACCAGTGGCACAGGATTAGTCGCATCGTCAAATTCATCATAGAGACTCAGTGCGTCATCAATAACATCGGCATCGATGTCAATTTCAAAAGCAGCTAGCACATCTTTAGCAAGGGTCTTATAACTGGAGTTAATATGCTTTTGTAAAAACTCAGTCCCTAACTCAGGCAAGAATTCAGGCACATAAATACCGCCAAACGAAGCAATAGGTGACAAAATCGCTGAAGAAAAGCTCACTTCCAATGGATATTGACCATCATTACCACGTGTTTCAATAAAATTCATACTGTATTGCCCACATCCTAGCTAATTCATTTATTCGGGAGGCTAATTATACCTAAGCGCTCTTTTTAAAAAAACCCTTAAAATGCATTAATTATTGGCCTAACTGAAATAAACACCCTAACAAGCCTACAAAAGTAGCAGAAGATTCTTTATAATTGCTCTTCTAAAATTAAAGCCTCAAGAGATATGGATAAACTTTACTCCCCGATCAGCCCCGAATTCGTTAATAAGCCCGGCATGAAAAGTCATTGGGGCAAGCTCTATGGCAGCGCCCTGACACTGGCTATCAGTCAATTGGCTCAGCAATCAGGACAGTTCATTGCCCTGATCACTTCCGATATGCCCTCAGCGCAAAAACTTCGTCAAGAATTATCTTTCTTTTTAGATAGCTCAAAGCAGAATAAACCTGACCTAGAAATACTGACTCTACCTGACTGGGAAACACTGGCCTATGATCAGTTTTCTCCCCATCAAGATATTATTTCTGAACGTTTAGCAACGCTCTACCATTTACCCAGGCTCAAGCAAGGCATTTTAATCGTGCCATTAAACACACTCATGCACCGTTTAATGCCACTGGATTATATTAACAACAATACCCTGCTACTCAATACGGGCATGACACTGGATATTGCTCAATTTCGCCGTGATCTCGAAAAGCGCGGCTATCTTTGTGTCGCCAATGTCTATGAACACGGAGAATTTGCGGTACGTGGGAGTATTATTGATCTGTTTCCCATGGGCAGTACACTCCCCTATCGTCTGGACTTGTTTGACGATGAAATCGACAGCATTAAAACCTTCGACATCAAAACCCAGCGTTCTATTGATACGGTTGATGCCATCAATATGATGCCCGCCCGTGAGTTTCCTTTAGACAAGGCCAGCATTGAATTATTCCGGGAACAATATCGCAAGCTATTAGGCGGCGAACTCACTGATAGTGTGATTTACAATGAAATCGGTCAGGGCATCTCACCTGCCGGGATCGAATATTATCTCCCCTTGTTTTATGAGCACACGACAACGCTGTTTGATTTTTTACCTGAACAAAGCATTATTGTTAATTTTACCGATCTTGAAAGCGTCACCGATCAATTTATTCATGACACCGAACAACGCTATGAGCAATATCGGCATAATGTGACTCGTCCCATTCTCCAAGCACAGCAATTGTTTCTTAAAACCGATGAATTATTTGCCCAATTAAAAAATTATCCACGTATTATTTGCCAGAGTTTTGAGTTTCAACAAAAAGCCGGGGTCTTTAATTTTGCCAGTGACAAGCCACCACCCTTAGGCATTGCCACACAAACAGCCACACAAATAGAAACCGCACTGGACAAACTCATACAATATATCCAGAGCGCCAAAGAAAACCAACAACGTATTTTGTTTTGTGCCGAAACAGCAGGTCGTCGGGAAACCCTATTAGAATTATTTAAGCCCTATAAAATATACCCCAAAAACTTTGCCAACTGGCATGAATTTCAGCACTCCGACAAAGCGATGGGGATCTGTATTGCACCGCTTGACGAGGGCTTACAACTTGATGACATTATTCTCATCAGTGAAGCGCAATTATATGGCCAACAGGTCATGCAACGTCGACGCCGCAAAGGTAAGAGCCAGGACAATGATGCCATTATCAATACGCTGGCAGAGCTTAAAGTGGGTGCGCCAGTTGTCCATGAAGATAATGGTGTGGGTCGCTATTTAGGATTAGAAACCATTACCCTGGGTGATGAAACTACTGAGTTTCTCGCCTTAGAATATGCTGGTGGTGACAAGCTCTATGTGCCCGTTGCTTCCTTACATCTGATTAGTCGCTATACCGGCTCAAATCCTGACACAGCCCCCCTACATAAACTCGGTAGTGGACAATGGGAAAAAGCCAAGCGCAAAGCACGGGAAAAAATTCGTGATGTCGCTGCTGAATTATTAGAAATTTATGCTCAGCGTGAGGCACAACAAGGTTTTGTTTATCGCTATGAAGAACAACAATACCGTGCCTTTGCCGGTGAGTTCCCTTTTGAAGAAACTCCCGATCAGCAAACCGCCATTGAGAATGTGATTGCCGATATGAGCGGTCCAAAACCAATGGACAGACTGATCTGTGGTGATGTGGGTTTTGGTAAAACTGAAGTGGCTATGCGCGCTGCGTTTCTTGCCGTCAGTGGTGGCAAACAAGTAGCAATCCTAGTCCCGACCACTCTGCTCAGTCAGCAACATGCAGAAAACTTTCAAAGTCGATTTGCCGAATGGCCCATTAAAGTGGCAGGCTTATCACGCTTTCAAACAAAAAAAGAACAGGATATTATCCTCAAAGGCGTCGCCGATGGCATAGTAGACATTGTGATTGGCACACATAAATTGCTTCAAGATAGCATCAAATACAAACAATTAGGCATGGTGATCATCGACGAAGAACATCGTTTCGGGGTACGCCAAAAAGATCGCTTTAAAAAATTACGCAGCAAAGTCGATATTCTGACCATGACGGCCACACCGATTCCCAGAACCTTAAATATGTCGCTGGCGGGCATTCGCGACTTTTCCATTATTGCTACGCCCCCTGCACGTCGCCTCTCCATTAAGACCTTTGTACAACAATGGAGCAACGAAACCATTAAAGAGGCCTGTCAGCGTGAGATTATGCGTGGTGGTCAAATATTTGTCCTGCACAATAATGTCAAAACCATTGACAAAAAAGCCCGTGAACTTGCCGAGTTAATTCCCGATGCAAAAGTCGATGTGGCGCATGGCCAAATGCGTGAAAAAGACCTCGAACGCATTATGAGTGACTTTTATCATCAACGCTTTAATATCTTAGTCTGTACTACCATTATTGAAACCGGCATTGATATCCCAACGGCCAATACCATTGTCATTGAACGTGCCGATCGCTTTGGTCTGGCACAACTTTATCAATTGCGCGGTCGTGTTGGACGCTCTCACCACAAGGCTTATGCCTATCTCACCGTACCGGAAAAGAAACTCATGACCGCAGATGCCATTAAGCGTCTTGAAGCCATTGAGTCCATTGAAGATCTCGGTGCTGGCTTCACGCTGGCCAACCATGATTTGGAAATACGTGGTTCAGGTGAATTATTAGGTGAAGATCAAAGTGGTCAAATTCATGAAATAGGCTTTACTCTTTATACTGATTTATTAGAACGCGCGGTTAAATCATTAAAAGAAGGCAAAGATCCCGAACTAGAAACCGCAGCCCATCATGGCACTGAAATTGACCTGCACATTCCAGCACTCATTCCTGATGATTATTTACCCGACATTCATACCCGCCTGGTCATGTATAAACGCATATCTAATGCCCCTGATGACATGGCACTAAGAGACATTCAAGTAGAAATGATTGACCGCTTTGGTTTACTCACGGATCAAATTAAGAATTTATTTGCCGTCACCTCACTCAAACTCAAAGCCACACCATTGGATATTTTAAGCATTGATTATAGTGACAATGGCGGTCGCATTGTTTTCAGTGACAAGCCCAATATTGATCCCATGAAGATCATTAATCTCATTCAGACCAAATCAGTGCTGTATAAATTAGATGGTAATAGTAAGTTACGTTTATTAAAAATGGAAAGTGACATTGAAAAACAGTTTACTTATTTGAACGACTTATTAGATCATTTTGCTGCTTAGATTTTTAATCGTCAACATCACAACTTGAATGCTTAAATTCAAGTGGTTCGGCAGGGCCAACCCAGCCAGGCAACTTAAAACTCACCTTACGCCCAAAAACCGCCTTACAGTCAACATTGTAAATGACCGTCTTATTTCTAAAATCAATGAAATCTAATGATGAAGCCACAGCGGGGTGAGTGTTTATAAATGACACCATGACATCTAAATCATTAGCATTTTGATATCTGGGTGGTAATGCGGCTGATACAAACTGGCCGTACAATAATACGATTATAAATAGTATGCTCTTCATGTTTTTCTCTTTATTACTCTTTAAAATAGTTATTAAATAATAACAACTAGTATTCAAAATAAGACATGATACGGATATATTTTTTTCCACCAACGATTAAGCGAGCGTTTATTTATCACCAACTGTTTACCTGTTGGAGAGATAATCTCAATTTGAGATATATTGCCCGACTTTAATTCTTTACTTAAGGGTTCAAGGTAATTTTTTTCGAATTGTTCTAATAATCCAACCCAGGTGAAGATATCTTTATTGCGTATTGCGCGCATAAAATCGTCGATCACATAAATTGTTTGGAGCTGTTCTATATGTGGCTGGTAGGCGTTTAATAAAAAATCATCTGCTAAATCAAGATGTTTCTGGTTATTAATTTCTGCCCAACTTTTTACCAATGCGTGTTGGGAATAGACAATGGTATCTTCTGTCTGTGTGCCACGAGATACGTCGCTATCGCTATCTTGCGTATAATCATTTAACTCTCCCCCACCCCAAAACCAGAGACTATTGATCGGTATTTTTTTATCTGCAAGTCGTTTTTTGTTTATCTCACTTTGGTGTAAGATCATTTGAAATTCATTGAACAAAGTTAGGCAGTGGCTAGCATCTTTTTTATTGCTAGTACCCTGCTCGATAAATTTTTTATGACTAAACAAATAATCTCTGATGGCTTGGCCAAGGACATTTTCCGGTGGTATGGATTGAATTGTCAGTGGTCGCTCTGAAATGATATACCAGCGTTCTGGCGAGGTGACTTTTAATGTCCAAAAATTTTCTTCACTATAGCCCTGAAAAAATTGATTAATTTCATCTGCCAATGCCTGTGCATCTGATAGCCTTAGCTCAAAAGAGCCGCATTGTGCTAGCACCAGCTGGTCTCTATCAGCGGCCAGAAAACAGGGGTCGGCTCGCATGATCCATTTACCTTGTTGGGCATCATTGGCGAGGGATTCTAGGCTCACATTGCAAAGTTTACGCTCTGCATCTGTTAGTGATTTTATATCAAAGTAATAGCTTAGGCTTGCAAGCCCCTCAGTCCCCCTTCTAAAAAAAGGGGAAGAGGAAGAGGAAGCACTATTATCTATGTTATTACTTATATTAGTGAATAGGCATTGGTATAGGTTGTTGGGATCATTATTGAGGGCATCAGGGATCTGCATTTGACCACGGGAGAGCATTTTAGAAAATACCGGCAGTGCTGGTAGATCGCTAATAGGTAATTGGTCTAAGCAAGATACCGGATCGATGAGACCCGGTATGATAAAGCGGATGGAGCGTTGAGGTTTAATCGGCATCCAAGTGTTCTAAACGAATTCGAACCACTTCACTATCAATTGCATCGAAAGAATTGATTTTGGCTAAAGCCTTATTCATATTCTTTTCTATTGTAGTATGCGTGATGATAATGATCGTTGCCTTATCAGTATCTGACTTATGTTCTTTTTGTAACATAGAATCAATACTAATGTCGTTGTCAGCAAGAATAGTGGTGATATTCGCTAATACACCGGCTTTATCCGAAGCTGAAATACGCAGATAATAAGCAGTTTCTACTTCATCAATACTTAAGATCGGTAAATCGGATAATGACTCAGGCTGGAAAGCCAGATGCGGCACACGATTTTCTGGATCGGAGGTTAGTACCCTTACCACATCGACAATATCACCGACAACTGCAGAGGCCGTAGGTTCTGCACCTGCACCAGCACCATAATAAAGTGTCGGTCCAACAGCATCACCTTTAACCAATACGGCATTCATGACACCATCGACATTGGCAATTAAACGACGCTTGGGTATTAGCGTTGGATGCACACGCAATTCAACACCCTTCTCAGTACGACGTGACAAGCCTAGATGTTTAATGGTGAAGCCCAGTTCACTGGCAAAATCAACATCTTCTCCAGTAATTTTACTGATACCTTCGGTATAAGTTTTTTCAAATTGTAGCGGAATACCAAAGGCAATAGAGGCCAAAATAGTCAGCTTATGCGCCGCATCGATACCCTCAACATCAAAAGTGGGATCAGCTTCGGCATAACCCAGACGCTGTGCTTCGGCTAACACCGAGTCAAAATCACGTTGCTTGTCGCGCATTTCGGTCAAAATGAAGTTGCCCGTACCATTGATGATACCGGCCAGCCATTCAATTTGATTGCCCGCCAGACCCTCACGAATCGCTTTAATAATTGGGATACCACCGGCAACTGCTGCTTCAAAAGCAACCATCACACCCTGCTTTTGAGCAGCAGAGAATATTTCGTTACCATGCTTTGCTATCAGGGCTTTGTTGGCAGTGACGACGTGCTTGCCATTGGCAATTGCAGTCAACACTAACTCACGTGCCAGAGTATCACCACCGATTAATTCAACCACAATGGACACTTCTGGATCAGTGACAACATCAAGGGGATTCTGAGTTAATTTAATGCCGTCTGTTTGGCAAATACGAGGCTTGTTAATATCTCTAGCGGATGCATGAGTTACAATAATGCCACGTCCGGCACGACGAGATATTTCTTCGCCATTACGTCGTAAAACATTGACTGTACCGCCACCGACAGTGCCTAAACCTAATAAGCCTACCTTAACTGGTTCCAAAAGATTCTCCATATTATTTTTTGTATCGTTTGTTCTTTTTGCGCAGGCATTATAGCAAAGCCTGCGCTTAAATTAACTAAAATTTATCTAAAAGCTTAGACTTTAAACGCGCCCACACCGTCTTTTTTAAACATTTCTTTCAAGCATCGCAATGCCTGACGGGTGCGGTGTTCATTTTCAATCAGGCTAAAACGCACATGATCATCACCGTATTCGCCGAAACCAATGCCCGGTGAAACAGCGACTTTGGCGTCAGTGAGTAACTTTTTGGAAAATTCCAAAGAGCCCATTGCCTTGTATTCTTCTGGAATGGGCGCCCAGACAAACATGGTGGCCTTGGGTGTTTCCACAACCCAGCCGATTGAATCCAGACCGGCGCAGAGTACATCGCGACGAGCCTGATACATATTACAGATATCTTTGACACAATCCTGAGGGCCATCTAAAGCATGGATGGCAGCCACTTGAATGGGCGTAAACATACCATAATCAAGATAGGACTTCATACGGGTCAAGGCTGCTACTAAAGTGGGGTTGCCACACATAAAACCAACCCGCCAGCCGGGCATATTATAGGTTTTTGACAATGAGTAGAACTCAACGGCAATGTCTTTTGCACCGGGTACTTGTAGAATTGATGGCGCTTTATAACCATCAAAAACGATTTCGGCATAGGCAATATCATGAACAATCCAAATATTATGCTCACGGGCAATTTTGACCACTTTTTCAAAAAATTCCAGTTCCACACATTGGGTAGTGGGATTGCCGGGGAAGTTCAACACCAGCATTTTTGGCTTCGGCCAGGAGTTTTTAATGGCTTTTTCTAATTCGGAAAAGAAATCTAAATCCGGTGTCATAGGCACATGACGGATATCCGCACCCGCAATAACAAACCCATAGGGATGAATCGGATAAGATGGATTAGGCACTAGAACCGCATCACCCGGACCTACAGTGGCTAAGGCCAAATGTGCCAGCCCTTCTTTAGAACCAATGGTAACAATGGCTTCTGACTCAGGATCTAAGTCCACATCATAGCTACGTTTATACCAATCACATATCGCTTTACGCAGGCGTGGCACACCACGAGACATGGAATAACGATGGGTATCATTACGCTGTGTGGCTTCAACCATTTTATCGACGATATGTTTCGGTGTTGGCTGATCAGGATTGCCCATACCAAAATCAATAATGTCTTCACCTCGGGCTCGCGCTTTTGCTTTCAATTCATTGACAATGTTGAAAACATAAGGGGGTAAACGTTTAATCCGCTGAAAATCGTCGTTCAAAATATTGCCTCATCAAGCATTATAAGAAATGACCGATTGGTCATTCTTGTTTGTTTTAAAATAGGTCAAAATACTTATCCCGAGGGTTTCTGTCAATCTCAAAAGGCACTTTTTAGTGATTTTTTTTAATATTCAGTGTAAAGCATCGAAAATAAGAAATTTTAGGCTGATATTTTAGCAAAATTCCCCTAGAATTACTTTTTTATTATAGGTAAATCAGGATAAATCTAAAATGCTACAACTTGAAAACATAGAAAATGCCTATTCCTTTCATTCTTATGATGATCACAGTGCCAAACTGGTTAAACCCGGTGCCAACATTCACTCTAATAATGCTGCTGATGCCATATTGGAAATTAATATCAGCACCTTGATTTACAAAGATAAGGTGTATAATGAATTAATGGGTTCTGAAATGTTTCCTGCCAGTTTTGCAGATTTTGATGAGCAATGTGTTGAGAAACTCAGTCAATACGATGCCGATATTTACTTAATTGGCACAGGCAATACATCTCGTTTCCCTGATAAGGCCATTTTACAATTTATTGCCAGCAAAGCGCTTTCTATCGATTTTATGGATATTGGGGCTGCATCACGCACTTTTAATATTTTAACCAGTGAATATCGAAAAGTGGCCGCACTGATATTTTTTAACTAGTGTCCATCCGTTTATTCTAGAATTATTTGATAATTTTGGCCGTAGGGTGGGCACGCTTTTTGTGCCCACGCTGAAAGTGTACATAATAAGCGCTTGAGTCAGCGTGGGCAGATAAAGCCATGCCCACCCTACGATTATTTATATAAAAAACCTATTTACGGATGGGCACTAACTAATTTTTGGAACCGATCAACCTGATTTGCACTTCAAATGTAGGATGTGGTGAGGAACGAACCGCATCAATGGCTTTAAACAAACGTTTTTGATGCGGTTCGTTGCACTCACCACATCCTACAAGTGTAAAGATAAATGGGCTTATTTGATCTGTCCCTAATTTTTAACTTACACTTACCAATAGCGAATCAATGCATGGATGCCATTACACAATTTCTTGAGGTGGGTCGTAGTCTAAAGATCCTTAAAAACTCACCCGGACAAATAAAATTACGTTTTTCTTTACGCAGTCTGCCTTTGATGCAACAGCTTTTAACGCTTGCACCGTTTAATCGAATCACCACTCAACAGTTTATTGATGAAATGAAGGGTATTGAGCAGATTCAGGTGAATCAGTTTCTTGCTCGGGTCACTATTCGTTATGATGCTTCTATGTGGACAGATAGGATGTGGGATAATTTTTGTAGTGGGAAGAAAGATGAAATGTTAATAAAAATTATTTCAGAGGCGCTTGAAAGTAGCCGTTAAAGAGAACTAACGGGTGGGCAGTGACTGTAGGGTGAGCATAGCTTCATCTGCCCACCCTACGGTTTTATATATAAAGAACCTTACTTGGCAATTAGCTGTACATTGTCTAAGCTAAAATCACGTTTAGAGGCAATACCATAAAACTTCAGATCAACGATACTCGCACCATCGATATTAGGTAGAGTTACTTCAAAGGTAATATGATTCCAACTGCCCGGTTGTATACTACGTTTACCGACACGAGTCAGAATATTTTTTGCACCGACTCTGGATTTAATTTCAGCAATTAAGTTTGCAGAAGTTGTGCCAGGCAGAAAGACATCGGCATCAAGAATATAGGTCGTATTAGAAGCCACACTCCCCTTGACACTTTTAACTAAACCATGCATTGAACTAGTACGGTTAGTCTGTTGTATGCTAGAAGCACTGGCCTGACCTGTCGCGGCAATTGAAACAACACCTCCTATTTTAGTCCAACCTTGTTGTCCAGTTTCATAATCATCATTCAAGATAAAAGCACTGGGAGTGGTCGTTGTACCTGTACCTGTACCTGTACCTGTACCTGTACCTGTACCTGTATCTGTACCTGTACCTGTACCTGTACCTGTACCTGTACCTGTACCTGTACCTGTACCTGTACCTGTACCTGTACCTGTACCTGTACCTGTACCTGTACCTGTACCTGTACCTGTACCTGTACCTGTACCTGTACCTGTACCTGTGCCTGTCGTAGTACCGGTTCCGGTATTAGTCGCAGGTGCAGCACCCAATATTTGTAAGTTATCTACATAAAAATTTGCCGAAGCTAAAATACCATTTAATTGCAACTCAACTAAACTCGCTTGAGAAACATCAGGCATAGAAAACGGCATGGACACACGATGCCAAACACCTGGTGTTAATATTTCACGCCCCATTAAAGTATAGGTTGTTTTCGCACCAGTGCGAGATTTTACCCGTGGCATAAACTTACCATCATTAGCGCCAGTCACAAAGACATCAGCCTCAAGTGTATATTGCTGATTACTTTGTAGTAAGCTTTTAGCATCCAAGGCAAAACCAGAAAATAAACTACTACGATTATAACTTAACAAGCTATTGGTGCTGACAGAAAAATCATCAATAGCAACCAAACCACCACTCACGCCATACCAAGCATCAAAGCTTGCATCAAAGGTATTGTTGAGAATAATACTATTATTCGTTGTTCCCGTTGTTGTATCAGGCACCATTAATAAGCTAAAGGCAGGATCAAGATAAGCATCCTGAATACCACCAGACAATAATGCTGGCACAAAGGTCAGGTCATGCGTTAACACACCATTGTTTAAGGTAATATTGATATTAGAAAAAGCATTGAGAAATTCATTGCTATTAAATTTGATCATGTCCAGATAATTAGGGTCAGCTGTGGTAACAGGTTGTAGTGCAGCATCTACACCATTAACATCAACCCCAAGTGCCAAACTCACGCCAATTAAATCAGTCGTTACATTGGTGCCAGCAGCATCAAAGACAAAGGAAGAAGTGGTCGCATCATAAATAAAATTACCTGTTACGGTAATACCGGGAAAAGTATAAGCCTCACCGGGTAGTTTACCAAAATAATCATATAGTGGATCGATATCAGTAATCACTACATCAAAATGTAAAGTAACCACGGCATCGGCGGTAAGCGTGGTCGTTAAGATACCGTTTACAATCGCCACATCAGCAATATAATTAATAACAACATTAGAAGGTATCGTAGTAGAAGCAACAATGGCTAAATTTGAATCCACCATCTGATAACCATTATTCGTCGCATCAGCAACTAATGCACGCCCCAAGCCTAATGGACCCGTTGCAGAAAAGCTAAAGTCATTGAGTGGCGCTGTATATTGACCCGCCATAACAGAAAAGGGTAAGGCTAATAAAGACAAGCCGAGGATTTTTGCCGGTAGGTTTTTCACGCACGCAGGCGCAGACAGTTTATTAAACATCATTGATAGAGTCCCTTATTATAATTCTTAAGACTGAAGTATTACTCACTTCAGTCAGGTCCATTTACATTAAAAATTTATCAGTAAAAATTTATATATCCGTGCTCAATTCTTACTGTCTGCATTATATATTCATTGAAATAGTAAACCACCTGTCTAAACAAGTATTTTTTTTCGTAAAAAACCAAGTTTTCAGGGGTCATTCCTAGACTTAATGAGAGCAACATCAGGGTTTCCCCTAGTATTTTTAGTCATACAATATAGACCCTTTAGACTTAAGTATAATTTATTTATTTTTTATCTATACAAAAGTCTTGATCTTTTTTTATTTCAACATAATTGATGCAAATCATTGTATATTCAGATGCATGTTTTATAAGCATTTACTTTGCTTACAAACAATCAAGCAATTTCAATTTTATAAAACAGAACAAAAGGACGGTTATTACTGACAAAAAAAAACAACAAGTAATAACCGTATTCTTAAATTCCATATAAACACAAACGGGAGGATGTTTATTTTGAATAGAAGAAACTTTATTAAGTCTGGAGGAGCTGGACTTGCAGGAGTGATGTTTAGTAGTACAGGATTATTAAGCTGGACCGCTAGAGCACATGCAGCAACAATTGCTAAAACATTTTATATTACAGAGGGGACAATCACTCAACCGGATGGCGTTGATGTCTATTTTCGAGGCTATAGTGAAAACTCATCCAGCCTCAATGTACCAGGTGCACAACTGATCGTACAAGAAGGCGATACGGTTGCCATTACTATTGTCAACCTGCTTAGCACCGATCACAGTTTTGTGATTGATGGCGTTATTGACAGCGGTGTGATTGCTGCAGGTACCACAGTAAACTTTGAATTTGTGGCCATGAATGTCGGCACACAAATGTATTATGATGCGCTCAATGCACCCTATAATCGTCTTGTCGGTTTACATGGTTGCTTAGCCGTAATGCCTTCTGGCAGCGACAATGAGGTTTATGCTGGCAGTCCTACCTTTGTGCAACAATATTCTTGGATTACCAATGATATTGACTCAATCTGGCACAATGCCATTAGCAATGGTAACACGCCCACAAGTGCCTTTAAGCCAAATTATTTTACTTTAAATGGTCAAAGCATGCGCGTGCCGGGTCATCCTGATTATAAAAACCCCGATATAGACTCAGGCTATGCGCCTGATACACGTCTGGTAGGTTCAATTGGTGATCGTACCTTGGTGCGCATACAAAATGCTGGCCTATGTTCACACTCGATGCACTTTCATGCCAACCATGTTGAATGGTTAACCCGCAATGGGACTATTCGCGATGACGTCTGGCTAAAAGACACACTTTATTTACCCAACAATATCGGCAGTCTCGATGTTATCTATCCCTTTGAAACACCACCTGATGCCTGGCCACCGGTAACAAAGGGGCATTTCCCCATGCATAGCCATGATGAAATGACTCAAACAGCAGGTGGTGGTTCGTATCAATTTGGTTTAGCAACAACGATTTCATTCGAATAAGAGGGATAATATTATGCGTAGAAGTAGCAGAAGTGGTGGTGGTAGCACAACAACAAGTGGAAACACTGGCGGTGGCGGAGGAATGGGTGGTGCTTGCTACATATACCCTGGCGCCCCTGCAACTATCGGAGAAGTCACGCCGGATATTAGTTTTAACCGTGGCATCTATATGAATGGCAGTATGCGTATGGATGATGGCAGAAGTGTCACTGTCTGGGGCTTTACTGATGGTGGCGGAGGCATGGGTGGCATGGGGGGGCAATTCCCCTCCCCGGCAATTCGCGTCACTCAAGGTCAAGTCGTGCATGTCAATCTCAACGTCATGGGCAATATGTGGAAACACACTATTCACCATCATGGTATTGAACCCAGCACAGAAAATGATGGTGTGGGTCATTATTCCTTTGATGTCAGTGGCAATTATACCTACCAATGGAAAGCCTCACATGCTGGCACCTATTTTTATCATTGTCATACCAATACGGTATTACATGCTGAAATGGGTATGTATGGTGCGCTTATTATTGATCCACCTGAGGGTCAAGGTACATTGTTTTCTGGTGGTCCTAGCTATGACGTGGAAGCCATTTGGGCCTGTGATGAATTTGATTCGTCCTGGCATAATTTAGACTGGGCTGCAGGTACTTGTGGTGGTGATGTGGGTTTAAATGATTTGAACCCTGATTATTTTATTATCACAGGTGTTGATGGTGCACGTTCTGCCCTGACTGATCCAGCCGTTGCTGTGAACATGAATCTGGGTGAAACCTTATTGGTTCGCTATATTTGTGCCGGTTATCTTCCTCAGCGTATTAACTTTGGCGGTTTAACTGCGACGGTACACATGTCTGATGGTCGCGCATTACCTAGACCGATCCAAGTCACTGAACTTGAATCCTGTTCAGCAGAGCGCTATGACTGTATCTTTGAGCCTACATCAAGCGGTACTTATGAAGTTACTGTGGAATATTTACATTGGGTGACAGGTGATGTTTTGGGTACTGCAAAAACCCGCATCAATGTGAATTAGGATTTTGCATCTGTAGGGTGGGCACGGCTTTATCTGCCCACGCTGAAGGTGTCAATGAGTCAGCGTGGGCAGATAAAGCCTTGTCCACCCCACTTTTGTGCTTTAACTTAAAGCCTTACTTTGTGATATACATAAAATCCTTATCCATTGAGTAAGTCCATGGCAAGCCAGAATTCTTCCAGCCATTCTTCATCCGCCTACCCTTATTTTCACCTTTCTTAACCTTATCACCCTCATAACCATCAACCACAGTATACACCTTGGTATAACCTGCCTTTGCCAATACATTAACGGCTTTAGCACTGCGCTTACCTGAACGACACATAAGAATAACCGTATCATCTTTGTTCAGTCCTTTGGCTTTTAAACGGGCATCAACATCAGCCACAAAACTATCATTATGCTGACGTCTATAACGACGTTTCTTGCTATCCCATGCACTGGAGTCCATAAAATCAGTCGGTACATTGGCATCCATCACACTGGCTACCCCGAGATAATTCAGCTCTGAAGGCGTACGCACATCAAGAAACAAGGTCTTGTCCATATTTTTCATCGTATAGTCATAAGCCTGCGATGAAGTCATATAAAGCCCTAAGGTCGTTTGCTTTTTCTTACTCAAGTTAGCAAAGTCACCGGCCATGATAGCACCTGAAAATGACATCAATAGCACGATACTCATCAACATGGCAAGAAGCTGTTTTGTTTGCATATAGATCCTATTCGTTTTCATCATTGTTCTCCATTGATTAACAAAATAAAACTTAATAATCAGGCCAGAGTATATTCATTCTGTGAAATTTTTCGACAGCGAATATTTTTCTGGTCAAACCAGTTATCTGCCAACGGTTCAAACCAACTCCGCTGACTCCTCTGATACGGTGGTATAAAAAAGTCCAACATTCGGCATTCTTTTGAAATTGAACGCAGAGCATGAATATTGCCCTTGTTTGGGCTTAATACTGCCGTATCACCCTCTGTTAAAATCTTGCGTGAAACTCGCATGAGTTCAACTTCATTATTGTTCTCATCAAGATACTTTTTATTTTCATCGAACAACCACACTTCAGCTGCGCCACTGATAATCCGAACCATACCCGTTGCACCGGGATGATCATGTAATTGCACCATCGATGATTGGTCAATATTAAGAATGCCGCCATTAATATTGCCGCGTTTCATTAAGCGTTGCCACAACCAATAACGATTACCACTTTCGTAAGACTGCTCCACCGCATTTTTAAATGAGCTGGAATTAATATCAAGCTGTGATAACAAGTCTAAACCTTGTTTTGACAATTCATTTTGTGCTATAGAATGACTGTCTTCAAACCTTGATAATAATTCCATTTGTTGTTTAAAACCTATCCAGTCCAATGTTTTACTATTAGAGTTCACAATTGATTCTGAATTAGCCATTGCCCAAGGTGGAAACAATAAACTACTGACTGCACCCAGTAATATTTGTCTCCGATTTAGCATAACAAGCACTCCTATTTTATTTTTTCTCAAAGCGTGAAAAATATTTGATGGCCAAATCATCATTATTATTAGACATTAAATCTTTAAAGTTATAGCCCGTTAAACGCATACCGCGCCTAATACTCCAATACAACAATCCTGCGACTAAAATTCCATAAGCCAAACCAACAAAGGCTTGTATAGTAGGATCATGACTAAATATATCAGGCACATGTTTTACTTTAGTAATAGTGGTATCACGCGCAAGATCTTCCCAAAAGTCTTGATATAAAGTATAAGGTAAGTAACCTAACAAGAAACCAGGAAATGCAGCTACAGCGGTCATATAGCCAAGACCTAAGCGCATATAAGTACGGATCTCACAACCAATCATCGCCACTGAACCAAAGCCCTGAAAAGCCGCACCTAATAATAGAACCCAAGTAGGGTTCATACCCAAAGGCAGTTTAATATCATAGAACTGCCAACCAATCATAATTGCCCCCCATAATAATAGGATCTCAATAAAAATTGCCGTGAAAGGTGACATAGAGCGAAACATAAAACGGGTTGAGCCGGGAATGCGCCATTTCTTCTCAAAGAAATTTTCTTTGTGCTCAAGCCCCATGGAGATTTCAGGGGTCATAAAGGCACACTCTGTTCCGAAACCGGTTTTGGCCATACCGACACCGGCAACCAGACCAATCAATAAAAACCAAACCATCATCGCCCAACCAATAGAGCTTATGGCATAGTTCCAACCAAAGAGTCCATCTTCGGTACCATAGACAAAGGAACCCACGATAGCATTACCAAAAAATGCAAACATAAAGACCAGAATGGTTATTCTTAGCCAGTCTCGGTTTGGGTTATAGTCTCGACTGGCTTCACAGGCAAGGCCATCAAGTGCCATTTTACCACCCTGCTTGGCGCCCAGTTCTGAGGTTGAACGATTTTCCTGCCCTTTAAAGACATGGCCAATTTTCATCACACTCATGAGATAAAAAGTCAAAAATCCCGCAGGGAGGATAGTGGTTAAATATAATAATGAAGCAGTGGACATAGAAGGCAAGCCACCGAGAAAATGATGAGTGGTACAGCCATGAGCCAGACGAGTACCAAAGCTAAAAACAAAACCGCCAACAAATGCCAAAATGAGTTCTTTGGTAGGATATTTCACCCAGCCGCGTGATTCACCCTCGGCGCGTGCGACTAACCAAGCACCCAACACAACCCCAATAATAATCCAGTGAACATTGGGATCATAAGCACGAGACCACCAGTCAATGCCTGGGGCGACTGTCTGCTCAAATGCGGCGGTCATTTCCACCAAGCCTGTCGTTAAGCCAATGGGTTTCTCTAGCACCACATAATTCATGATTTCAGCGACACCAACAAAAACACCGCTGATCCAAAATGGCCATTGTTTACGCAGACTTAACATGAAATGATCCTTACTTTATATTATTGACAGTATTTTATTAGCTGTTTTACCTGTTTTATTCTATTACTTTAAGATGTTAACAATTAGATTGTGGTCGATCTTAACAACCACCCTCTTCTGAAATACGCACAACGACTTTTTCAAACTTACGCCATGCATCTTTATTGCTAATATCTTGTTTAATAGCATTACGATAGGCTTCTAAAGCCAAGGACAACTTTCTTTTCTTGGTTAATTTATCGCCCTTCATCATACAATCATCCACCGAGCTACAATTGACTTTAAACTCTCTTGCTTGCACGGTTGAGGTATAAAACGAGGCACTTAGTATCGCGGCAATAATGATTGAATTGAATTTTATTAAATTAATTTTCTTAGAAATCATAAACACTCTCCTATTATTTAGTATTATTTTATTTCACATATTAACGCCCTTTCTATGCTTTTGGTCTTGACGCACATCAATAAAAGATAAAGTCTTCCCTATATACTTATTTATTCACAGAAAAAAACTTCAAATATAACTATTATTAATATGATATAATCACATACAAATTACATGGAATACATTTTAACAGTAGCTTTGACTGTAACAACAGGAAAAATTTTAGGGACAAATCTTATGAGCTTAATATTTAATCAGAAATTGCTTATTAAGAAAAAAGTCATTCTTTTATCTTTTTTGTTATTATCACTCATCTTAAGTCAATCTGTTCACGCTAAAAAATGCCTGTATATCGCCTCCTATCATCAGGGTTATGAATGGAGTGATGGCGTAGAAAGAGGCTTACGCTCTCAATTAGAGGGCAAGTGTGAAATTAAACAGCTTAATATGGACACCAAGCGTAATCCCGATGAAACCTTTAAAAAAGCGGCCGGATTAATTGCCCGAGACTTGATTCTTTCATGGCAACCTGATGTCGTTATTGCTTCTGATGACAACGCCTCTCGCTATGTCATACAGCCTTATTTTAAAGATCATGACATTCCCTTTGTTTTTTGTGGCATAAACTGGACTGTCGATGCCTATGGCTACCCTTATAGCAATGCCACTGGCATGGTTGAGGTCGCCCCCATCATGGAGCTATTTGATAAAGTATCAGCGGTGATTGGTATGCCTCATAATGTATTTTATCTAGGAGTTGATGTTTTAACGGAAAGAAAAAATTTTTCTCGTTTTGAAGAAGAGGCAAAAATACGCAACATTCAAATTAAAAAAGGTCTGGCAACAACGGCTCAAGAATGGATGGACTTTTATATCGAAGCACAAAATTATGACTTTGTTATCATTGGTGGCAATGCCGGCATCAATGATTGGAATAAGACGACCATTTTAGACACCATTCATCAGCACACACAAAAATTAAGTGTGACCATTCAAGGCTGGATGGTTCCTTATACGATTTTAGGCTTAACTAAAATACCCGAAGAACAGGGCGAATGGGCTGGTCAGGTTGCCTTGTATATTCTTGACGGTGCAAAACCTTCAGACATTCCCATTGTATCCAATAGAAAGTGGGATATTTGGATCAATGAGGTTATTTTAAAACATACCACGATCAAAATCCCATTATCACTGAATAAAAAATCAAAAAAAGTAAAACATTAATCCCCTAACATCAATGCATAATGATTAATCACTAGAATAATAAAAATACATCAATGACCATAAAAAACAACTACAAAATAATTTTAGGCGCACTTATTTTTTCATTTATCGCCATTGCTCTATCTTTGTTTATGGAGTATCAATGATGTGTCAACACTTTTCCGGACAGTTTTCTAAATATTTTTTTGGCTGTTTCAAGTGATTTTTGTCATTTTGTATTTCCTATCATTTTAGTTTCTCATGTTAACTTTAAACAGATGAAGAGAAAGGGCTTTGCCCTCTGGAACGATAGAGCCGTTCCATTCACCCAAGGTATTTTCACAACGGTAATGATCCTGTTACAATATCTTCACGGCACAGGCTGAGGAGCCGATGGCCGTCAACGGTAATGGGCGGCATTTATGTCGCCTTTTACCCCTCTTCAATCAATCGATTTAAGCTATTTCCTGCTGTATTTCATAATCGACTGGTGACAAATAATCATTAGCCGAATGAAGTCGCTCCCGATTATAAAATACCTCAATATATTCAAATATTGCCTGCTTTGCTTCTACTCTGGTTTTGAATCGACAATGGTGCGTCAATTCAGTTTTCAAACTATGAAAGAAGCTCTCTGATACAGCATTGTCCCAGCAATTTCCTTTGCGGCTCATAGACTGAATTATGTTATGATCCGACAATATTTTTCTATGACTATCAGAGGCATATTGGCTACCTCGGTCAGTATGCCAAAGCAATCCATCCATTGGTTTACGCTTCCATATGGCCATCAGTAAAGCATCATTGACTAGCTTGGCTTTCATTCGCTCATCCATCGACCAGCCAACAATTTGCCTAGAGAATAAGTCAATGACAACCGCTAAATATAACCAGCCTTCCTTGGTGGCAATATAGGTAATATCACCCACATAGTAGCGATCAGGTTGAGAGACAGTAAACTCTCTTTCCAGTAAATTTGGAGATATACGCTTATTATGCTTGGAATTAGTCGTCGCTTTAAAGCGTCTCTTCGTTTTACAAAACAAACCGGCTTTTTTCATTAATCGACCAATTCTCCGGCGGCTTATATGAACGCCTTTTTCAGCCAGTTTTCTTTTAAGACGACGGGTTCCATAAGTCTTGCGACTGTCTTCAAACAGTTTTTTAGCTGCTCAGTAAGCGCTTCATTTTCTTTCTCTCTATCCGTTTTAGGAGAGCTAACCCAATCATAATAGCAACTACGGGAAACATCCATAAAACGGCACAGAATCGTTACCGGGTAATCTTTAGCCTGATCAGTTATCCATGCGTACTTCACAAAGTTTCCCTTGCAAAGTACGCTGTGGCCTTTTTAATAAATCACGCTCCTGAATCACTTTTGCCAATTCTTTTTTCAGACGTTTTACTTCATCATAAATGTGTTCATCACTTCTATTGGCTACCGTCTTCACCGGTTTGGAATATTTACTGATCCAGGTATGTAGAGTATTTACATTAACACCTAGCTCCCTGGCAGTCTGAGAAACGGATTGATCCGTCTCATTAGCTAATTTGACAGCTGATTCTTTAAATTCTGATGTATAGCTTTTATTCGGTTTTTTTGTTTGATCATTCATTTTAGGTCACACTTTTTATCTTTTAGTTATTTTAAGTTGTGTGTCCGGTTAAGTATAGCCACATTACAACGCTTAAATGAAGATTTTAAAGCTGATGTATCCAATGTCAACCGTACGCTTGGCCAACAAATTTCCAGTGTCGAAACCATTCTTATTTCTTTAACTGGCCTACATCATGCCAGCGATCATCTCAACCAGGCAGAGTTAAGTAGTTTTTCTGAACAAATGCTCAAAGCCTACCCCTTTGTCGATGCAATTATTGGCATGGAAAAAGTAAGTCCTAACGCTGTCCATAAATTTGAGCAACGAATGAATAAACAGGGCTATATCAATTTACAATTAATCAAACATGATACGAATGAAAAAAAATTCTTTTTACCCATAAACTTTGTCGAACCAATGACACCAATCTCTGCCCGCTTATTAGGTATCGATATTTATTCACAAGCAAACATAATATCAACCATCAACCATGCCATTGACAGCGGCAAGATTGCCGCCTCTAAAATAACCCATGATTTAGATTTCAAACAACCCAGTATATTAATGTTAAAAACATTATATTTAGGTCGATATCCACCAAAAAGCAAAACTGAACGCACCAATATGCTATATGGGCTGATGGCACTCAAAATTGACATTAATAATTTTATCGCCTTTCTTGATTTGAAAAAATTCAATTTAAAGGGTAATTTAAACAATTTATCCGGGGCAGCATTCAGTGACAACAAGACAAATGAAATCGATTTTAAAGTATCGTTGACTCAGTTTGTTTTTGTTGAAAAATTCAGAGTATATGGTCAAGATTATCAGCTAAATCTTGAGCGTGACATTAATCTAAAGATGATTAGTTTACTGACGATTTTTAGTTATTGGTTAATAAGTATATTCATTTACATTATTGTTGTACGTATTATATTAAAGCGCCAAGCTTCAGAAGAAAAAATTCGCTATCTTGCTTATTACGACTCCTTAACAACATTACCCAATAGAACCACTTTTAAAGAACGTCTGCAACTGTCCCTTCAAGAATCAAAAAAAGATCAGACCACGGGTGCCATCCTATTTATGGACATTGATGAGTTCAAACGCATTAATGATACCCTAGGCCATGATGTCGGTGATGAGCTATTAAAACAGGTTTCAAAACGATTGACCCAGCAAATGCGCCAGAATGATTCACTTAACCTTGGCAGTCTCATTGACTCAAAGAACTTTGTCACACGCTTAGGGGGTGATGAATTTACCTTACTACTCAACGATATAAAAAATAAAAAATCCGCAGGACTTGTTGCCAATCGAATATTAGAGCATATATCTCAACCCTTTCATTTAAAACACCATGAAGTATACGTCACTTCCAGCATCGGCATCGCTCTTTTCCCTAGAGATGGCAATAATGTAGAACAACTTTTGAAGCATGCTGATATCGCGATGTATCACGCCAAAAACATGGGTAAAAACAATTACCAGTTTTATCTGAAAGAAATGAGTTCCCATAGTGAAAAACGCTTAGACTTAGAATTAAAACTTCATCAGGCACTTGAAAACCACGAATTTCAACTGCATTACCAACCACAAATTGATACCCATAACAATAAGATTGTTGCTGCCGAGGCATTAATACGCTGGCAGCAAAGTGAATTGGGTATGGTATATCCCGATGATTTTATTAGTCTCGCCGAAGAGACCGGACAAATTTTTACCATTGGTGAATGGGTCATCAATGAAGCCTGTAGACAAAATAAAATCTGGCAAGACGCTGGCCTTGAACCGACTCGCATTGCGGTCAACTTATCCAGTCTACAGTTTATGCAAGAAGGCTTATGTCAAATGATTGCCGATATTTTACATAAAACTCAATTAAAACCCGAATATCTGGAACTTGAAATCACCGAAACAATTATGATGCGCAATATTGAACAAACCATTGCGATTATTAATGAGCTCTCTGAAATGGGCATCAATGTCTCCGTCGATGATTTTGGCACCGGCTATTCGTCATTAAGTTATCTGAAAAAATTCCCTCTAGAGTCACTCAAAATAGACAAATCATTTGTGTTAGATATTCCTGAAGACAAGGACGATATGATGATCACCTCTGCGATCATCTCAATGGCCAAGAGCCTAAATCTGAAAGTAGTCGCTGAAGGTGTTGAAAGTAGCGGACAAGTTGAGTTTTTAAAGCAACATCAATGTGACTTCATGCAAGGATATTATTTCAGTCGCCCCGTCGCAGCCGATGACTTTGCTACCTTACTCGCCAAGCTTTATTTTGACTAGAAACTGAAGCAATCATTATCTGCTTTACCTCCCTGCCCTGCCTCACCAAAAACATCATAGTTCTATACCTCTGCAAAAAACTATTAAGAGATAGTCATGCATTTATTAATTGACAGCTATACCCTAGCCAACTAGAATACCTGCGATTTTATGGCGTTTTATTACTATTTTTTAATAGCAATATAACTGGGAAGTTGGTGAAAAACCAACGCTGCCCCCGCAACGGTAATTGATTGTACGATAACAAAGCCACTGTATGACACTTGTTTATAAACATTTTTATAAACGTTTTTATAAACATTGTGTTACAAATAATATGGGAAGGCGTTATCAGACTTATTTGTCCTTCATAAGCCCGGAGACCTGCCATAAAAACATAACCTTATTTTTATTAATTTTTACACACGGGGTGTGTGTTTTTAAGGGATCAATCATGACTCATAAATCACCTTTTTTCAAAATAGCTCTCTCTGTTTCTACCTTAAGTGTTTTTCTCACACCGGCTATTGTTCAAGCTGAATCCAGTGAAAACATGCCACAAATAGTAGTAACTGCCACTCGAACAGCCAATACGGTTGATGAAACATTGGCACCCGTTACCATTATCAGTCAGGAAGACATCAAACGTACTCAAGCAAGTTCTCTCAGTGAATTATTAAGGGCAACGCCCAGTATTAGTCTTACCAGCAATGGTGGCTTTGGCAGTAATAGTGGTATTTCTCTACGGGGCACAAATACTGATCATGTACTTTATATGATTGATGGAGTACCTATAGGCTCTGCCACCAGTGGCACAACAGCTATTCAATACATTCCGCTATCACAGGTCGAACGCATAGAAATTGTACGTGGTCCTCGCTCCAGCCTATACGGTTCAGATGCTATTGGTGGCGTTATTCAAATCTTCACCAAAAAAGATAGCCAGAAAAACATTACTGCCAGTGCAGGTTATGGTTCAGATAATACTAGAGAAGTGACTGCCAGCTACGCGAATAGCAATGAGCAATCCTATTTTTCCGGAGGACTATCAGCCTTTAATACTGATGGCTATGATTTTTTCGGTCATCAATTTGCCTGGCCTTCACCCGCAGCCAATGCGGCTGACGAAGACGACGATGGGTACGAAAATTATTCTTTATCCTTAAATGCAGGCCATCAAGTAAATAATGACTTGAAATTATCAGGCATATTTTTACGCAGTCAGGGTGAAAATGAATATGATGGCTACGGTAATAAAAACACCCGTACTGAATTCACTGAGCAACTACTCAGTGGCACAATTGATCTTAGCCTTTCTGACTTGTGGACGACACATCTTAAACTGAGTCGGAACTACGACAAACAGTATAATCAGCTCAGTGCTGGTACAGCCCAATCAAAATTTAATACCAAAACCGATTTACTCAGTTGGCAAAATGACATCACCATCAGAGATTATGATCTATTAAGTCTTGGCATCGATTATAAGGATGACAAAGTCGATAGCAGCACTGAATTTTCAGAAAAGAGTCGTTGGAATAAAGCTGTTTTTGCTCAATATCAATATCTGGGGGATATTTTTAATACCCAGGTATCTGTACGCTATGATGACAATGAAGCCTTTGGTTCTCACAATACTTGGAATATGGGAACAGGCTTTAATCTTGATAAAAACGTGCGTATCACAACGTCTTATGGCACAGCCTATAAAGCACCCACATTTAACGATATGTACTGGCCCGCTGATGCTTTTTATTCGGGCAATCCGGATTTAAAACCTGAAGAGTCAAAGACATTTGATTTTGGCGTAGAAATCACCACGGGCAATACGCTCTGGACAGCCCATTATTTTGCTACAGAAGTCACAAACTTAATCACTTACGTGAGCTCATATCCTGCTGTCAGTATGATGGAGAATGTAGACGAAGCCAATATTGATGGTGTCGAATTGACAGTCGCTACGGAATTGTTTGGTTGGCAGTTAGGTGCAAATGCCTCTTTCATTGATCCGATCGATGATTCAACAGGCAAAATGCTCTCTCGTAGAAGCAAACGCAATCTAAACATTTCACTGGACAGTTCTTCAGGGGCATTCAGCTATGGGGCATCCGTCACTGCTAGCTCAGAACGCTTTAATAAAACCAATGAGAGAGAACAACTACCGGGTTTCGGTTTAATGAATATTAGAGCCGCTTGGAGCATCAATCAACAATGGACGCTCAAAGCCAAAGTTGACAATCTCTTTGATAAGCAATATGTACTCACTCAAAGTGGTGGAATAGACTGTAATCAGCCTGATCGTTTTATTTTCACTTCTATTCATTATGAGATGTAACAGAGGATAATCATTGGCACAACATCCATTTCTTGTTTTAAGCGGTCTTTTTCTACTGCTGATTGCTAGCTTCATTTTTGCTCTCGTCACTGGTTCAAGCAACCTGACACTGGCAGAGCTGATGGCGCTAATGGATGCCTCTGCAGAGCCACTACATCACACGCTAGTGTTTGATTTACGTCTGCCACGGGCATTGGCAGCCTTTGCTGCGGGTGCCTTATTATCACTTGCTGGGGTATTGATGCAGGTGCTATTAAGAAACCCTCTCGCTGATCCTTATGTGCTGGGTGTTTCCGGTGGCTCTGCCCTCGCGGCTTTATTGGCCATGCTCTTAGGCCTCAATACTTTTTGGCTAACCGGCAGTGCTTTTATCGGCGCTTTGCTGTCTATTTTTCTGGTCTTTTCCTTTGCGCATAGTCGCGGTAGCTGGACTATATCTCGTCTATTGCTCACGGGGATCATTCTGGCCTCTGGCTGGGGTGCATTGATTAGCTTTGTCTTAGTCATTTCCCCTCCGGAAAAAATCCATGGCATGTTATTCTGGCTGATGGGTGATTTATCCTATGATCGCCCCTTATTGCCTGCCTATATTATTCTTCTCATTGGTCTCGTCTCGACTCTTAGCATCAGTCGTTCACTGAACATTCTTCTCTGGGGTGACTTACAAGCAGGTAGTTTGGGCGTTAACACCAAACGATTACGCAACACCCTATTTTTTCTATCCTCATTACTCACTGCTGGCGCAATTACGCTGGCAGGCAGTATTGGTTTTGTTGGCTTAGTGGTTCCCCATTTAATGCGTTTAGTCATTGGCACTGATCACCGCTTACTCTTACCGGCCAGTGCGCTAATGGGTGGTTCACTCTTAATTATTGCAGATACCCTGGCAAGAACACTGCTGGCCCCCCAGCAATTACCCGTGGGAATACTCACAGCACTTATCGGTGTGCCATTGTTTCTTTATTTGTTAAAAAGGAGTCAATAAATGACTCTACAATGCAATGATCTCAGTTTGTCTATTGCCGATAAAAATATTTGTAAGGCATTAAACATTGACTTTAAGCCGGGGGAATTTTGGGGCATTATGGGGGTTAATGGGGTCGGTAAAACCAGCCTGCTAAAAGTCCTGATTGGTTTAAATCATGACGACAAACATATTCATACTTCCGGTACAGTAACCTTAGACAAAAAAAACATTCAGCATATAAAACGCTTTGAGTTGGCACAAAGTATGGGCATGATGTTGCAGGAATATGAATATAATTTTCCCTCAACCGTCCTTGAAGCGGCACTTATTGGACGACACCCCTATATTAAACAATGGCAATGGCTAAACCAGTCCGACCAACGAATAGCACTGGATGCTTTAGACTTGGTTGAACTTAAACACTTATCTCATCGACAGGTAAGCACCCTATCCGGTGGTGAAAAAAGACGCCTAAACCTTGCCACCTTACTGACTCAAAACCCCGAATATTACCTATTGGATGAACCGGTTAATCACCTTGATATTAAAGCGCAATTAAATATTCTCAGTCTATTGCAAGACAAATTTTCTTTGGGGCAGCAATGCGGCATTATGGTCATTCATGAGCCTAATCTGGCCTATCGTTTTTGTGATCACATACTCTTACTTTTTAATGATGGCCATTATTTGTCAGGGGAGACAGATGCAGTATTAACGCAGGACAATTTAAGCCAACTCTATGACTGCCCTATTCATCAAATCGACGATGCACAGCATCGACTCTTTATCCCATTGGCGAAACCATAAATGCAGTCAAATATTTTAAAACCCCGTTTATCTACGTCAGTGTTTAGCTTATTTTTTCTCTTGGGGTTTTCCAGCCATCATGCCAAAGCAGACATACAAATAAAGGATGATAGTGGCTATCTATTACACTTAATCCAGCCCGCAAAACGCGTTATTAGCCTTTCTCCCGGATTGACTGAACTAATCTATGCAGCAGGTGGTCAAAAGGTAATTAAAGGGGTTGTGAGCTATAGCGATTACCCTGAACAAGCAAAATCATTGAAACAGATAGGCAGCTACAATGCCTTAGATATGGAAAAAATTCTCCTCTTAAAACCTGATTTAATTGTGGCTTGGAAAAGTGGCAATCCCGTACATCAAATAGAACAACTAAGAAACTTAGGCTTAGCCGTTTATGTCAGTGAACCCAGTGATTTTATGGCCATTCCAGAGACTATAAAAAAATTCGGAAAACTCATGGCAACCGAAACCATCGCGAATCAAAATGCCAATGAATTCACCCAAGAATTTAACCACTTAAAACAGCATTATAACAACAAGAAAAATTTGTTTAATTCCGCTAGCAAGCCAAGGGTGTTTATTCAAATTTGGAATAAGCCCGTCATGAGTATTAATCAGGCACATTTAATTTCTAAGGTGATTAGTTTTTGCGGTGGGGAAAACATTTTTGCTCAGACAAAAAGCTTAACCAGCAACCCATCGATTGAGGCAATTCTTTCTGCCGATCCGGAAATCATCATTGCCACAGGCATGGCTGATGCATCTAAAGTCTGGTTAAATCGCTGGCGACAATGGGCATTTTTAAGTGCAGTAAAAAACAACCGGCTCTATGCCACGAATCCCGATCATTTAGTGCGCCACACACCTCGAATTTTATTGGGGATAAAAGAAGTGTGTCAGCTGATTAATCCAGAATAAATCATGTTCCGGCAATAAAGCATTCACTTAACCCAAGCATTTATGCTAATAATTGGGTAAACAATTGTTGAATTTTTGCCTTATCAAAAATCTTTTCCAATGCGCCATCAAAGCCATGTTCCTGATAGTGTGTCATTTCAGAGCAGCCTGAATCACCACTGGAAACCACTATTTTTACTTTAGGGTTTAACTCACGGATAATCACCGCCATTTCTTTGCCTCCCATGCTACCGGGAATATTCAAATCAACGATTAAGGCATCAATGGGCTTACCCTTTTCAAGTGATTGCTTATAACTGGCAATCGCTTCGTCACTATCATTCGCTTCAATGACATCATAACCTAACTTTGTCAAAATGAGGCTAAATAATTCGCGGATATCCTCCTCATCATCCATCACTAAAATGCGACATTTTGCATCTTGATTGTCAGTTTTTGTTTCCATATTCATTGCTTGAGCATGACTTTCATACTCTTCCTTTTCAGCTAATATTGTTGATGATATTTTAATGGGGTCTAGTGGCGTCTGATTCAATGTATTATTATCGCTTAACTTATTATCTTCATCCAATAGTTTACGCACATGCACAAGCAATGTATTTGAAGTATAGGGCTTATAGAGCATATTCATAGACAACGAATCATCTGAAACATGAATATGTCGTCCATCTGCAAAACCACTGGCCATCTGTATTTTTATCTGAGGATAAAGCTTGTGTACCTGTTCGGCTAATTGATAACCATCCATTTTGGGCATAATAACATCGGAGAGCATTAGATCAACTTCTTGTTGCTCTAAAATTTTTAAAGCTTGTTCACCATCACTCGCTATCAACACTTGATAGCCCTGGGCAACCAAAATATCCTGAGCTAATTCCAACAATGCCTGCTCATCATCTACCAGCAATAGTGTTTCGTGACCACATAAATTGGTCAGGTCAATGTCTGTCATTATCTTATTCTCAGCCTCTTCTTGATAGCTACGTGGGAAATACAGAGAAAAACGACTACCATGTCCTAACTCTGAATAAATTTTTATATCACCACCACTGCGTTTAACAAAACCATAAACCTGACTCAAGCCCAAGCCCGTTCCCTTTTCACCTTTGGTCGAAAAGAAGGGATCAAAAATCTTTTCTTTGGTTGCTTCATCCATACCCGTACCGGTATCAGTAATCGTCAACAGTACATAATCACCGGCATTGAGATGTAATAAATGTGCATCCATTTCGGTAATTTGTTCATTATGGGTACGAAAAGTGAGTTGACCATTACCTTCGATGGCATGGCTGGCATTAATGCTTATATTGATAATAGCATCTTCTAAATCCCCGCCATCAATCCAGACCGGCCAGAGTCCATCATCTAAGTCAAGATCCAAAGTAATGCGCGCCGTCAGGGTTTTTTCCAGCATTAATTTTTGCTCTAACAACAAAGTGTTAATGTTCTGTTGATGAGCATCCGATCTCTTATGCCGGGTAAAGGCCAACAACTTCTTTGTCAACTTTGAACCACGTCTTGCAGCATGCTCGATATCACTAACATATTTAGACAGTTTAGGTTCATGACTCAGCTGCTCATTTAACAACTCTGCATAGCCCATAATAATACCCAACATATTATTATAATCATGAGCAATACCCCCCGTTAATTTACCTAGGGCATCCATTTTTTGGCTACGCTGCAATTGTTCTTCCTGCTGTTTACGATCAGAGATATCGGTTGCAATAGTACAAATGGCATAAATATGCTGTTCTTCATCAAACAAGGGAAATTTAATCACTGAGTAAACATGATTGCCATCTTCATGGGGGTAAAATTCTTCCAACTGCATCGCACTACCGGATGATAAAACCGCCTGATCACTAGAATGCATTTCTTGACTAATATCCTGGCTAAAAATGTCATCCAGGGTTTTGCCTATAATAATATCGCGCTGAATCGAGAATGATTTTTCAATTTTTCGATTAATGAAAGTAAATCCACCGTCAATATCTTTAACAAAAATAACCGCTGGCGTGTTATCCATAATAGCCTGTAAATCACGTTTGCTTTTTGCCGCTGATTCACGCAATTGATAGGCTTCGGTAACATCATTAAAAACTAGAATCATACCCAGAATATCATCATTTTCATTGCGAATAGGTGCGGCCGAATCTGCGATTTGCAGCTCTGTACCATCTTTAGCAATCAGGGTCGTATGATTGCTTAAAAAAACCGTCTCTCCCGTAGCAATGACTTTCTCTACAGGGTTATTAATTTCCTCTCTGGTAGAGGCATTTACAATTGGGAATATGGTCTTAAGAGACTGAGACTGAGCTTGTTTAAAATTCCAACCAGTGAGCCGTTCAGCAACCGGATTCATACGCGTCACTTTACCATCAACATCAGTCACTATGACGGCATCACCGATACTATTGAGCGTAACAACTAAATCCTGTTCCCGTTCACTCAAGGCCTTTTCGGCTTTATCCCGTGCTAGTTGACGTTGATAAATTTGCTCTAACATATCATTAAAGGCACGGTTTAATGTACCCATTTCATCATTAAAGCCCTGTGGTAAGCGACTGCTATAATCGGCATTCAATGAAATCTTTTTGGCGAATTGAGCCAGTGCTAAAATGGGCTTTGAAATAATAGCCTGTTGGCGATTTGCTAAAAACAAGGTAATGATTCCAGTCAAAATCGTCATAAAAATAACCAGTCCCATAAATTGCATCAAATGAGAATTGAGGCGGTGCAGACTTGCGCGTAGAAAAACCGTACCTATTATCTCGCCATCTAGTTCAATCGGTTGAAAAAGCTCAAAACTATCGCCCAAAAATTCATAGCCCTCATTCCCCGGTGTACTTGGGCAATGAGGCTCTAACTTGCCTGCATAAGCAGCAAAGAGTAATTTCGACTCGTCATAGATACACCCTAGCATCACAGAGGATTCATGTTCCAGTGCCGAAAGTACTTCGGTTGCGACTTGCTGATCATCAAAACTCAATGCCGCCGTACTACCATCTGCGATAATATGACTCACAGTCATTAGTTTATCAGCCATTGACTGTTTTAATATATAACGTTCGGTGACAATAAGTACGGAACCCACCAATAGTAAACTGAAAATTACCATCGACATGATAATAATGATCAGCTTATTTTTTATCTGCATATTCTGTAACATTTGTTTCATAGCGGACTCACCCCACTGCCATTTAGAGCCAAGCGACCCGGCACCAGCGTTGCAACTTTGAGTAACTTTGAACTAAGCTTGGTACCCGCTATTTTTGAGGCCTCTACATTAATTTCAATGCCGACTTTTCTAAGTTTGGGAACAAATCCGATAATGCCACCTCGGCGGGCGAAACCATCTATATCACTCACAGTTAACACCGGAACATGTGCCAGCCGCTGGAAAATTTGCGCCAAACGCTTTTCTTCTGATTGGCTGATAAAGATAATCTGACAACGGGTAATTGTTTCCAATGATGAAAGGTATTCAACACTTAGAGGACGTTTTTGTGAGGTTTTTTTGGTAAATCCATCTAATAGATTAGCAAATGGATTTCTACCTAGCACACAAATGCGTATTGGCTCATCTTTATCACTAAAGAGTTCATTCGGCCATTGAGTAAATTTTGTGAACTGGTAAAGGTAGGCTGCTTTGACTTTATAACTGGAACCACCCGCTGAGACACTGGCAAACAATAATATCAGACTTGTGAATAGTGTAACTTGCAACAATAGCCCACCACGCCGATACATCGGATGGCTAACTACTTTACAAAAAAGGCTTTGCGTTAATATCAAGCCTGCGGTTTCCTTAATTAATCTAACTAAAAACGGTAATTAACACCCATCATAACATTAATTTTTTCCTGTGGATGATAGGAAGTCAAAAAAGGCCTTTTAGAGAGTGTTGTGCGGGGATCAACATGGCCATAGGATTGATTAAACATATTACGTATAGATAACATTAAATTTAAACCTTTAACATTAAACGAGCGCTTATTGGTCACGGTTAAATTGCTCAGTACCCAATCTTTTGCATCTTCACCCTGATACAGGGCATTCTCTTCATCTGTGGTTGGATTCCAACGAAAGTAGTTATCCCAGACGAGTTCCCAGTTTTCTACCGGCCGCGCGATAAGCGTTAAATTAAGTTTATACGGCACCACAGTGCGCACTCTTTCATCGGTCTCATTATTCACACTATCGGTATAAATCGCAGTGCTTTCCATCTTTAATTTATCATTAATTTCATAGTTCACTTCAAATTCGATGCCATTCACATCAATTTGACCCACATTATCAGTAATGCTGGTAAAATTACCCGTACCGTTATAGGCCGTCAGGGCAATTAAATCACTGACTTTTGATTGGAAATAAGTCGCTCTTATGCCAACTTGAGGATGTGGATTTCCGACTAAGCTTAACTCATAACTATCAATGGTTTCAGAGGTTAGATCGGAATTGCCTGCCACGGTAATGCCACGCTGTTTACCATCACTGACTGCTGGTGGTCGATAGCCTTTTTGATAATTGAATTTAGCCATCCATTGTGAGTTTAAAACATAGCGCATACCCAGTCTTGGGATCAACTCAGAAGGATATTGGTTCTCACTATCAACATAGCGAAAACCAGTGACCAAATAAAATTCATCATTGGGAATCCACTCCATTTGTGCATAAGTGGCCATGTTGTCAAAGTCTTCTTTATCTTTTAGTTCGGTTTTTTGAAGATCATCCGGATCAGTCGTTTTTCTGGTCACTTTAACTGAACTGGAACGTTGATCAGAATACTCTAAAAACAAGCCACCGACCCAGGTTAATTCATTGTTTTGAAAAAAAGTAAATTGATTATCGACAACAAATGAATTGGATTCTTGTCGAATACTGCCAACCAGATTGCGCGTACTATCCACAAAGTAATTATCGTCCGCATCAGTCATTTTCGACTTTTTATAATGACTACTCAAAGTATAGGTAACTCTATCACTTAAGCCGGTACTGAAATCTAAATACACCATTGGCTGTTCAATTAAAAGGTTGCCTTTTTCGGTCGAGAGCAAGGACGTACCACGCCCACCATCTACTTTTGAATAGCGATAGCCCACTCGCAGCTTATCGTCATAATCTATATAACCATGCAGATCGATATTTTTTGATGTTTGTTCTTCGAATAAATCATTATCATAATATAATTTTGAACCATCATTATTGCGTGAAATTGCCACTTCAGACAGCCTAGAATCATTTTGGTACCAAGAACTAAAGGATTGAAAAAATCCCAGATCACCTTCTCGTGAGCCAAAACGAACGGAGGGCATATATTCACCCTGTGAGCCATAAATAAAGTCAGCTTCAATGCCATCAATATCCTCTGGATCCATAGTAATAATATTAATCACAATACCGAAGGCATTCGCGCCATGCAAGGTTCCACCCGGGCCGATTTGAATTTCAACACGCTTGGCATTGAGAATATCATACTGATTCATAAAACCGCCAAAACCGGGAGAGCTTAAGCTGGAAAAAGAGGCATTATGACCATCAATCATAACCACGGTTTTACTGCCATGAAAATTCAAATCACCGACACCACGAACGGATAAGGTCATTCCTCGGCCGCCTTTATTGACCACATCAACGCCCGGCACATCCTGAATAAGTTCAGCTAAGGAATTCCAACCATGGCTGCGAATTTGCTCTTGTTTGTAAACATAAACGGTAGAGGGAATTTCAGAAATAGAACGTGAGGTGCGGGTGGCAATGGTGACTTCGCCTAAATCTTCCAGGGAAAGTTCAAATAAGTCATCCTTGACTTCGGTTTCAGCGAGAACACTGCAACTCAATAGAGAAGTAACGAGTAAAACTGATATTTTTGACAATCGTTTTAATAAAAATCGCAATCCATAAGACTTTCTTTGCATACCACACTCGCTATTTATTCAATGACATATTCATTCAATAACATATTTTGTTTTTTAATGACAATGATGATATTGAGTATAGCTTTGATGCTTAAACTGTCAAGAATTTCGCTAATATGATTATTTTTAGTAAAAAACGAACCTTATTTAAAGGCCATTTTTATAAACTTCGGCTAAAATTTCTTTAGCACCGCGCAATAACAAATCATCGGCGAGGGCGATGCCCATTTTTTCAGCATTGATTGCAGGACCGGAAACACTCCCTTCCACTAATTGCTTACCATCCGGTGAGCCCACAAAGGCACGCATGGAGAGTTGGTCACCGTCTAACTCTGCAAAACCGCCGATAGGCACCTGACAACCGCCTTCAAGACGCTTGTTTAAAGCACGTTCGGCGGTTAGACGTATGGTCGTTTCTTCATGGGCTAGGCTGGCAATTAGGGCTTTGGTTTGTTCGTCATTCACACGACATTCAATGCCTACTGCGCCCTGCCCCATAGCGGGTAAACTTTGTTCTGTGCTCAGGTAACTGGTGATGCGATCTTTCATCTCTAAGCGAATTAAACCGGCGGCGGCTAAAATAATCGCATCATAGTCGCCATCATCTAATTTCTTTAGGCGAGTATTCACATTACCACGTAAAAATTTAATTTGTAAATCAGGGCGGTATTTAAGTAGTTGGCTCTGACGGCGTAAACTGGAAGTGCCGACAATAGCCCCCTGAGGCAGTTCGTCAAGCTCGGCATAAGTATTGGACACAAAGGCATCACGTGGATCTTCACGTTCGCAAATAACCGCCAAGCCCAAACCGTCAGGAAACTCTACAGGCACATCTTTCATTGAATGCACCGCAATATCGGCATCACCGGCTAATAAGCCTTCTTCAAGTTCTTTAACAAACAAGCCCTTACCACCGACTTTTGCTAATGGAACATCGAGGATTTTATCCCCCTTGGAAACCATTTTGACCAATACAACGTCTAAATCATCATGTCTGGCTAATAATTCATCACGGACAAAATAGGCCTGCCATAAGGCTAATGGGCTTTTACGGGTTGCGATTTTGATTGTTTTTCTGCTCATAATGCTCTTATTGCTTTAGGTTAAAAAAGATAATTGTATCAGACTACAGCTCAATTCTCATTTTTTATCCGAATTTATCAATATTTTTAAATGCTGCGTTAGAGCCTGATAATCAGGGTTTTCCGGCTCCAATACCAATAATTGCTCAGCATAAGAAATAGCTTCGAGAAAATGATTATTATCCTGATTAATCGCAACTAGGGCATTGAGAATGGGTCTGTCTATTGGATGACGTAACAAAGCCTGTTGCAAAATATCCAGCGCTTCTTCAGGGCGCTGATAGGAATTCATGGCAATGCCATAAACATAGCTATAGTGTGGGTTTTCCGGTGCTAGAATAGCCGCTTTTGCCAATGACACAATGGCTTTTGATAATAGCCTGAGGCGCACCTGAATTAAGCCCATTTCATGAATAATGTCGGCATTATTCGGTATTGCCTCTAAGCCGTATTGCAAGCTCTGCAAGGCATCTGCATCACGATCCAGTTCGGTATAAAAATAGCCCAATTTTATCCGTACTAAACTCGATTTTGGCCGGAGTTTTATCGCCTGCCGATAGGCTAATTCAGCCTGAGCATAATCCTCATCAGCCAAATAATCATCCGCCTGCTCAAGCAAGTGCATCATTTGTTGGTTCTTTTCTTTAAGAACACTTTCAGCTATGAGTGTTTTTGTAGTCGGAGTAAAACGAATTGTATGTGAGCAAGTCCAGTCAATGGCAGGAGCAAAAGAAAATTGTTGGCATGCTCTCAATTCTAACTCGGATGCCGTATATTGAATTGTACGCATCTGAGCAGTAACGCTCGATGAAATAAAAAGCATATAAATAAGGATTTGCTTGTTAATCAATGAAAAATCCATTCAATTTAGTTTATAAAGCGTCATTCAATTTAACAAAACTGTAATAATATGCAAAAATGATCCTAATACCCGTGATACTTGGAAATGCAGCGAGGCATTTTGATTTAGAGCCGATTGATTGTACCCCAAGGGCACTTATTCTGGGCGTATAAATACTACATGATTGAGGCTTTAAATTACATCTCTTAATAAAGAGAACGAAGTCTGCATTTCCAAGTATCATGGGTATATACCTAATTATTTGTACCGATGAAGAGTCATTATGAGAAGCATACTACAAGAAACCATATCAACCCAGCGCAAAATACTAGTCGATCTATTAAAGCACCCTCTTTGTAAGCTCGTTCTGGAGCTCGCATCTGACATACACAATGCTACCGCCTTAGAGACGCATTTACATCGAGCCTTTCCGGTATTTCAACATTGCAAATACCTTTATGTCATGGATGCACAGGGAATACAGATCACTCAGACAATCTTTGCCGATGGCAGTGAGGCTAAGAGTCTCGGTCGGGATCGTTCTCAACGACCCTATATGCAACATGATTTTAGCGAGAAACAATTTGCCTTATCTGAAGCTTATATCAGCAAGCATAATAAGCGTCCATCCATTACAGCCATTCATGTCATCAAAGATGCACAGCAACAACTTATTGGTTATCTCGGCGTAGATTATGACTTACGCGAACTGCCGGGAACGAATCATTTGTATAAAGAAAACTACAAATGGCAACAAATCAAAGGTGATCCCGCTATTCGCAGTGGCTTATTTGCCCAGCAACGTATGCAAAGTGATATGGATAACAATATTGATAATGTGCTCGCCCTGATGCAGGCATTGATTTGTGAACATGGCGTTTTCCATGGCAAATTTCACTTTTCCAGCAGTCGGACGACGGTCTGGCTGATCGATGATCCCTATAATTATCGTTTATTGAGTATGAATGAGCTCAATGATCCTGATATTTGTCTGGCCTATCCTCGTCAACCATACTCTGATCTGGCCAGCGTTCCCACTGAAGCCATTCCTAAAATCTTTGAATATTTTCGTCAATTACGCTTCGCCGATGAAACTATTTATTTACGTGCCGGTTCGATTAATATCGTCAATGGCATGATCAGCCTGAACTTCTCCTGTGATGGTTCACACTATCTGCCTTATCAGGAATTTTTAGATAAGGGAATGGGCTTCTGGTTCGGTACAAATGAAGATGTCGATCCCTTTCAATATGATGAAGTGATTGAAACCATTTGTGCTCAGGGTTGTGACTATGTTTATCAATTTATCAATCAGCATAGGCAGGGTAATAACGCCAGTGAACTGAATAATATCCCACAAATAGAACAGGATAAAATTGTCAAAGAACTGGAAACCATCATGCAGGTTTATTCACATAAAACGGATTAAAGGAATGGCATCTTTTTTATGAAAGAAACAAGAACCTCAGTCCCCCGCCTAAAGAAGGGGGACGTTGAAAGCAATTTTGTAAGTAGCTATTTATCCATAAAAAAATCACGTCAGTGCTTATTGTTTATCAGTTTTTTATTTTTTACAACAATGGCATTGGCTAAAGAAATCGTCGTAAGCATTCCTTCCCTAACAGAAGAGCTATCAGAAGCACTAGCCGATGAAGTCGAAATTACCCTTGAGACTTTCCCGGCATCAGGCAATTATTTAATTCTCTGGCTAGCCCCTGAATATGGTCTACGTCCTAGCCACCTTCGCTTAGCTCAAGCATTAGCCAAACAAAACATTGAAGTTTGGCAAACTGACATCAGTGAATCATTATTCATGCCTCAGGGTTTGCAGTCATCAAAAAAGCATAATGGTGCTATCACCGCAGCACTTATTGAGTATGCCCATCAAAGCACTGGCAAAAAAATTATTCTTGCCGGTGACTCCTATGCTGCTATTACAGTCTTACGAGGTGTCAACCAATGGCAGAAAAAACAAGCCAAAGACGCTTATCTCATTGGTGCCATTTTATTTTCACCCAATCTCTATGCCTATATCCCGGCACTGGGTCTAGCGCCTGAATACATGCCAGTGGTTGCGGCGACTAACATACCGATTATGATTTATCAGGCCACTAAGAATGGTAATATTGGCCAGTTTGATACTTTGTTAGCGCAATTACAAACGAATAACAACCCCGTCTATAGTAAATATTTACCAAATGTTATGGCACTTTTTTATGCCGAAGAACCTACACCGCCCATAAAAAAACAACTGAATTTATTACCCTTAAACATAAAAAAAATACTGCCTTTACTGCAAAGACATGAACTACCACTCAATGCAATTCCAATTAAAACAATGCAAAGCAATCAGCGTGATATTGATCGCTCTTTGAAAACCTATAGCGGAAAAGTTACTCCACTGAAGATTCACTTAAATGATGTGTATGGCAAAGCAATCATTAAAAATAATTATCAGGGAAAAATTACCATCGTTAACTTTTGGGCCACCTGGTGTCCCCCTTGCGTAGAAGAGATCCCTTCCTTAAACCGCTTAAAAGTACAAATGACCGGCTTGCCCTTTGAGTTAATTTCAATTAATTATGCGGAAGAAAAAGACACTGTATTAGAATTTTTGAAAAAAATTAATGTTGAATTTCCAGTGCTATTAGATCCCAATGGCGAGTTTGCCAAACAATGGCAGGTAATCACCTTTCCATCCACTTTTATTATTGATCCACAGGGCAAGATTCGTTACGGCGTCAATGCCGCCATTGAGTGGGATGATCCCAAGGTGATAGAAGCGCTAAAGTCACTTCTTTAAATAACGTAGCACACTATTGGATACCTTCCGACACGTAGGATGTGGTGAGGCACGAACCGCACAAAGACGTACATTTAAAACCCTTGATGCGGTTCGTGCCTCACCACATCCTACATCTGAAGTATAAACAAGATTTTGATCAGTACCCCTCTTATTTTGCTTCTATAAGCAATAAACTCTGGGCTGAAAATTGATTATTAACATATTGTCCAGGGTAACTAAAAACCGCTGTCACCGTCCCAGAAAAGGTAGCATAAAGCTTACGATGAGCCTCATCCCACTGTGCATAGACCAACTCATTTTTAGCACTTGCGTATTGTGATACCGCCTTGCGATAAAGTAATTTCGCTTGTTGCAAATCATATTCAGACAAAACAGTACGATCATAAAGCTCTTCAGCACGTCCAAGCTCTTTCTTTGCCTCGGACTTATTAAATGCTTCCATGTTAATTTTTGCTTGTGCCGCAGCTAGAGTACTATTAATCAATGAGGCATCGTATTCCAATAATAAATCACCTTTTTTGACCACTTGCCCGGCTTTAACATACACCGTTTTAACCACTCCCGTTAGGGGTGAGGTGATCTTATACACCATGGCTTGTTCTTGAGCATAAGCGGACAAGCTGAATAACACACCGAATCCAGCAATTATAATTACTGCTATACGAGACTTAAATTTATGCATAATCATTGTTTAAAATAGTCCATATCATTGCCTAATAAGGCATCTAATTTAGCCCATGAAACCGCCAATTCAAAAAAAGTCTGTGCCTTAAACAATTGCGCCTGACTGAGTTCCACCATCGCATCGCCTAGGTCACTGGTGACTTCAAGTTCATAGAGTGCCCGACTGCGATCCAAATAGAGATCGCGGTATTCCATAGCAAAGTCAGTATCACCTGTTTGCCGTTTCAAATCACTGATTCGTAGCCAGAGCGCCAAGACTTGCTCTTCTATATCCTGTTTTAGTTGCAGCTTTTCTGCCTGTAATTGTAACAACTCGCCACTACTGCGTTTAATTTTGGCATCTTCCTGCCCCGCCTGATAAAGCGGTAACCAAATTTCTATACCTGCTCTAAATTTATCCGATGAGCCTAATTCACGGGCATATTCTGCGGCCTGAAGATTGGCACTTATAATAGGATATTTTTCAGCACTATAAGCATTAAGCGATTGTTGCGCGGCTTCTATTTGATGTGCCATTGAAATAAGTTGAGGATTTTTTTGATAGGCCATATCATACAATTGTTCTATCTCTGGTAGTTTTCGAGATTCTGATAAGGCTTGTATGGTTTCTAATTTAGGTTTTTTCAGTTTCACCGACAAGTGTCCCGGACTGATCAGTTTGGCTAGCTTATAACGCGTTAGACGTTGATCACTTGCGGCCTGATTCAATGCTCTACGGGTTTCTCGAAAGTCATTTTCAACTGTTAGCAATTCAATATCAGACACTTGTTTTAATTCAAAACGCGAGCGTAATTTATCCAAGGCCACATAATCAACTGACATCGCCTCATTGGTTTGATTATAAATAATATCGGCCAATAAGACATTGAGGTAAGCTTGTAAAATCGCGACCTTCCGACTTGAAACAAAGTCACCATAGAGCGATTCAACAGAAGCAATGCTTGCCAGACTGGCATCAATATTTGCCTGAGTACGACCAAAGTCATACAGCCTTTTATTAATATCCAGGCTTATTTTGCTATCATTGTTTTTGTTGTTATACGTATCAATACTAGAAATGATATTAACCGGTTCAACATAGCGTAAACGACCATTGACTTCGGCAAAAAAACCTTGCTCAGACAATGCCAATTGTTGATTTGCCTGAGCAATTTTTCGTTGTGCATCATAGCGCATTATTTCCGGTGATTCTGCACGCTCGGACATTGATAAAGCATATTCTAAAGTCAAAGGTTCCGGAATAAGGGAAGCGCTTTGATTTTGGCCTTTCTCAGCAGCAACCAGATCACTGCACAAAACACCCATAAAAAATAACGCAGAAATTAACGATGGACTTGATAGTGACATAAATTATTTTTTGTGGGCACGCTTATATTTAGAAAATTTTGTCGTATTATATTCTTTATCAACGACATATTTCCCTAATAACAAAAACTCATCTGCATTTGCCGTTCTACCGGTAAAACGCATGACCCGCTTTCCCTGTAGATCAAAAAAAGCTAATACGGGTGTTGCTCTAACGCGATTTTCTTTAAAGGCAAAATCTTTTTGACTCATGGTTTTACCTTTAAAGTTAGTAATTTCCACATCACCTTCAATATCCACCGCAAAGATTAAAAAATTTTCTTTATAATATTGTTGTACTGTTTCCTGATTTAACACATTGGTTTTCATCCAATGACAAAACGGGCATTCATCCATTTCAAAAAACATAAAAATGCCCTTTTTACCCTGCTCTTTTGCCGTTGCCATTTCTTCTGAGAAATCACCAAAGGTAGAATCAAAAAAATGTTCTTCTGGATTTTTATCTGCTAGTGCATTGTTAGTGATTAGAAAAGTCATTAAAAGTGCTAGTAAAACCATGTGGATGCATTGATATAATCGTGACAATTTACTTCTCCTTTTTAGACTGACGTTCAAACTGAGCAATCATTTGGTTTAATTTTCTATCCGTGACCATGCCGGATATTTTTTTCTTCACATTGCCCTGTGGATCAATCAAAATCGATGTGGGCAGACCTCTAGGCTCTCCCAGAGTAGCGATAATTTCATCATTCACACGGGTGATAGGATAATTCACTAAATATAAAGCTAAAAAATGGTTTAATTTTTTATCACTTATGCCTGGCTCATAATTAACCCCTATCACCACTGCATCATCATTTTCCTGATGAAAATCAGTCAAATCAGGGATCTCTTTGCGACAAGGGGGACACCAGGTCGCCCAAAAATTGACTAAAACCCACTTCCCTTTATAGTCCGAAAGCTTCTGCACCTTGCCTTCCATGTCCGTAAAGGAAAAATTGATAGCCAGCGCATTGTTGGAAAGAAAGAAGAAGACCAATAATATTAATAGTTTTTTCATAATTTAATCAATAAAAATGCTAAGGCTGCAGTAAAATTCCTGTATCAGCTTAAATCGTTTACTCATCATATTGAGCAAACACTTGTTTGACGGGTATATTCAAAGTTTCAGACAACACTTCATTACTTTGACCGACTAGACGCGACAAAGGTTCATTATATCCCTCTTTTGGTAAGGAATAGGGTAATTTTTGATATAAATCCCATAATGTGACCACATCCAAATCAATTCCTAATGCCCACTGCTCATTATCAGTTTTTACAACCCAGCCCTTGGTATACAAATCACAGAGTATCTCAGACAAGGTATTTTCACGATTTAAAAAAGCATCGGCATACAATTGTTCAGTGCTGAGGCTGTGGCCTGTAAGAGCCGCTTTTGACAGTACTCTTAAGACATGAAAGGCTGACTGATAAGGGTGAGAAGGATGACTTGATGGTGCTCTTGAAAAGCTAAAATGAGCGAGCGAGTAAGTGGTCACAGCACCCAACAAAGTCACGAGCCAGGAGATGTAAATCCAGATTAAAAAAATGGGGACAGTCGCCAGAGCGCCATAGAGGTTATTATAGGTGGTATTATAGCTCACATAGAGTGCAAAGCCTTTTTTAGCAATTTCAAAAAATAAAGTTGCTGTTAAGCCGCCAATTAAAGCATGGGATAATTTTACCGGGGCATTGGGTACGACTAGATAGATCAAACTAAAGGCCAACAAGGTCATCACGATGGGGATCATTGATAGCATTTGTGTTCTGACCCCAATCGTGTCCGCAGCAGAACTTATAAGTGGCAATGAAACAATATAGGAGGTTACCATCAGGCTGATCCCCATGAGTACAGGCCCTAGTGTCAATACCGCCCAATAGGTTAAGAAAGTGCCCATGAGGTTTTTGCGCTTATTGCCACCCCAAATATAATTCAAAGCCTGATCGATTTGCCACATGAGCATCAGTGCCACGACAAAAAGCCCTATCAGGCCAACTAAAGTTAAACGTGAGGCTTTGCCAACAAATTCATTCAGATATTGTTGAATTTGCTCGCTGGATGAGGGGACAAAGTTTGCGAAAATAAATTGTTGTATTTCTAAAAACAAATCCTGAAAAACGGCAAAGGAAGAAAGTCCGGCAAAAATAACCGCCATTAAAGGAACCAATGACAACAAAGAAGTATAGCTCAGTGACGCCGCCGTTACGGTACAGCGTAATTGCACAAATTGTTGCAACACAAAAATAATAAAACGTGTCAAAAGGTTTAGGTAAGTCATCAGCAAAATATTTCATAAAAAATAAAACAAAAAAAAAGGGCAGACTTTCATCTTCCCCTTTTTAATATCTCAAGCTACACTAAATCTAAATGGTTTTATAAATAGCGCTTATAAAACCATTTATTACAGCTAAGCTTTACAAAGTGTGCTTAGGCTTAGTTAAAACGAGCCTTAACTGCTTTCGCTTGTTCAACACTTTGAAGTTTAGCCATTTTAGACTGTTCAAGCGCCTTAGTAGCTAAAGAAGTTGCTTTCTTGGTATCACCAGCAGCTAATGCTTTTTCTGCTTTCTTGATGAACTTACCAGTATCACGCCATGCATAATTGCCTTTTTTCGCAATCTTTAGTTCAGCTTTTGCATCAGAAATGATTTTCTGAACAGCTTGATCGCTTGCATTTGACTTGTTCATATTGCCAGAACTTTGACAACCTGTTGCAAGACCAATTGCTAAAGCAGCCACCCCAAGATACTTAGCATATTTTGTTAATTTCATTCTTCTAACGACTCCTGATTCTATTAATTCAGCTCTTATTTTAATTCAGTGTTAATTCAGTTATAGTCGATTAAGCTGTAATCGAATTGGATATCGATTAGGCCGTCACCGTTTAACCTGTGCTAAAGTTACCATTGCCTTAGAAAGCTGTCAAGCGAACCCTGCAAATAGACTGCCTTATAAAGATAGTTTAATGTTCTAATATAGGCTTTTTTATGTGAGATAATAGCTTTTTTTACTCGTTTAAGAAATAAATGACTATTTGTGATTGATTTATTTAACAATGCATCAATTATTACATTATAATATAGTAATCATTCATCTTTGAGGAATTTTATGTCTCATATTCTGGTGTTATTTTATTCACGTCATGGTGCTACCGCTGAGATGGCACATCTGGTGAGTCGTGGAATAGAAAAAGTATCCGGCATGCAAGCCATGCTACGTACCGTTCCTGAGGTTTCTACTGTCTGCGAAGCAATAGAGGGTAGCATACCTGATGAGGGCGCACCCTATGTCAGTAATGATGATTTAGCTAATTGCAGCGGTTTAATTCTAGGCAGTCCAACACGCTTTGGTAATATGGCCGCCCCGATGAAATACTTTATTGACTCAACTTCTGCCAATTGGATGGCCGGACATCTGGCCGGAAAACCTGCTGGATTATTTACCTCAGCATCCAGTTTACATGGTGGTCACGAGTCCACCTTATTATCCATGATGTTGCCCCTGCTACATCATGGTATGTTATTAGTAGGCTCGCCCTATAGTGAGCCCGAACTAATAGCAACCACTACTGGTGGCACACCTTATGGCCCCAGTCACCTAGCAGGCAAGGAAAGCAATATGCCCATCAGTCAAGACGAAAAGAATCTCTGTATCGCATTAGGGCAGCGTGTGGCTGACATTGCAATGAAGCTTAAATAAATTAATAGCCACTTAAATAAACCAAAAGCAAATTAAAAACAATGTTTGAAAATCAACCTGAAACTCAGAAAAAACTTCGTCTGACGCAAAATATTGCACTAATCGGCTATTTTTCGCTCTTTTTTATTTTAATGATAAATATTATCTGGTTAATCCCTTCCCGTCATTTTCCTACGGGACTGGTTTTATTGGTCATTGTCACTCCCCTGCTATTTCCTATGATGGGCTTATTAAAGAGCAATACCTACACCTATCAATGGGCCAGCTTTCTCACACTCCCCTATTTTGCTCACGGTATCAGTGAAGTCGCTGCTTATCCGGAGATTTGGTGGGCAGGGGTACTGGAAACATTGGCGGCTATCGTCATGTACCTAGGCTGTGTGATGTATGCCAGTATTTTTAAGAAAGAATTTAAGAAGAGACAGTTGGAAGAAAATGAGTGAGAAAGATACAAATTCGAGGACATATAAAATAGGCCTATTTATCTTTACATTGGTAGGATGTGGTGAGGCACGAACCGCATCATAGGTGTACATTTAAAAGGTGTACATTTAAAACCCGTACTTTAATACCATTGATGCGGTTCGTACCTCACCACATCCTACATCTGAAGCGTAAACAAGGTTTGATCTGTGGACAAATTCGTTACAAATAATTCTTGATGAACGGAATGGTCAGCTTGCGTTGTTCTGCCAGACTTTCATAATCTAATTTTTCCAATAATTGAATTAGCTCACTCATCTCTCTGGTGGCATGATTGAGTAAGTAACGAGCAATCTCATCGCTCATCGAGAGTCCCCGCAGCTCTGCACGGTGTTTTAAAGCGATAATTTTATCCTGATCCCCCAAGGCCATACTTTGATAAGTAAGTCCCCAAGTCAGGCGTGACTTTAAATCTGGCAAATTGATGGCCAGATTAACGGCGCTATTGCTTGCTGATAGTATCAAGCGCCCCTGATTCTCACGCATACGATTAAAAAAATGAAATAAGGCAACTTCCCATTCAGCATCACCGATCACCTGATCGATATCATCCAGACAAATGAGATCCATCATCTCCAGCCCTTCTAGCATTTCAGGGGGGAAATCATCATCCAACTTTAAGGGCAAATAGAGGGCATTCATTGCCTGAGCCTGATACTGCCCCGCAATCGCTTGCAACAAATGGCTCTTACCGGAACCACTTCCCCCCCAGATAAAAATCAATGATTCCTCATCATTTTTGAGAGAAAAGAGTAATTGTTGATTATCACCCACAATAAAATTGTCAAAACTGGCGTTTTCAGGGGCTTGAAATGATAGCGGTAATTGGTTTTTCATAATATTGATTTATAGAGCACTTAACTTATTAGTGCAAATAATTATTTTTTTAATGATGGGTAGATTATAATTCACAATGCACTGATATTAAATTGTTTTTCTAATAAGTCACCCACTACCCATAAATAAGCATGCTGACAAAAAAACTCACCATCCCACTACAGCGAATTGAACACCCGTTATTTAAAGCCAAAGGCTTAACGCTAGATAGCTTGCGCATCGATAAAACTGACCCATTAATTTCCGGTAATAAATGGTTTAAACTCAAATATAACTTCATTGAAGCCAAACAACAAAAACATCACACTTTAGTCAGTTTTGGTGGTGCTTATTCGAATCATCTGCATGCTTTGGCCGGTGCCGCAAAGGCTGAGAATCTTAATGTCATTGGTATTATTCGTGGTGAAGCACACTCCCCTCTGAATCCCACTCTCTCCGATGTCACCGCACTGGGAATGAAGCTCTATTATATTGATAGAAAAACCTATCGCAACAAACACTTAACGGAAGAGCTTGAGAAAATCAGGCAAATGATCATTAAAGATGATCCATTTTCCATGGGACAACAGGCCGGTAAATTTTATCTAGTGCCTGAAGGCGGCACTAACCAATTAGCAGTACAAGGTGCATCTGAAATTGCTGCATTTATCCCTGATCAAACCGATTTTGTCTGTCTCCCCTGTGGCACTGGCGGTACTTTTGCCGGCATGCTTTATGGGCTGATGCAGAAAAAAGCCACTTCATCACTCACGCTGTTAGGTTTTCCTGCCATGAAAGGTGGGCAGTTTCTAGAAGCAGTTATTAAAGATTTATTATCGCAACAAGTTCAAGCCGACAATACTCTTAACAATATTCCCAACAACACTACGAATAATAATACTATTGCATGGCAATTATTATATGACTGGAGCTTTGGTGGTTTTGCTAAAATGAACAAAGACTTAGCCCTATTTATCCAGGATTTTGAACTAAATTATCCACTGGAACTTGATCCAATTTACACAGCTAAAATGATGTATGCTATTGTAAGCCTCGCTGAAATGGATTTTTTTCCTCAGGGCAGTCGAATTATCGCCGTACACACGGGTGGTTTACAAGGCCGCAGAGGCATGATAGAAAGGATTCAAACTCATTTTTAAGGTTGAAAAATACGATTCATGGAACTAAAAAATACCATTTTACAGCTTTTCCCCAGACTGGCTGATGCAAGCGATAAGGCTGGCAATAATATTCTTAGCCAAGCACAACAAATGACCATTCCTAAAGGCACGACTTTATTTCGTCATGGTGATCAATGTCAGAACTATCTGCTGGTTATCTCTGGCTCGGTAAAGGTCATCACACGGGCTGAAAATGGGCGTGAAGTCGTTTTATATCATATTACTCGTGGTGGTTCATGTGTGCTCACCACCAGCTGTCTGATGTCGTCCGAAAACTACCCTGCCGAAGGTGTCACAGAAACTGACATTGTTGCTCTGGCGATTGCTAAATCTGTTTTTGAACAATATATGGCTGAATCTAAGGCCTTTAGACAACAGGTTTTTCGTTCCTATGGTGATCGCCTGATTAAATTGATCACTCTGGTAGAAGAAATCAGCTTTGCCAAATTGGACATTCGTTTAGCAAAGTTTCTATTAAAAAATGGCTCAGTCAACACCCCTATTCGCACCACTCACCAAGCCTTAGCGACCGAGCTAGGCTCAGCACGTGAAGTCATTAGCCGTCAGCTCAAAGAGTTTGAAAACAAGGGTTGGGTACAACTCAATCGCGGTAAAATTGAAATCATGAATCATGATGCTTTAGCCACCTTATAAAATAAAACAACAAAAAGCCTTTTTAAGTGACATTATCACTTAAAACTTGCCAGTTTTCTGTCACAATCACCTCACTGAAACAATAATTTTGGAGAGCGAAATGAAGAACGTTGGTGGCATTGATAAAATATTACGAGTGATTGTGGGCCTGGCGCTAATTGCCTCAGTTTTTGCATTACCCGAAGTAATGAGCCCTTGGGGTTGGATAGGTATAGTGCCTTTAGTAACAGGTCTGTTTAACTTCTGCCCTCTTTATCCTCTTTTGGGCATAAATACTTGTTCTAAATGTAAAGACTAATCTGCTTATTACCTGAATTTAGCGATTTGATTACCTTGTGAATAAATATCGCATTTATTCACAATAACGCTGAGTTTATACCAAGGTGCTTTTTTCATGTCCTCCCCAAGTTGCATGATTCTATAAAGAGCACCTTGCTATAAGCCTGCATTATTTCTAAAAGCAATCTCTAAAAGCTATCCATAAAAGCTATCAAAACATCATTTTACCATATTCTACTTTACTGATTTCAAAGGGAACATTGCCATAGACTCTACTATTTATAATAGTAAAATCTAGGGTATTCCCATATATTCCTAACCGTTCAATTCACTTACACTTATGAAGGTAATTATAAAAAGGGTCTATGGATGACCAATAAAAATAATATTACGCTATGCTGCAATAGCTAGGAGTGATTATGTCAATTAATAAACCGGCCTTATCTTTTTGTATTCAAGTATCCTGTTCCGCCCTACTTATAGTAGGCAGTCTCAGCGCGAGCGCATCGGAGTCATGCTCAGGCTTTTTTGAACAACAACACTATCAATCCGCACTTGAAAAATGCACTTTAGATGCAAAACATCATTCTCTGAATGCTAACTTCATTTTAGGTGAACTTTATATTAACGGTCTGGGCACAAAAAAAGATATTGCCAAAGGACTCTCCTATCATCAACTAGCAACCTTAAGCAATAATGTAGACTCAGAACTTGCACTGGGAAAATACTATGCTCAAAACAAAGACTATCTGCAAAGCCACGTATTTTTTTCCTTAGCATTGGATAGTGGTAGTTTGAGCGCACTAGACTTTAAAGAAAGTGCAGAGAAAAACCTTTCAGCACAAGAATTGACACTTTCAAAAGGTTATTTAAGTGTCTTAAAAAGTGCCATTGCTCAGCAAAGAAAACAACTCGCTGGTAACTAATCAGACAACTAACAACTCAAGCCGCGAACAGCAACAAATCATAACCGGGACTAGGGCATTTTGCCCGGACTCCCGCTATCTTTAGGCCACTTATTTAGTTATAGTTAAGCTTCTTAACTTAAAAAAGCCTATAGTCAATTATGAAACAACCATTCCTCGATGCCATGAACTTCCGTCATGCCTGTAAGACATTCGATAGTTCAAAAAAAATCAGCGCAGAAGATTTCAATTATATTTTACAATGCGCCCGTTTATCACCTAGCTCTTTTGGTTTTGAACCCTGGCGCTTTTTAGTCGTTCAAGATCCTGCATTGCGAGAAAAACTCAAAGAACACACCTGGGGCGCTCAAGGCACCCTACCCACTGCCAGTCATTTTGTTATTGCCCTAGTAAGAACCGCAAAAACAATGCGCTATGACAGTGCTTACATCGAAGATATAATGGCATCTGTGCATCATATACCTGAAGAATTTCGTATTAAGCGCAAAGCCTTTTATAAAACCTTTCAAGAAGTTGATTTTGATTTGTTGCATAGCGATAAAAACATGCTCGATTGGGCTAGCAAACAATGCTATATCGCCTTGGCAAATATGATGACCGGCGCTGCCTTCATAAAAATAGATAGCTGTCCCATTGAAGGATTCAAAGAACAAGCCTTAAACCAATTATTAGCCAGCGATTTTAATATCGACACCTCAGAATTTAAAGCAGCATATATGGTAGCTTTTGGCTATCGCACCGATCCCCAGCCAGAAAAAACTCGCCAGGCATTGGATGATATTGTTCAGTGGTTTTAGAAGTATCATGTCTCATAAGCCATGACTTAATTTTTCAGTCATGGTTATATTAGGCTTGTGAGTAAAAATCCTACAGCAGATATTAATGATATTGTAAGTTAAGCATTATCTCTATTCGCTTTCTTCTCTCCTTTGCCCTGAATTACTCAACTGATTTTTTGCTTCGCTTTCCCGGTTTGACCAAAACTTCCAAATAAAAAGATTCGAGATGTTTTGATTCGGCCTGAGAAATGTGTTTGTTAATGGCAGAAATATGAATAACTTCACTCGTTGCTTCATCATCACCAAAGCGGCAGTCAAAATCCCAAAAATCAACACCTTCAGGTAGCTCCTTTTTACGTTCTCTTTTTATATATTTTTTGACTTCATATTTGATGGCTTCAATAACCCTTGGAACTTTGATCTTTGGATTAGTCAGGTTAAACGTTTTTTTCATAGTGATTCCATAAGGGTGGCTGGTGTTTTTAAATAATAAACATCAATTATTAATAAGACCTGAATTCAAGTCATTAAAGAGCGAAGTGAAAATTACTCCATAATATTTTATTGTTATGTATTTGCTGCGTTTGTGCAAGGCTAATTACAAGTTTTATCTATGATTTTATATATGTCATTAATCGTGTAGAATGTACAGTTATAAGCTTTTTTATATAACAAAGCTGAACGGTTTCGATCATGTGCCAATACGCAAAAATCAGGATTTATTATGTCAAAGATTTCCCCCCCTTCTTTTTTTGTTTTACCCGCTTTTCTTGTGATATTGCTGGCTCTTTCCGGATGTGGTGAACAAAAAAAAGCACCTGCAGCTAAAGAAGCACCACCTCTTCCGGTTGAAGTGGTGACTATTGAAAATAAAAATGTACCTATCTGGATGCCCTATACTGGAAAAACAAAGGCGAGTTCTTCACAGCAGGTACGTGCTCGTGTGAGTGGTATTTTAGAAAAAATTTATTATAAAGATGGTGATACCATCATTAAAGGCCAGAAACTGTTTAAGATCGAACAGACTGATTATATTGCTGAACTTGAATTGCAAAAAGCAAAAAAGAAGCGTGATTTGGCGGCTTTAAAACTGGCCTTGGCTGATGTTAAACGCTATAAAATATTGGCCAAAGAAGGTCTTGCCCCTCAGGCTACTTTGGAGTCTTATCAGGCCCAGGCTGAGGCTTATGCCGCAGATATTAAGTATGATGATGCTAAAATTCAGCAGGCAGAGCTGATGCTCAGTTATACCATTGTCAGAGCACCCATTGATGGCCAGGCCAGTCGCCGACTGGTGGATATTGGTAATCTGGTGGGCAAGAATGAATCCACATTACTCACCACCATTAATAAAATTGATCCGCTTTATGCTTATTTTGCCCCTAGTGAAGAAGACTTTCAACGCATTGCACAATTTCGCTCATCTGAAGTGATGGATGCTTACATTGATTTAAACTATCAAAGCAACACTCTGAAAACACGGCGTATTTTTGGTACTGTTACTTTTTCTGATAATACCGTAGATCCAGGTACATCAACGATTAGTATGCGAGTGGAAGTACCTAATAAAGATGAAGCGATTTTCCCCGGGACTTTTGTTTATGTGAATGTCTTTATTACCGATAAAATTCCTTTTGTCGGCGTGCCACCACAGGTTATTTTTGAAGATCAGCAAGGTAGATTTGTGTATATTGTTGGTAATAAAAATACGGCACAGCGGGTTTATATTAAACCTGTCTATGAAACCCGTTTTTTTGTTTTGATGAAGCTGGATACGCTTAAAAAAGGGGATAAAGTGATCATTAATGGTCTGATGCGCCTTAAACCTGATCTTAAAGTCAGTCCTACAGATGTGACTGATACTAAAGGGATTAAGGCTATTATTAAAGCCAATAATCTTGACCCAGTCACGTACATAATCAGCCCAGGTCATGGTTTTGGCCTGAGAATAGCCATAGGCGGAACTGGCTCTACCAGTGGGGATAATGCCAAAAAAATATTCCATAGGTGGCTGAGCATCCGCTTTAAACGAACTTTCCTGGTACATCATGGCCATCGGCAGTTGCACCGGCACGCCCCACTTTTCACGAGTTGCCAAAGCAGCCTCATACCAATCATCTTTTTCTTTAAAGATTTCACAAAGATTATTGGGATTAGCAGGCGGCGAAGTGCTACAGGCCTGAAGCAATAAGATAGCCAGCAAAATACTGACTAATTGAAGTGTTTTAACAATTCGATACAAAAGCAAACTCCGCCTAATTAAAATGATTAATTCACTTCCACCATATCAAAATCAGACTTAGTTGTCCCACAATCCGGACACCTCCAAGTATCTGGCACATCATCCCAACAAGTACCTGCGGGAATACCTTCATCAGGACGACCGAGTTCTTCACTATACATAAAGCCACAAACAACACAAATATACGTTTTCATTTACTATCCTAAATAGGTGAAATTAATAATATACAATATAGCATAATTAAGAATGAGGTATATATGTATTGGTGGGGATTTTGAGGGAGTGGATTGGGGATGGGTTGGTGATAACAATAGAGTATTTAGTTTAGCTATTCATTCGCACCGTTCACCTTCAGATATAAAATCCAATGGGCTTTTTGCTTGTTTAATCGTTCTGCTCTGCAATGTATGAGTATATTTCATCGTTGTCCTGATATCACTATGCCCCAACAATTCTTGAATGGTACGTATATCATAATTTTCTTGTAGTAGATGACTCGCAAATGAATGCCTAAAAGTATGAGCTGAGGCTCTTTTCATAATATGAGCTGAATTTACAGCTTTTTTAATGGCTTTTTGCACTACCGTATCATGAAGATGATAGCGTCGGTATTCCTTTTTATCCTTGATTAGGGTCAGTGTTGGAGCAGGAAAAAACCACTGCCAGATATACTCCTTTGGTGCATTCTTATATTTTTTTTCTAATTGATCAGGTAAAAATACACCTGCAAAATTATCTTGTAAGTCCGCTTCATAAAGAGATGTTGTTTTTCGTAATTGATCTTGCAGCTCTGAAACTATACTTTGTGGGATCGGAACCGTTCGGTCTTTCTTACCCTTTCCATCATGTATGGTCAGAATTCCCGTATCAAAATTAAAATTGTGTATACGAAGATTCACCCCCTCAGAGATCCTTAAACCGCAGCCATATAGCAGCTTGACAATCAGATTAACTGGCAGCTCTAAATGGTCAAGGATCAGATCAATTTCATCCCGAGATAATACGACCGGTATGTAAGGCTTTCGTTTTGCTCTTGTGACCCCTTTGATTTCACCAAACTCTTTTTTCAGCACCTGCTTAAATAAAAAGAGCAAGGCATTAAATGCCTGATTTTGGCTGGAAGCAGACACCTTTCTTTCAACCGCTAACCAGGTCAAAAAATCAATCACATCCTGCTGACATAAATTCTGATAATCTTTACTTTTAGTATAGCCCTGCAACTGACGAGTCCAGGTTCGGTAAGCTTTCAGTGTTTTTGGTGAATAATGGCGTAGTTTAATCTCATTTTCTAACTGTTTATAAACAGACACCCAACTTTGTCCTGGGGTTTCGGGAGAACTATGTTGTACAGGTACTGGCTTCGATTGTGGTGCATCGGAATACTGTGTTGAAATATGAGTAGCAGTTTTTTGAGCTACTTTAATATTGGCCTCAATGACTGAGTCATTATAGTCTCTTTTAGTATGATGTGTTTTGATAAGAATAATTTTTAATTGGAGCGATATTTTGTTGACTGTGAGTAGATATACTTATGTCATAAAACAAGACTATGGCAAATTTGGCCTGATTTTGTTGTTGAACCGATTGCTTTTTTTCCTGCAATTTACCTAAAAACAAGGGCAAGCTGGACGATACAAATGGATTGTGATGATATTTGAGGCAAAAATCCCAATAATAGCGAAGCCACTTTGTGCAAAAATATTGTTCTGGTTTTGGTAGTTTCCTATCCAGGAGTATTTGAGTAAATTTTTGATTTAATTCATCAGGTAATTTTTGCATGAGCTCATCCATAAGCTTTTTAATACGTATTATTGTGTGTTATCCAGAAAGGAATTGCAAGCAATTAAAGAGGGTTGTTGAGCGAAAAACAAAAGTGTGCGATGATTAAACGAAAACTAGTCAATTACTTGTTAGGCTAAAAAGTGAGTTTAACTTATGCATCAAGAATTTAATTTATAATGAGAAATTACAATGAAAAAAATTAATGAATTAGTATTCGGGTTTAGTGATGCTGAGAATTACAAACGAAGAGAAAATAAAAACCTCTTTAATCAAGTATTTTTACGGAATTCATATCTTGAAAATATAATTGATCCTTCAACTACATTTCTAGTTGGCGATAAAGGAACAGGGAAAACTGCTTATGCAGTTTTCCTATCAAACAATGATTATAAAAATACTGCATGTTCTATTAGGTATATTAGGGAAACGGAATGTAACTTCTCAATAAGTCTGTGCAAAACTTGAAATAAAAACAAAAAAAGTCTTGACAGCATTTTAGAGGACAAAAATTGCATTTTCACTGCCCCATGTAATTTATCCCTATAAATGATCCTGTCGATCTGTCTCAGATCGAAATAGAATATTTTTGAATATTATCTTAACTGAGAGGGAGTTTGATCAACACAGGGCAAACTAAAGAGCCTTAAAAAGCCATGATACAATTGTTTTATTGAAAACAACCTGTATTGATTATAGTGAAAAAATTACCTCCAATTCCAGAGATACCTGAAGAAGAAAAGACACCGGTAGTCCGATTACTCCTTGCTTTCATGGAGCAACAACAGGAAATCATTCAAAACCAACAGGTTGAAATCGATGCCCTTAAAACAGAAGTTGCTAAGCTTAAAAAGCTACCTCCAAAGCCTAAAATAAGAGCCAGTAAATTGCCAAAGGATGATGACAATGATAATCCGACAGGTCATTCAGGAAGCAAGAAAAACAACTCAGGAAATGGGACTAGTAAAAGTCGTAAACGAAAGAAGAAATTGGCTATTCATAAAACCACCGTTATCAAACCAGATAACCTGCCAGAACATTCACGTTTTTTAGGGTGTCAGGATTATTTTGTTCAGGAGCTGCTGATTAAGCCTTTCAATACTCGTTATCGATTGGCTCGCTATAAAACACCCGATGGTGATACCTGTATAGGAAAATTGAGCTTTGATACACATATAGGACATTTTGGCCATACATTACAGAGTTATATCGTTTATCAATATTATCACCAGAGAGTGACTCAGCCATTGATAATACAACAATTAACAGAATTAGGTTTTGATATTTCAACGGGTCAGATCAATGAGATTTTAATCCATGACAAAGACCATTTTCATACTGAAAAAAATACATTGCTAACTGCCGGTATCAACAATAGTACTTATATCCATGTTGATGATACGGGTAGTCGTCATGATGGAAAGAATGGTTATTGTACTCACGTTGGCAATGAAACCTTTGCCTGGTTTTCAAGTACTCGATATAAGAGCCGGATTAATTTTCTACAATTGTTACGAGGTGCTGCTGTTGATTATACGCTCAACGATGCAGCACTTGATTATATGAGAGCAGAAAAATTACCTCACAAGCCATTGAGCGTTATTGAACAAAGTCATCAGACTTGCTTTGATAATGAAGAAGCCTGGAAATACTATCTGCAGAACAATAGTATCATAACACAACGGCATGTTCGCATTGCCACAGAAGGCGCTTTACTGGGGGCATTAATTAACAGTGGCTTTCCAAGTGATTTGGTGATTGTGAGTGATGATGCAGGACAATTTGATATTTTGTTGCACGCATTATGTTGGATACATGCAGACAGAGTGTTTCAGCGGATACTACCACTCAATGAGCGACATGATAAAGAACTGAACTGGGTACATACTCAGATTTGGGAACTATTTTATGATCTCAAACAATATAAACTTGAGCCAGATGATCCGTTGAAGTCAGCGATTGCTGAACATTTTGATGAATTGTGCCGGACTAAAACAAGCTTTGAAACGTATACGTCAAAACTTCCCACGTTGACGTATCATTCCACTTTATTTAAAGGCTGAATTTTTTCAGTCAAATTCCATGGCAACAATTGCTCTAAAGCCTCATCATCATAATGCCTGCCCAGCTTAGGTAACTCAGTCAGAATGTGTGTTAAAAAGGCAAAGGGCTCTAGGTTGTTTGCTTTCGCTGTTTGCACGATTGAATATAAAATAGCACTGGCCTCAGCACCACGAGGATTTTGGTTCATGACCCAGTTTTTGCGCCCAATCACAAAGGGTTTGATCCGCCGCTCTGCCATATTATTATCAATCTGGAGGTTGCCCTCTTCAAGATAGACAGTCAGATACTTCCATTGATTGATCACATAACGAATAGCGACACCCAACTTACTGTCTTTTGTTGTTTTAGTCACTTTATCATCACACCACTTTTTAAAGTCATCCAGTAGTGGTTTGCTTTTTTCCTGACGGATCAGGTAACGTTGTTCAGCATTGAGCGGTTTGATTTGTTTTTCAATCGCATACAATTTAGCAATTTTACTGATCGCCATTTGTACCATGCCAGGCTTTTTCTGACTGTTCTTGGGTAATGCTTTTAAGGCATCATGGAACTTGCGACGAGCATGTGCCATGCAGCCTAATAAAGTGACTTCACTGTTCTCATTTTCGAATATATGATAACCGGGAAAGCCATCCGTTTGCAGGTAACCTGAAAACCCCGTTAAAAAGGTTTTGGCATGTTGGCCTGCACGAGTAGGGCTGATACTCATACAAAACAATGGGACACTTGGAATGATAGCCGCCACTTTGATAGAGCCACATATAAGATTTAGGGCAATTCTCACGTCCATCATGGATCACTCGCATCGTTGTTTCATCGGCCTGGATGATTTTCTGCCTAATGAGATAATACAACAACCGATTATAAAAGGGTTTGAGTAATTCAGCTGATTTAAGCACCCAGTTGGACATACTGGCTCTGGAAAGTGTTATCTTATAGCGTTTAAATATCGCTTCCTGTCGATAGAGAGGCAAGCTGTCTAGGAATTTAGAAACAATGATATAGGCCAGCAGGCTGGGTGATGCAAAACCTCTAGGAATGGGCTGTGCAGGCTTAGGAGCAGTTTTAACGCCTTCCTCACAAGCACGACAGGCATATTTAACCTGAACATGTTCTACAACATATACCTGAGCAGGAACAATTTCCAGTTGCTCTGAGGTCTCTTCACCAATTTCATGCAAGTGATGACCGCAGTCACAGACTTGTTCTGCTTCAGATAACTCATGACGAACAACTTTACGAGGTAGGTCTTTAGGTAAAGGCTTACGACCGGGCTTTTTACGCTCATAAGTAATGGTTTCACGGACTTCCGGTGCTTCTTCGGCGAACGTTTCTGCCTCATTAAAGAAGTCGGGGTGGGCTTCTTTTTCACTGGAAGTACCAAACCGTTTATGTTGCAACAGACGAAATTGTTCCTCATACCAGTCCACTTTTGACTGGAGTTCAAGCACCCTGTTTTTGAGCGTTGGTATGTCTTCTGGTAGTATTTTGCCTGTTGAACTCATGCGTTATATTATACTAAAAATGAGCGTTAAATGCTTGTATTTATTCTGTTTAATGCGCATCTAAAGGGACTTTTTTAGTTGTTTTCCAGACCATGAATTTCAGGGTGAGCATGGTGTTGTGTGCAAGATAAACCATCCAGTAACCACTGTAATTCTCTCAGTGTTAACGAAAGAGTGGGTTGTTCTTTTTCCAGGCCACTGGAATTTCCCTTTTTCAAGTGTACGATAGTAAAGCCAGAAACCATTACGCTCCCAGTACAGTATTTTAAGTTTATCTCGCTGACGATTACAAAAACAAAGACACTGCCATCAAAGGGATTGTGTTCCAATTGCTCTGAGACAATCAGTGATAGCCCATTGGTTGCTTTTCTCATATCGGTAACACCAGAAACCAGATAAACCTGATTGACTGTGATGCCCGTTATCATGAAACAGTCCTGAGCAAATCCAGAATGGACTTGAGCTGATTCAGGTTCGTATCAGAATTGATTTCCAAACTGAAACCATTGGTATGGCTTACTTTAATTGCATTGCTTGTGGGGGAATTGGCCAGTAAATTAATGGGAATGAGTTGATTGTTGGTGTTGACCTGTTTTGATGAGCTAACATAACCCAACTTCTTTCGATAATAGCTAAAAATATGAGAGGGTATCTTATGTTGTTGACAATAAACTGCCTGGCTTAAGTTACTGGCTTGGCAGGCCTCTATGTGTTGCTTCATCGAAGCATCTTTTGAATGGTTGCTCATTTGTATCTCCAAATTACGAATTGAAGATCATAGTTTGAGCTAACTGAAGCTTATTGTGAACGTGGGTTTTAATTGACGTTTACTTTGAAACGTTGAATCAGGCACTGAAACGATTGGCAAGAAATAAAACAGAATTACTGCTGGTATTGGAACGGCCTGATATTCCTCTTCATAATAATTTGAGTGAAAATGATATTCGAGAATATGTTATTAAGCGTAAAATTAGTGGTAGTACACGCTCAAAGGATGGGCAACTTTGCAGAGATACCTAATGTGGCTATACTTAACCGGACACACAACTTAAAATAACTAAAAGATAAAAAGTGTGACCTAAAATGAATGATCAAACACGCTCAATAAAAGCTATACATCAGAATTTAAAGAATCAGCTGTCAAATTAGCTAATGAGACGGATCAACCTAGACTGCCAGGGAGCTAGGTATTACCCGGTAACGATTCTGTGCCGTTTTATGGATGTTTCCCGTAGTTGCTATTATGATTGGGTTAGCTCTCCTAAAACGGATAGAGAGAAAGAAAATGAAGCGCTTACTGAGCAGCTAAAAAACTGTTTGAAGACAGTCGCAAGACTTATGGAACCCGTCGTCTTAAAAGAAAACTGGCTGAAAAAGGCGTTCATATAAGCCGCCGGAGAATTGGTCGATTAATGAAAAAGCCGGTTTGTTTTGTAAAACGAAGAGACGCTTTAAAGCGACGACTAATTCCAAGCATAATAAGCGTATATCTCCAAATTTACTGGAAAGAGAGTTTACTGTCTCTCAACCTGATCGCTACTATGTGGGTGATATTACCTATATTGCCACCAAGGAAGGCTGGTTATATTTAGCGGTTGTCATTGACTTATTCTCTAGGCAAATTGTTGGCTGGTCGATGGATGAGCGAATGAAAGCCAAGCTAGTCAATGATGCTTTACTGATGGCCAGGATCATTACCGTTGTGAAAATACCTTGGGTGAATGGAACGGCTCTATCGTTCCAGAGGGCAAAGCCCTTTCTCTTCATTGTTTAAAGTTAACATGAGAAACTAAAATGATAGGAAATACAAAATGACAAAAATCACTTGAAACAGCCAAAAAAATATTTAGAAAACTGTCCGGAAAAGTGTTGACACATCAAACAATTAGAACGCATTGTTAAAAGTATGGCTGAAGCCGCCAAAGAAGCCGGAGTATTCATTGTCACAGGGGATACGAAAGTAGTACCCAAAGGAGAAGGTGCGGGTGTATTTTTTGCAACCAGTGGCATTGGTATAAAAAAACCCGGCCTAAAGTTGGGAATGGAATACATTAAAAGCGGTGATAAAATTTTGGTCAGTGGTACAGTGGGCGATCATGGTACTGCCGTTATGTTGGCGAGAGAACAATTTGGTCTTAAAGGTGATTTGAAATCTGATGCCGCATCCGTATTTCCCTTAACTCAATCACTATTCGAATTAAAAGGCCTACGTTTTATGCGCGACCCAACTCGTGGTGGTCTTGCCTCAGTCTGTCATGAAATCAGTCGTGTCATTCAAAAGGAAGTGCATTTATACCAGGCAGAAATCCCTATCCATGAACAAGTGGATAGTGTCTGTGAAATTCTTGGCTATGATCCACTTTATTTGGCCTGTGAAGGCAGAGTCGTTGCCATCGTTTCAGAAAAGGATTCACAACAGGCATTAGAAATATGGCAGTCAAACAATGGCGGTCAGGATGCACATATTATCGGTGAAATAAGAGCGGGCAATGCCCAAGTTGTATTAGAAACTGAATTAGGTGGTGAGCGATTTCTTGAAGAACTTGAAGACGACCCTCTTCCTAGAATTTGCTGATGAATAGAACCTAAGAAGTATAAATCAAGACCCACACGCGGCTTATCAATTCAAAACCAAACAAACCAGCCGACAATAAATGTTATAAAGGAACTTTGTAACATTCAAAGACACATTATGCGCTGATTATATCTTGAGAGATTTATCACCTGGACCCACAAAAAACCAAGCAATTAAACCGATAAGAGGTAAAACCAGAACAATAACAATCCATAACACTTTCATAATGGTTGATTCTGAACTTTTTACAATTTTAAAAATAGCAAAAATATCAGCGATTAAAATAATGAGGCCTAGAATACCATTCACTTGCATACGGTTAACTCCTATTGTGAAATTATATTTATCACCCAATCATCAAACATAAGCCTTCTTTTATCAATATCTCTAAATTAATATAAGGACTTAATCTTTTCTAACAATTCATCAGGTTTCACAGGTTTTTCAATAAATCCATTGACCGGCATAAAGTCACGACTAATATCATTTTCCGTAAAACTAAAGCCTAAGTTGCTTAATTGATTGACCGCACTGAGTATGAGTACGGGTATATGATTGACTGATTCATCAGCAGCCATTTTTCTTGCCACTTTAAAACCGGCTTGCGCATCTTCTGGAAAAACAATATCCAATAAAATAGCATCTGGATTTTCTGACTGAATGGCTTCGATGATATTATCCGTATCCATTTTTGACACAACCGTATAATCATTGGCTTCTAGGATCATACTGATGCCATCAATAATATCCCGGTCATCATCAATTATCATTATTTTACTCATAAGAAATTTTCCCTTCTTTAAAACAAATGGTAACACTCGTTCCTTGATTAAGAGTGCTTTTAAGCTGTAATTCTGCCCCTAGAATTTGACTACACACTTTTACAATGGATAAACCTAAGCCTGTCCCACCTTCATAGAATTGAGCAGCATTATTGGTTCGATAATGCTCATCGAAAATTTTATTGATTTTGTTTTCATCAATACCAATTCCCCTATCTTCAATGGTGATACAAAATGTAGTTTGATTTTGTTCCTGTTTTTCATTCAGAATAATATGAATTTCACCATTAATATAAGAATAATTTATCGCATTGCTCAATAAGTTGGTGAAAATCAATTGTAAATTTTCTTCATTGGCTAAAATGCATTTACCCTCACTTATGCCTTCAGTGGACAATTGATTAGTAAATATTATTTTTATATTTTTTTCACACGTTAAATTTTGATTATTAACGATAAAATCATCGATATATTTTTCTATATCAATTAAATAAAATTGTGCTTTTTTTTCATTGTCATTACTTGCATCAAGAACAACATAAGATTTTAAATTACCCAGCTTGATAATGTCAGTCACATTATTTAACAAATAATCACATCGTCGGCCAATTCGATTTATGATTTTTAATACTTTATCGTTAATATCACCAGCATAACCCGCATTCATCGTATAGACATAGTTTTTTATGGCCGCTAATGGTGCTTTCAACTCATGAGTACTGCGTAATGTGGCCTGTGTTTTTTCTTCATCCAGTCTTATCATATCCAGATAGCTTTGCTCAAGTTCTAATTCATTTTTTATGAGTCGAGAGGTAATACTCGACAGGAGATACCAGCAAAAGGCAACACATGAAAATAAGATTATAATATAAATCAATAAAATAACTGGCTGTGAAAAGATAACCATTTTAAAGGTAGAATACAGTGGACCCCATTGTCAAGACAGCTTTCTCAAATATTAAGATATAATTCTGTTGGTTATTTATAGTATTAGTCTTATCCACATATCCACAGGTCTGCCAGTAGTCCAGAGACGCTTGCGATATATCTCAGGGCTACTGGCTTGGCCTGTGGATATGTGGACAAGGCGGTTGCCAGTAAAGTTGATTATCCTCTCATCATGCTGCCCGTTTTAAGTCTGGAACAACTTCTTTCATCACGCCATAGATCTCTGCTGCAGGCGTTTTCCACCGTGTGTACTGTGTGGTCGTTCATGGTTGTAAAACTCAAAATATTCCTTTAATGAGCTCTTTAGCTCATCAATACTTTGGTAATCCTTGAGGTAAATTTCCTCATATTTTACACTTCGCCAGAGTCGTTCAATCATAATGTTATCCATTGCTCTGCCTTTGCCGTCCATGCTGATTTTTATATCATTGGCCTTTAGAACACCTGTAAATGCTCTGCTAGTATATTGAGCACCTTGATCCGTATTGAAGATTTCTGGCTTTCCATATCGTCGCAGTGCTGTTTCCAGACTACTGATACAAAAGCTTTCTTCCATGCTGGTTGACACTTCCCAGGACAGCACAAAACGGCTACTCCAGTCCATAACAGCACTTAGGTAGACAAATCCATGTGGCATCCGTAAATACGTGATATCTGTGCACCAAACCTGGTTATTCCTATTAATATCAATTCCTTTGAGCAAATATGGATAGAGGTTATTTACTTTGCAAGGCTTGCTGGTATTGGGTTTTGGTGCCACTGAAACCAATCCCATGATCCGCATAAGCCGTTGAACTTTTTACGATTAATTTTATAACATTTCAATCTTAATGCATTACGAATTTGACGACTGCCATAGAATGGATGTTTTATGTACAACTCATCAATCAAATTCATTAATGTTAAATCTTTATTTTGCAGAGGCTTTTTAGGTTGATAGTAATAGCTTGAACGGTTCAGGCCGATAAGCTCACATTGTTTTTTGATGCTCAACTGAGGGTGCTCTTTTTCTATGCAACACCGCTTTTCTGCTCTACTCAGTTGAACATCTTCAACTTTTTTGACAGCCAGTCAGCCTCTACTTTTAGTTGACCTATTTGGCTGTACAGGTGTTCTTTTTTCCTTTTCATGTTCAGCATCTTTATTCTCTAATTTTTTTGAAAAAGTATCGGCTGCACCATCAAGCATCTGCTTTTTCCAGCTATTGACCTGGGTGGTGTGCACTTCAAATTCTGACGCAATTTCTGCGACTGTTTTTTGACCTTTCAAAGCCTCAATGGCTACTTTTGCTTTAAATTTGTTGTTGAATGTTTTTCTTTTTGTGCTCATTTTTTTGTTCCCCGTTAGGTTAGCTCTTATATCTTAACCTATTGTCCAGTTTTCGGGGTCCACTATAGAATTTACAATGGAAATTATTGGAATTATTTGAAAAAACTCCAAAATCAAAGGCATTATCACCATAAAAAGCCCTGACAGTGCAATCAAAAGACTTTGTCTTGAAGTAAAAAAGAGAGTGGCTAAAATGGTATTGGGGATAATCATAAGTATAATAGGCGTTTCAATACTACCCAGGGTATAAACAACCAAGGTTAATGCCATATAATCCGTCAAAATTTGCATAATGAGGTAAGAGCGCAGTTCAAATGTACCCAAACATTTTTCATAGCTATAACGCAGTTGATACTGATAAAGCGAATTACACAAAAACAAAAAAAGATTGGCCGCTAATAAATACTCATATTTTAAATTAATGGTTTGTTGATCCAGCATGAAATAAATCAACATGATCAGTAATGAACTGATACTGAGATAATACCAGCGAATTGATACTGACCAATTTAACCGTTTAACCAGTTCTTTGACATGAACATCCTGAATACAATGGATGATATTTTCTGTTGCCACATTATTTACTCTTAATTCATGTTCCTAAGTAGTAGATACCGAGATTAAATTATTTATTTTTTCTAATAATAAATCCGACATGACATTCATATTTTTTTGTAAAATATCACTCAGACCCTGCTTAAATTCAATTTCTACTGCTTGTACGGCAAAGAAATATAAATCCTGTTCAAAGCCTAGTGTTTCAGCTAATGCTAAGGCATCTGAAAAACCAAAGCCATGTGTTGATAGCACATTATGATGTTGTTCTAAGACACATTCAGATTGCTTAAACCACTTATATTCACCACCCTTTAGCCCCATGTCTGCACAATCAACAATAATAATTGACATATTAATTGCTAGCAATTCTGCAGCCACTGACAAAGCATCGCGACTTTCCCATAGCTGCACATCAATAGTAGATGGCAATTGATTTTTTATGTTTTCTACAATCGCAATACCAATTCCATCATCCCCCCTATTTTGATTGCCGATAGCAATTAAAGTAAGCAGGGACTTAGACAAACTTCACATCCAACATGTGAACAGAACATGAAATACAGGGGTCATAGGCTCGCAACAACATTTCCATATGAGAAGCTAAAACCTCTTTTTCCATGGAAGGTAACATTTGTGGTACAAATTTTTTCATATCACGTTCAATATTATTAATATTCTGACTGGTAGGAATGACCGCATCGGCATGATTACAAATGCCATTCGCATCAAAGCCATATTCATGAAACAAAATCCCCCTTGGGACTTCAATTGCACTACAGCCAATGCCTTCATTGGCTTGGTAATTCAGGTCTTCCATTTGTAAGTCGTGAGCCAATACGGTTTGTAATGTTTCTATACAATGATAAGTACAATGAACAATTTCTACCATTTGAGCCAGGTTATTTTTGTACGGGTTATAACAGGGAATTTTTAAATTCAATGTATCTGCTATTAATTTTGCCTGGGGATGTAATTGTTCAAAATTATTATTCACTCTTGCTAGGGCTCCTACCATATAGGACTCTCTATTCCAGCGAGACCATTTAGCAGTGGAATGTGCCACTGTAAATTCATTGGTAACGTTACGATATTCAGATTCTGGCACCGATTTTTTTATATCCGAACTATAAATTTCACCTTCATACAAGGCATATTCATCAGGATGTTTTAGACTGACATATTCTGTTTCCCTTTCATAGTCTGGCCAGTTTAATTGGCTGATAAAATCCACCATTTCTTCAATGTCTTTAATCGATTCGTGCAAACGCTGCAGCAATGCTTCGAGCTTATTTTTATCGGGTAATTTCCTCCAGCCAATTAAAGTGGGCATCATCGGGTGTAGTGCGCGCCCGCCTAAAACCGTGGTAAAATCATTGGCTAGTTTTTTTAATTTTAAGGCTTTTTTTATCAGTTCCGGATGAGAAGAAGCCAATGGTAAAATACTTTTTACACCGACATAATCAGGGATTGCAAAAAAATACAAGTGTAAAGCATGACTTTGCAAAAATTGAGATTCATTTAATAAGACTCTCAATAAACGGGTTTGTGGACTGATACTTAAATTAAGTGCATTTTCTACTGCCTTGATTGCCGCTAACTGATGGCCAACACAACAAATACCACAAATACGACTGACAATTTGTGGTACATCATGGGGAGAAACCCCTTTGACAAGATTTTCAAAAAAGCGATTGGCTTCAACAATTTCCAGTTTAAGATTTTCAACTTGTCCCTTTTTTACATCAATCAAAATACTGCCATGACCTTCTAAGCGAGTCACATGATCAATTTTAATATGAACGGTCTTCTTTGAAGTGTTAGTATTAGTGCCTGTCATTATTTATCATACCCCAATTCAAGTCTGACTTATTTTTTCTGCACTGCAAAATAGTCTATAACGACTTTTAATCGCCTCTTTTGAAATACCCTTACTCAACATTAATTCATTGTGAGCATCAACATTAGCATAGGGCAACAAGCCTCGACAAGCATCACAGACATGGCCATTATTAACACAAATGGCATCACAGCCACCATAAGCAATAGGACCCAGACAACTCATGCCTTTATCAAAAACACATTCATTGGCATTGCGCTTACATTCCACACAGACTGCATTTTCTGGGAAATGAGGTATTTGCTTACTTAATAATGCCTTCACTAATACTAAAAATTCATCTGCCGACATGGGACAACCACGTAAGTGGAAATCTACTTTCACTATCTCTTCAACTGAGCGCACCCGAGCATGTGCCCATAGTGGCCAATAATTTTTATCCACCTGAACACGATTGCGCGCTTCTTCTCCATAAATCAGTTTGTAGTTTTCAGCAGGGGCAATAAAATTGGAGCGTGCTTGCACATTACCATTGCAAGCACATGCCCCCAAAGCCACGACATACTGACTTCTGGAACGAATGTCGATTAAGCGTTTACTATCTTCTTCACGATGAATACTACCTTCAATAAAAGCAATATCATAGCGTTCACTTTTTTCTGAAAAGGCCTCTCTAAACTCAACCAGATCTACCAACTCTAATAACTCCAGTAGGATATCTTCACAATTGAGTAGGGCTAACTGACAACCTTCACAACTGGCAAAATCAAAAAAGGCAATTCTAGGTTTCATCAATTCAGTGCCTCAGGCAGATCTACTAACTGAGAATAACGAAAAACAGGCCCCTCTTTACAGCAATACACATGATTGATCTGACAATGACCACATTTGCCAACACCACAGCGCATTCTACGTTCTAAATCGAGATAGATATTCTCATCTGGAATATTAAAATTTATTTTGATTTCCATCAAGACAAATTTATACATGACGGGAGGTCCGCATAAGATGAATTTTGTGTGTTTTTCATCCAGTTTCAATTGATGAATTGGCTCTGTCACCAAACCCACTTGACCATCCCATTCAAGAAAATCGACCGCATCAACCAATTCAATAATAGTACAGTCAGGTTGTTGTTTCCATTGTCTTATCTGTTGCCTGAATAATGCTTCTCTGGGCGTTTTTGAACCGATAATAAGATGCACTCGAGCATATTCTGATTTATTTTCCATAATGGGAATAATAAGTGAACGCAAAGGCACCAAACCTAAGCCTCCGGCAATGATAACAATATCTTTAACAACACTGTCTTTATTATCATGGCTGATACGAAAATCATTTAAATCAAACCCCGAGCCAAAAGGCCCCCGGATACTGATTAAATCTTTTTCATTTAATTGATGTAATACGCCTGTGACGTTACCGGCCTTGCGGATCACCATTTCCAGCACTCGACCACTTTGTGGACTGCTACTGATTGAAATAGCACACTCACCAATACCCGGTAGCCCGACCATCACAAATTGTCCGGGTCGATGATTAAGCGGTTCCGGTAGTACGACTCTGAATAAGCTTTCGTGCTCTGTTAATGGCTCAACTCGCTCTATTTCTGCCATCATTGGAATATAAGGATTATTTATAGAGGAGCTTACTGGTGCATTCATCGAACCCTAGCCTCTGTCTTCTCTTTAGGGGCAGAACCGACGGATGAACACACATCATTGACAATATCAAAGATATCAATGCCCGTTGTACATTGACGCCCACAACGCCCACACCCCGTACAAAAAGTTTGCTCAAATCGTTGGGGCAAATAATCAAACTTCCTTCGAACCCGATGCCGTTGTCTGGCTGCTGACTCAGGCCTGAAATTATGACCACCAGCAACTTCAGCAAAGCCCGGGTTTAAACAAGCGTCCCAATGGCGTGTTTTACTGCCCTTCCCTTGTGCTAATTTAACATCCAGTTCAAACTCATCTTTTATTTCAAAGCAATAGCAGGTTGGACAGACCAGATTACACGTACCACAGGAGAAACAACGTTCTGCATATTGCTGATAAACCTCATCAGCATCTTGCTCATGAATGATCTGTGATAACTGTTCAACCGAAGTCATGAATTGTCGACCAAAGGGGCTGGGACGGCTGGCAATCGCATTTTGCTTTAATTCATTGGCATTGTCGCATGGTTCAGCAACTAAACTTTTGATTAAAGCTTCACCTCTTGGACTTTGTACTTCTAATAAAAGCCGCTCTTTATCAACCAGCGGCGTAATAAAGATATCTGCTCCTTTGTGAAAATCCAGCGACTGTGCCGTTTCACAAAAACAATGATCATCACAGGGGGTCAGACAATTAAAAGCAATAATGGCCGTTTTCTCTCTGCGTTGTAAATAATGCATATCTTTTATGCCATCAGAAAACACCGCATCCATTAAATAAATACCTTTTAAATCACAAGAACGTACACCAGCAAGGATCTGGGGTTTGATACTTTCCCCCTGAGTAAAATGATAGCGGCCTTGTTCATCTCTATGGTAGGTAAATAGCGTTTCACCATCAGGAAACATATATTTCCCTGGAGGTAAGATAGTGGGTTTGTACGATAGTAAATCTAAAGATGTGTTATTTTTGTAATCAAGAGGTTCAAAGCGATAATTAACCCCTTCTGTTTTTTTTGGCAAAAAAAATGACTGTTTTCCAGCAAGAGAGAAAAACCAGGATGTGAGTTGTTCAAGGCTGCTAAGGTAAGCTTTCATAATAGGTTGTTTCAAGCAATGATCCTATTTTAATATATAGTTCATTTCACCCATAAATCAAGGAGTTTTTTATTAATAATTAAAAAGAACCACCTCAGTACAGACTATCTTTGACCTTCAAAGGAAAGTTAAAATCAAACCACTTTCGTTGTATTGCATGCAATATTATTGAGAAAGCATAAACTTAAATTTGTCTTGCTATGGGATCGACTATACGCCAATTATATTTTCAGGAACATTGCACCAGGATTAAAAGTTTTAATCCTGGAAGAGAACTGCTATTAATAAATATTCCTGCGATCTCTGTGACTTTTTTTTCGCTTGCAACTGAGACAAAACAGGCCTAGCCCCATTAACAAAAGAGTAGCGGGCTCAGGGATGGTGGGAGCTTTGCTGAACGATAAATTATTGATAGAAAAGCTGTCTCTGTTGCCAGCTCCTGAAAAAACAATAGTATCAAATGTATCATTTCCAATGACACCGATAAAACCGTTGTATTGATTGCTGATATTATCATTTGCAGGATTAAAAATTTCATTTCCCAGACCGTCAAAGTTACCGCTTATCTGTGAACCAGAATTAATTGATATGATATCAAAGCCAAAAGCTAAAATTTCCCATGGAAACACCCATGTCAGCGTTGAAGTACTAGTGACACTGCCAAAGTAACTCCCTGATGAAAGAATACGATTGTATTCAGAACTTTTAAGACTGGTTGAAACCACGCCGGAATCAAAAGTAATACTATCTGCATTGTTTATTTTATTATCAAAGTTATCAGTTTTTAAACTACCAACAATAGCATTTTCCCAGTTCGTTCGATCATAGAAAATTTGGTAGGCGTAGGTATTAACTGCGGTCATCACCAATATTATTAGGATAATGAATTTCAAACAGGCTGTTTGCAAGGGTTTTAAGATTAGTATGGATTCTGAGGTTGTTTGCTGACATTTCATGATTGCACCTACTTAGAGGGAATTAGATTGTAATTTTATTATTGCATATATTACACCATAAGGAAAACAACCTTTGTTATTACAAGGTTAATTTGTGAGTTAATTACTAGGGTATTACTTGATTTTATCCACTGTATTTATTTAATAAATCTTGTGCATTCTTATTGGTTGTTTTTATAACAGCGCTATTATGATGTGATTTTGTATTGATCTAAGTTTCATCTATTTTCCTATTAATTCAATATTCTTTTTAAGTGAATTATAACTAAGTTCTTTATCTTCTTTTAGTTTGCTTAGATTCAACTCATAAGTGCAACACTATTTGGTTGTATTTGTGATATTTGCTGGTTTATCGCTGGCTCATGAAATTCCCGGGGTGGCCGAGCGTAGCGATGGCCACCCCGGGAATTTCATGAGACAGCGACGCGCCTGACGGCGCTACTAAAAAAATCATAAGTACAGCAATGATTTGCTCGAAAAAATGGCCAATTGCTTGTAAAATCGGCCATTTTCTCCTGCAAGAGTAAAGTGACTTATGAGAACTTACAAGCAATTGACACAAGAACAAAGATACTACATTTCGACTGAGATTAAAAATGGCATTTCCCAGTCTAAAATTGCTCAGGCGATTGAGGTGAGTAAATCTACTATATGCCGTGAAATTAAACGCAACGCTGGTTTACGTGGCTATCGATTTAAGCAAGCTCAAGAAAAAGCCGTTAAGCGTCGCTACAATGCTTCTAAAGCAATTAAAATGACGGATGACATGATTGCCCTTATTGATGAAAAGCTTTCACAGCACCAGTGGAGTCCTGAACAGATATCAGGTTGGTTACTGAATGACAAAATGCTACTTCTTAGCCATGAACGTATTTATCAACACATATGGGATGATAAGAAGCAAGGTGGTGATTTACATCAGTATTTAAGGCGTCAGGGAAAGAAATACCAAAAGCGTGGTAGTAACGGTAAAAGCAGTCGAGGACAAATAATTAATCGAATTTCCATTGATGACCGTCCTAAGATTGTTGATGATAAACGTCGTGTTGGTGACTGGGAAATTGATACAGTGATCGGTAAAGGACACAGTGGTGCTCTGGTCACGATTGTAGAAAGAAAAACGCTTTACACATTAGTAGCAAGAGTGAATGGCAAACAGGCTGATTGGGTGACACAAGCAACAATACAATTGCTTAAACCCTTTAAAGACAGGCTTCATAGTATTACCGCAGACAATGGTAAAGAGTTTGCTTATCATGAGCAGGTAAGCAAAGCTCTTGATACAGCATTTTATTTTGCCCACCCTTATTCTTCATGGGAGCGAGGGTTAAATGAAAATACTAATGGACTGATTAGACAATATTTTCCTAAAGATACAGACTTTAAAGAAGTGACTGATAAAGAGGTTTACAACATGATGGAAAAACTTAATAATAGACCTAGAAAGGCACTCGGCTTTCAAACACCATTCCAGGCAATGAAAAAATCATTTGCAAGAACTGGAACTTCCTGCGTTGCACTTCAGAGTTGAATCCGCGTAACAATGAACCGAGTTTATTTTCTGCTACGGGCAAGGAGAGGTCATGGTTTTGCGCTCTTTCCTTAAACCATAGACATTGAGTGATCATACGTCCTTGAGGGGTATTGTCTGTTTGATTAAATTCAGTCAAAAAACCATCCAATAAATAATTACAATTCTCAATAATATCCAGGCGTTGTTCTTCCGTATCAGGCATTTTCTATTCCTTGGGTAATAATTTTAAAAAGGAAGTATCAAGCGTTGTTTGAGTACCACCACCGCTCAATTTTCCCTAACGTACCAGTTGTATAACCATCAGCAGCATCATAGCGGATCAATTCAGTCGCCTTACCAATAGTGGACTGAAGTCCCGTTGTTGGCTGGGTAACCTCCATCAGATCAATACTATTCGCTTGATTAAAGCAGGGTAAGGCTAAATAATTCTTAACCCCTTCTTTATCCCAATAGCCTTGTTTGAAATATTTCTTTTTGACATTTTGGTAACCCGCTTCATCCAGTAAATAGGCTGAGTTATCTAAATTCCGAGAACGACCGGCGGTATTAAAACCGTACATTTTATCCCCTGCATTGAATGATTGTTCAGTAAAATTATCACCTGATTTCAAGACCTGTTTAATTTTACGATCATCCCAGTTTTGATCTTCTAAAATGTCACTGATAATCTCATCTTTTTGTGACAAATCCCTCATATCAATTTTACGAGTCGTTTTGAAGGAGTTCATCGACGTTTCTAAATCAGGGGTTAAATCATCTCGATTATGTAATCCATGATGAGGATTTTTCAACGGAGTAGTGATTATGATACGAGTATTATGAGTTCCTTTTTTCTTTGTTTTCACTTGCTTGCGTTTTAACAAGGTGCTCATTTGTTTTAATAAAGGCTGTAGTTTCTTGAGCTTTGACAAATGTCGAGCACTGGCGGCAAGGCCTGCGCCTACAGTAAAAATAGTCAGCAGGATATCAAATACAACCTGACCACCGGTTTCTGTATACTCTAGTGAATGCTGGGCATCCAAGTAGTCGATGCTGAATTGTTTAAACAGTTGATGGGTTGCATCATCACTGAGTAAGGCGGCATAAGTTTCAAGATCCTCATCGGCAAATTGTTGCAATTCTTTATGAGCTGTTTTAAGTGCTTTTAGATCCTCTCTAAATTTAAAAGGGGCGGTAATAGGATTGCTTCTTAAAGCCAGCTCATACATCAGACTGCCTGTGCCTTTGAGTAATTCCCAAGCAAAATTGGCTAATCCCGTCAGGCCATTCCATACCCCATTTTCGGCCGCTTTTTTATATAAGTCAATCTGTGCTAATGCATTACTGCCGGGAAAGTCAAAGCCATAGAAACGGGCATCTTGTAGTTTCTTTTCAATTGCTGCGGCTTCTTTGACTTCATCATTCAAAATCTGCTTGAGTATTTGCTGAATTTCAGATTGTTTGGTTTTGATTTCTGTGTCGATATCAGGCTCATATTCAACGCTATAAATACCCGCTGGCATTTCCTTGTGTGTCGCCATACCACCTGAATCTAATTGACCTTTTATTGTCTGACCATTGGGTAAAGTGAGCAAGTAGTTTGCCTCTTTAGCCGGCTCTATCTGCCCTTTATCATCAGGGAAGCTCGTTTGATGTTCCAGTTCAAGCCAGTGTTTTTCTTTTGTTTCATTATTGCTCAGCGACTCTAAAGGCAAGGGGTTTAACGGATTGTCTGAGTCAGTACTTGATTTGATGATATTCGGTAAGACTTTTTCAATGATTTCGTTCTTTGCTAATGACTTCAACATACAAGGAATACAAATCCCCTGCTGATTGTCATTGCCGGCTTGCAAGAGTCTTGAAATCTCGCCCTTAAAGGCAATTTTTTCCTGATTTGGGGCGCTCTGTGGGGGGATGGGTTTAAACACTTGCCCCGGTTTATCTTTGTCTGCTTCAACGGCCTGAGTGACACTGATGGGGATGGCGGCGGTGGCAGGGCCCGCACCGGTGCCGCCATTGAGTTGGATGGCAGCGCCTTGGGCGGTGACACCCGAGGCATCAATTTTGATGAAACCACCACCGGCTTTGATGGTGAGTTCACTGCCCGCTTCAAGAATGATTTTTTGCCCGGCTTTGAAGTGGGCATTGTTTGCAATATCGGCTAAAACGGCCTGGCCTGCTTTGCTGTGTTGATTATTGCTGATTTTAATGGAATGGTTCTGTGCGGTTTTTTCATTTTGATTGTTATCAATGGTGTGGTGTGAGCTGTCTTTGATGAATTCATAACGATTATTATCAACAATCAGATGGCGGTCATGCTTGATGATATCTCGTCGGTCATTTTTGGCACGTATATCGATATCTTTTTCGGCATGAAAATAAACTTGTTCTTGGGCTTTTCTATCTTCGATGCGAATTTCATTATAACCCTTACCACCTAAGGTTGAGTTGCTTTTGATGGTGGTGCGAGTTTTGTGTTTGGGTAAGGCGTAAGGCGGCTTATGGCGTTCATTGTATAAGCGCCCGGTGATGAGTGGTCGGTCGGGATCGCCGTGCAGATAGCCCACTTTGGCTTCTTGTCCCATGCGGGGCAGGACAATACTGCCCCAATGTTTGCCAGCCCAGGTTTGTGAGGAGCGTAGCCAGCAACTGCTGTTTTCGTCCTGCTGACCTTCTCTATCCCAGGGGAATTGAACTTTACTTTGGGCGTGTTCGTTGGTGTAGATTTCTTCGCCGGAAGGGCCGGTAATGGCACTGCTTTGATAGCCGATAATGTTTGGTTTTTTGTCTGTCACCGGCATTTTATAGGGTGTTATCGCCGGTATACATTTGCCTTTATTGCGATAGGTGCTGGGATTGCCTGAGCCGAATTCATCCAATGATTGGGGTTGTTCTGCTTCATGGTCGATATGAGTGAGTAAATATTGTTGATTGTATTGGCCATTGGGGTTGTCATAGAGTTCATAGCGCATCCCTGCGCGTAGGCGTTGGCAATTGCTCGCTAGTTGACTCTGCTCACGAAAGGTCTGGTGTTGCTGTAGTTTTAAGGTGGTTTTTTGGCGCCCTGAGGATGTCAGTGCTGAAGGCTTGAGATCGTAATCACCGGGACATTGGTAGTCTTCCAGTGCGCTGTCATAGTCTGATTGTTGGTGGTTGTTCAGTCTGTCCAAGGGCTTTTTGAAGGCGTAATCACGAAAATGGGTGCTGCCGTATTGCACTGAAAAGTGCTTGTTAAAACGATTGATGACTTCTTGATCGGCATTGAGGCTATCATTGGGGTGATATTGTACGTTTTTGTCGATATTGATAAAGGGGAAAGCACCATTGTGATCGGCAATCACCATGAGATGTTTATCTAGCGCATGTTCAAAGTGGTAGTGGATACCATTTTCGGCCATCAAACGGGAAATGAAATCAAATTCACTTTCCTGGTATTGGACGCAATATTCTTTGGGCGAATAGTCAGCACTGAGACGTAGTTCATACATAGAAACTGGAAAATCAAGATGATATCGCCTTATTAATATCACTTAGTTTTATCCACGGTATTTATTTTATATGCTTTAACAATAGCCATTATTATTCAATAAATCTTGTGCATCCTTATTGGTTGTTTTTATAGCATCTCTATTTTGGCTATTGACCATAAATTGTTCTTGAGTCAAGTTTAATTGTTCCCCTTCTGCCAGATCATGCCATGGCATGGCTTGTGTTAAAGAATGCGCCAATGCATTCCATGCGATGGTTAAATAGTGCAAATTAGCTTCTTTATTGGAACGAGAGTAGAATTTATCTGAATCCACATCCATACAGCCCATATTTTCAAGTCTTTGTGCGATACCGGTGGGCGTTTCAATGGGATCAAGATGCGCGACATCAAGTGTCCAGTGATAGATTGCGACACCCGCTTTGTCTTCGACCTCAAAACTTAATTCTGCTTGCTTGTCATCGTTAGTGATTTCCAGCGAAAGCTTGCCACTGGCATCCAATTTACCACGAAAGGTTTTATCGCCTATAACTACTGTATAAGGACTATCAGCTAAAGCTTGACCTTGATCAAAAAAATCATAAAGCTCAATATTCAGAAAGCGTTTTTCTTTATTTATGATGATTTCGTTATCAGTTTTAACCGTCAGTTCTTCTGTTTTGGTTTCTTTTTCTGGAATAAATAATTCATCACCCAGAAATATTTCTTCAGGATTGCTGCGTTTATTTCTAAAAAAGTCATTTGCCGCGTTTTTATAAATGGTTTCATATTGATTGAAACCGTATTTCTTTGCAATTGAGGTCAGACTTTCACCTTGTTTCACAATATGTTTTTTTACTGGCATGTCACACCTTTTTGTTGGCAGTATGATTGTACTTCTTCTGCGGTTAATGTTCTGACTGCTTTGATGTTTTCTATTAGTTTACCTCGGTGTTGACTTAAGCCAATTCCTCGTCTTTTACCAGCACTCACAGATATTTCTTTTTCTCTTGATAGATTGTCAGAATATGAAAATTTATCACTGACATGAAATGAGGTATAGTTAGGATTAAATAACTTATTTAAATGAATTTTATATTTACCATAATTAGTACCTTCAATCAAAGAAGAAACTTCAGGAGTTGTTGGGATTCGCCAATCATTAAAACCATTAAAATTGTCTTTATTCAGTTGTATGATATATTCTTCTTTTTTAGTAATATGTTTATACTCACTAATAGTCCTGCTAGAACCTTTTTGCCACATTAAATTAGTTGCTAAGTCCACTAATACATCAGCATTAACATCAATGTAATAGTTTTTAAAACATTGGACATCTGCATACAAGAAATTAAAACCGATTTGAGATAGCTCATATTCCAAAGAACCTTTATCTATTTTGATTGTATCTTCTTTTATTTGAAAATCAGTCATTGATCTATTAAGGTATTTTATTGGTGTTGAACGTAACTTTATCGAATTAATATTATCGGGCCACTCTGGAGAGTCGGGTTTTCTTATTAATTTTTGGTCGGCATTATATTGTTCCCAATGTTCACAAAGTCCATCTTTTTCATCAAAATCAGATGGCGGTATAGGATATGGGGGAGGCTGATTTCTAACCATTAACAGTTTTAGCTTTTGTATCTTTACTTTATTTCCTTTTATAGTTTCAAATGGTTCAACAAATGAGCTATTATATCTAACACCACCAACCCAGTGTAAATCTTTATCTGGAAATTCATCCGAAACCCAAGCACTCACTTTACTGTGACGAAAAACATGACCAGAGTCAGTATAAAGTGATGCTATTTCTTCGAGGGTTGGCATTCGCCAATCATTATAACTAAGATAATTTTCTTTATTTAAAGATGATAATATTCTTTTTGCCTCATCAAGTGTTAATTTATCAGAATAGTGTTCATTCCACATTAAATTAGTCACTTTATCAATACGCACTACTTTTGTTTTGTTTTTTGATAATGCTAGGCTAAATTGCTTAATTTCATTTCTAAAACAACCTTGTTTATATGTAAAATTATCAAAAAAATTATATTGATAGAGAATTTTCAAATACTCCTTTTCATCAACCACTTTAGGGTTGCTTCTTAACTTAACGTGCTGATTTTGTTTTGGCCAGTTTAAATCCAAAAAAGTTGTTCGCATCAATATTTTATCTTTGATATATTCAAATTTCCTACAGCCTTTTACAACTGACTCTTCTGTATTCACCAGTTTTTTTGTAGCATCATAAATAGATTGATCACCTTTGACTATAATCCCTTTTTTTGCAGCACTTATAGGTGTTGCCATCAATAAAAAAAGCATTGCTATTATGATGTGATTTTGTCTGAATTTAAGCTTCATCTATTTTCCTATTAATTCAACATTCTCTTTAAGTGAATTATAACTAAATTCTTTATCTTCTTTTAGTTTGTTTGCTTTGACTATCAGATTCGAACTATATTCTTTGCTTACTTTAACAGGGGTGTGTCTGTGAGCTGGCATTAGTTCACCCAACTTATTTTTTGTCAGCTTTTGTTTCAGTGACCAGTCTTTAAAAATTTCCCAACTTCTTTTTGATGTCGTTACTTGATACCACCAATTATCATTGAGTTCTTTGTCAGAAATAGCCTCTGTAACATTAATCGTCTTTTGTTGCCCTGGAATAAGAATCACTGTTCCCGTATGAAAGGCCATATTGTCTTTCACGGGATAACCAATATTATTCAGTAATAATATACGATTAATCTCTTTTTCTAATCCGAGTTTGCTTTTAGCCCTCAAGGCATCCGACGCTTTAGCCCATTCACGCTTTGACAATAAATTTTCAACTTTTAATATTGGAAAGTTGTGTCGGGCAATAATTTCCCACGTTAATGTTTTTTTCTCAATGATATGCTCACCTTTGTTATTCTTTTTTTCCACATAATAACTATTATATTTTTTGGCTAACTCACCTAAAGTCGATGGTTTTTTCTGAGCATCGATAATAAAACGTTCATTTGTAAGATAATTTTTTTCCACAGTTTTTGTTTCAGAAACAAATGAACTAGGATGACTCATAAAATATTCTAATAGTTCCAACCAATCGATTTCTCTTGACACACTGAGTTTATTAAAATTTGAAGAATCCAAAGAAGAAGATTTTATTTTAAAAACACGTTGTTGTGGATTTGTGGTCAGTTGATGCATAATATACCAATGAACACTTTGTGCACATTGAAAGGATGGCTTATGGAACAATTCATCACCGACATCTTTGGCCATAAGGCTATGACAACCAATACGCTGTGCGCCTGTCCATTCATGAAAATAACTTGCCGCATAGGCCATTAATAATTCCTTGGTTTTTTCACCTAAAAATTCAGGTAATTTTTTCTTTAGCCACTTTAATGGATTTGATAAAAAACTGATTAGAGTCTTAAGTGACTGATAAAGACTGACACCAGCTTTGTATCGAGTCCATAAAACAATGGCATCTGTATAATTATCTTTGACTTCTTTTGGCACATCATTGTATTGCCCATAATAATTTTTAGCCAAGAAATCAGCAATGGGCTTTATTTTCTTGGTGCGTTTCTCAAGCTCTTTATCATCTTTACCCATAGTGATAACAATTTTCCAGTCTTTAACTGTATCCGTGTTAAGCAAGTATTCTAAGGCTTTATTTTTTTTACCTTTTGGTTTTAACTGTTCTTTTTCTATAAATTCATCTAATGTCTTCTCATTCTTTAAAGTCAACAACTCAACAGAATCTGTAAAAAATTGTTTATAGTTGTCTTCAACCTTTGATGCTGTGTCGGCTGTATTTTGTACCTTGTCAAAAAGTAGTTCATGAGGCCAATTAAAGAGTGATTCAACAATATGGCTGAGCGAATGAAATGTATCAATAAAATCAAAATACCCGGTGGCAACATTTGGCTCTGGCATGAATTTTTCTATTGCCTCTTTATCACCCTCTTCTTTCGGGCCTGACCATTTTAACAATCGCTTAGTATAGATTTTGCTATTTTGTGACTCCATTAAACGATACTTTTCAAATGCATCTTTTTTTAGCATACTGGCATGTTCAATAAAATTAGAATGGGCAAAATAATCTTCAACCCCATGTAATACATGGCCCAAATCAGCCAAATAAAAATCCCATTCTTTTGAATTTTCTATTTCATAGACTTCATTATCCATTCCAATAAATTGTTTTTTATTAAAATCAAAGGTATGTTGCCCCCAATTATCATCAATTTGGGTTAACTTGCCAGCGAGGATATGAATGTCATCACGCAGATATTGATATAAATGACCTTTCTTTTCTTTGATTTGCGAATTTTTTGATAAAGGTGCATTGGCAACCCTTGTTACATAATTATCCTGCCCATTAATTCGGTATTTAAATGCATCCGGCCTATCAATATGTTCATGGGGAAAATATTGTGTTAGGTTACGATCCATAATCTGCAAATAAATATCATCATCCATTTTTTTGCCTTTGCCATCATTCGACATGACAAACTTTGCATACCCTAGCGTTATAACAGTACTCCTGACAGCCCATTCTAATTCTGAATATTTTGAGCTTTCTTTATTATCAATAAGAGAGGAAGCAGAAGTCGTTCCCGCTGAAACAAAACTACTAACGTCTCCATTAACTTCTGTTGCAACATTAATAAATGCTTCAGATAGTTTCAAGGTTTGGACAATATCTTCTGTCGATGCCAGCCTGCTCCCCATCTCGATATAAATTTTTTCCAGAATATCATCCACCATTTTTAAGCCGGATTTTGACTTCCTGAGTGTTTTTACACCATCCTGTAGGGTTTCTAAGCCTTCCAAGGCAACATTTTTTGCCGTACTTTCAATGTCAACAACCGTTGAGATACCAAAATTAAGTGCCTGAGTAATTTCATTTTGAATACTATTAAATGCAACAGGATCAATAGCCTGAGAAAAATCAGTCAGCCAATTGCCCAAATAAAAAGATTGCAGGTTAAATTCTTTACCTGGATTAGCTTCTGCAATGGCTTTTTTTAGTATCTCTTCACCAATTTTTGAAATTTCGTGATGCTTCCCTGCACTACTCATTTGTTCTTATCCTTTTTTCCATTCACGCATATCGACGTCGATTAACTCTATTTGATGTTTGCCTTCGGGTACGGGTTCTAAATGAGCATAGCCCTTGTCATTGACCTTTCCTTTCTTGATTTGTCCATTATTAAATTTAACAATGAACTTTTGATTGGGGACAGGTTCACCATCTTCATCTTTTATAACTACATTAAGCCAGGTTTGTTTTGGTTTTTCCGGTTTGTTGGGAATAATATTTTTTATAATGTCTGGCACTACGGCTTTTTCTAAGGTTTGCAACATACAAGGAATACAAATCCCCTGCTGATTGTCATTGCCGGCTTGCAAGAGTCTTGAAATCTCGCCCTTAAAGGCAATTTTTTCCTGATTTGGGGCGCTCTGTGGGGGGATGGGTTTAAACACTTGCCCCGGTTTATCTTTGTCCGCTTCAACGGCCTGAGTGACACTGATGGGGCTGGCGGCGGTGGCAGGGCCCGCACCGGTGCCGCCATTGAGTTGGATGGCAGCGCCTTGAGCGGTGACACCCGAAGCATCAATTTTGATGAAACCACCACCGGCTTTAATGGTGAGTTCACTGCCGGCTTCAAGAATGATTTTTTGCCCGGCTTTGAAGTGGGCATTGTTTGCAATATCGGCTAAAACGGCCTGGCCTGCTTTGCTGTGTTGATTATTGCTGATTTTAATGGAATGGTTCTGTGCGGTTTTTTCATTTTGATTGTTATCAATGGTGTGGTGTGAGCTGTCTTTGATGAATTCATAACGATTATTATCAACAATCAAATGGCGGTCATGCTTGATGATATCTCGTCGGTCATTTTTGGCACGTATATCGATATCTTTTTCGGCATGAAAATAAACTTGTTCTTGGGCTTTTCTATCTTCGATGCGAATTTCATTATAGCCCTTACCACCTAAGGTTGAGTTGCTTTTGATGGTGGTGCGGGTTTTGTGTTTGGGTAAGGCGTAAGGCGGCTTATGGCGTTCATTGTATAAGCGCCCGGTGATGAGTGGTCGGTCGGGATCGCCGTGCAGATAGCCCACTTTGGCTTCTTGTCCCATGCGGGGCAGGACAATACTGCCCCAATGTTTGCCAGCCCAGGTTTGTGAGGAGCGTAGCCAGCAACTGCTGTTTTCGTCCTGCTGACCTTCTCTATCCCAGGGGAATTGAACTTTACTTTGGGCGTGTTCGTTGGTGTAGATTTCTTCGCCGGAAGGGCCGGTAATGGCACTGCTTTGATAGCCGATAATGTTTGGTTTTTTGTCTGTCACCGGCATTTTATAGGGTGTTATCGCCGGTATACATTTGCCTTTATTGCGATAGGTGCTGGGATTGCCTGAGCCGAATTCATCCAATGATTGGGGTTGTTCTGCTTCATGGTCGATATGAGTGAGTAAATATTGTTGATTGTATTGGCCATTGGGGTTGTCATAGAGTTCATAGCGCATCCCTGCGCGTAGGCGTTGGCAATTGCTCGCTAGTTGACTCTGCTCACGAAAGGTCTGGTGTTGCTGTAGTTTTAAAGTGGTTTTTTGGAGCCCTGAGGGTGTCAGTGCTGAAGGGTTGAGATCGTAATCACCGGGATATTGGTAGTCTTCCAGTGCGCTGTCATAGTCTGATTGTTGGTGGTTGTTCAGTCTGTCCAAGGGCTTTTTGAAGGCGTAATCACGAAAATGGGTGCTGCCGTATTGCACTGAAAAGTGCTTGTTAAAACGATTGATGACTTCTTGATCGGCATTGAGGCTATCATTGGGGTGATATTGTACGTTTTTGTCGATATTGATAAAGGGAAAAGCACCATTGTGATCGGCAATCACCATGAGATGTTTATCTAGCGCATGTTCAAAGTGGTAGTGGATACCATTTTCGGCCATCAAACGGGAAATGAAATCAAATTCACTTTCCTGGTATTGTACGCAATATTCTTTGGGCGAATAGTCAGCACTGAGACGTAGTTCATAGTTTTCACTGCTCAGCCCTGCATCATTAAAGACCGCTTCAATGATTTGCGGGATGCTCATGTCCTGAAAAATACGCTGATTATGGCGTTTGCTGAGAAACCAGAAACGTGGCACTAGTGTCAGTCGATAAAGAAAAAAGTCACCCTGAAGGTGATATTGTTCGAATTGAGCAATGCTACCATGCAACAATTCATTTTGCTCATCGGCAACGAAAGTCAGTAAACCCGACTTGCCCATAAATTGTTCAGGTCTGAGCAAATCATTTTTGCTGGCAAGAGTCAGGTGGTATTCAAAGGCTTCAGAAATGCCTTCCGAGCCTTTAAAATCAAGCACTCGAAGCTCTTCTGTTGAACCAATAAGGTCGAAAGTAAAGCGGGTGATGTTTGCCGGCACTTTTCTTGAGGCGCTCGTTGAAGAGCCACCAAAAGCAGCGGGGCTTGAGTCCTGTGACGAATTTGAAGCGGTTCCATCCTGTTGCATGTTCAATCCCTTGAGCAATATATGAGCTGGAAAATTGATAAAGCAACGCCTCCATGGCATCGCTCTGAATCATCAACTTGGATATTGGAGCATTAATCGATTAATAGCTGAGCATTTTCTTATATTTAGCCTATAAGGTCAAATACCTTATCTGGCTAGCATTCACTATAAGGGGTAAACAGGCCTGACGATATCTGCCTTATAATACGGCATCATTTTAGGCGCAAGTTCGCGTAATGTCTGTTGACGATTACCCGGTGCCGGGTGAGTACTAAAAAATTCGGGTGGTGTTGCGCCTCCCACTTTGGCCATTTTTTGCCATAATGTTGCGGCGGCATTGGGGTTATAGCCTGCTCTGGCCGCCAATTCAATACCCATTAAATCGGCTTCGCGTTCTGCTGTACGACTATTCGGTAGTTCAATGGCCATCGAGGCTGCCAGTGCAGCACCGGATAATGCCACAGCACTATAATCGTTATCTGTCACCGCCACCGACAAGGCGACCATGCCTATCTGTGTGGCTAGTTGGGTAGACATTTTTTCTGCGGTATGATTTGCCAGTGCATGGGAAATTTCATGCCCCATCACCTGAGCGAGTTCGTCATCTGTGGGTTTAACCTTGTTAATTAAACCGGTATAGATGGCCATTTTACCACCCGCCATACACCAGGCATTGACGGTTTCAGGATCATCAATGATCTTAACGCTCCACTGCCAATTACGGGTGTGCGGATATTGCTTTATGGCTTGGCTGATAATGCGTCCGGTGATTAATTTAACCCGCTTTGTCACTATGGGATCATTATCAATTTTACCTTTATCATCCAAAGGCTTCAGGGTTTTTACATAGGCTTCTTTTGATGCCGATATGGCTTGCTCAGGTGACACCAGCATAAATTGACTGCGCCCAGTTGGGCTGGTCGTACAAGCTATCAGGGTAAAGGATAGCAGTGCTAAGAGTAAAAATGTTTTGCTGATAGGTAGTATGCGTTTCATTCAATCATTAATCCTTTTCAATGTTTCTCTTTGAGCGGCTGAAATAAGTATTCCAAGCCATTGATTTTTATTTCCAAAACAATGGCCAATAACTTGCCTAGCTCTCCCTTGGGAAAGCCTTTGTTTGCGAACCAGACCACATAGGGTTCAGGCAAGTCCACTAATAAATAACCACTGTATTTGCCAAAGGGCATTTTATAACGAGCTAATTTGAGCAATAATTTGGGGTCGGATATAAGTGTCGCATTATCATTTTGTTCCATTTTCTTTACACCTTATTCGTCAGATCCTCTTAAACTGTCAACTTATTTAACACTGAATCAGCTGAACCATCAATGAACATTGTTTAAATATCTGTGTATTATGATAAGATGATGATTTTTATAGAATAAATTAACAAGGTACAAATATTGCTTAATTTATATACAAAATTAGCGATATAATATAAGTGTATCAAGATATTGTTTGCTTGTTAAGTCTGCATTTCCAAGCATCATGAGTATAATCAATATCCACGGCTGAAATCATTCTAAAACGATTGACTCAAAAAATGATGACCCTAAGCAAAAAAAAACAATTTCTGTGCTTACTTTTTGTTCTGATGGCATTGCATATCTGTACTATTCCGGTCGTTAAAGCCAAAACCTACCAAGATCCAATAGTGCAAATGAGCCAGGCAGCAAAAAATGGTCAAATCACAGCACAAGTTGAATTAGCAACTGCCTATGAACATGGTGAAGGTATCACAAAAGATACCAGCAAAGCTATTTTCTGGTATTGTAAGGCGGCCTTAAAGGGGTCAACTGATGCACAAAGAAATTTAGCCTGGATGTTTCTCAATGCCCGTGGTGTTGAGCAGGATGAGGCATTGGCCGTGCGTTGGTTCAATCGAGCTGCCAAATCAGGGGATGCTTACGCCAAGAAAATTCTGGCACAGCTTGATCAAAGTTTACAAACAAACAAAACTATTTGCATTAAATTACCCACCGCCTATTGGGAAACTAAAAAATGCACGCGTCATTGTCAAAAAACCGTACAATTAGTCAAAGAAATAGCCCCTGCTTATAATATTGATACCCGCTTGGTATTAGCATTGATACAGCAAGAATCCAATTTTAAAAGCACTGCCCTCTCACACAAAGGTGCTATGGGCTTAATGCAATTAATGCCTCAGACAGCCAAACGTTTTCATGTCAAAAAAGTATGGGATCCCAAACAAAATATCCAAGGCGGCATTCGTTACCTCAGTTGGTTACTCAAACAGTATAAGGGTGATGTGCGTCTAAGTCTGGCCGCTTATAATGCCGGAGAAAAAGCAGTCGAACGGTACAAAGGTGTCCCCCCTTACAAAGAAACACAAAATTATGTCCGCCGTATTATAAAAATTTATGGGCAAAACTATCATCCTTTTGAAAAAAATATTTCCATGCTGAAGTAATTTAAGAAAAAAATGGTTTAAATTCAGCTTGAATAATAACCTAAAAGCCTTTATGCTCTGCTCCATTGCCAATATTAGCAACTACGCATTAACACGTATTGTGAAACAAGGAAGGCAATGAATTGAAACAATTTAACGCCATTACAAGGATGAATAACAATGGAATTATCCCACTCAGGGTATCACTATACTATTACCTTACAAAATGAATTTAGAATGAGTGAGTGTATTAACTTTCGCAACACTTACGAAAAAGTACCCACTAACGCTGCTTTAACCCTTGATTTTCAAAGTGTTAAAGCAATTGACAGCTCATGTGTCGTCATGCTGATGTCTTTGGTACAACATTTCAATAATTCTGAAAAAGTTCAAATCGTTAATTGTAGCTCCGATATCACTGATTTATTTTCTAACACCACTATTTGTAACTGGTTACATTAACACACTCATGAAGACCTATTTTCAACGTCCCATTACAGTCATCTTTCACGGCAATTGCCCCGATGGCTTTGCCTCCGCCTTGGCCGCACAATTATTTTTCAAACAACAAGACGGCTATAAGCAATTTAAAGATAATATTATTTACCATAAAGGTATTCATGGTACTACCCCGCCTGATTGTCAGGATAGGGATGTTTACATTGTTGATTTCAGCTACAAAAGAAATGACATCACTGCACTTTGCCAACAGGCTGCTAAAGTCACGATTATCGATCATCACATCAGTGCCTTAAATGATTTAGCCGGCCTGGATGAAGAATGTGAAAATTTACATTTTAATTTTGATATGAACCAGTCCGGTGCAGTACTCACCTGGAAGTATTTTCATCAAGATGCCCCCGTACCCAAATTATTCCAGCATGTGCAAGACAATGACTTATGGCGCTTTGAACTAGACAATACCCAAACCATTATTTTAGCCATCATGTCTTATCCCATGCGTTTAAAACTCTGGTCAAGTTGGCTTATTGATGACAAAGCACTGGATGTATTACATCAAGAAGGTTTGATTCTGGAAAGAGAAACCAAGCGTCAGATAAAACGTTATAAGAAAGCCTCTCGCATGGGAAAAATTGCTGGTCATATTGTCCCTCTCGTGAATGCGCCGAGCAGTATCGGTAGTGAATTATTACACCAACTATCCGATGGTTATCCCTTTGCCGCTGCCTATGAAGACAAGGCTGAAAAGCGCGTCTGGCAATTACGCTCTGGGGGTGACAAGGCCATTGATGTGTCCAAAATAGCCCTGCAATTTGGTGGCGGTGGGCATAAAAATGCCAGTGGTTTCAGCACCGAGCGAATCAACATTGAGTTGCATCCTAAAAATAATTAGCCCCTTTTTGTGAGCGTTATAACTTGAATTCAGGAGAGTTTATTGTCAATTTTGGTCAATAAACTTTTCATCTCTTTGAGCTCTATTTGCAAGACCTTAATCTCATGCTGATAAACCAATTCCTTGGCCGTTTCTGGTTTATCAGCATCCTCTTCGTTTGCTTTTGCTTCACTGCCCTTAATGGTAAAAATGGCATCGACCACTAGGCCAATAAATAAATTCACCATAATAAACGTTACGATTAAGATATAAATAACAAAGAAAATCCAGGATAGCGGAAATTCTTCCATCACGGGTCTCGCAATGCCCATGCTCCAACTCTCTAAGGTCATGATCTGAAACAGGGTATACATTGACTCACCCAAGCCACCAAACCACTGTGGAAACGCCACACTGAATAAGTTAGTCGCAATAATGGCAAACACGTAGAAAAATAATAGCAATACAAGAGAAACCGAAGCCATGCCCGGAATAACGCTTAAGATAGCAGAAATAATCAAGCGCATTTGCGGTACTATCGTCAACAAGCGGAATAAACGTAAAACGCGCAGCACACGCAGTATCGACAGGCCATCATTGGCCGGAATAAGCGATATGGAAACCACGAAAAAATCAAATAAACTCCAGGGATCTTTAAAAAATGCCAAGCGATGCACATAAATCCGAAGCGTGATTTCCACGGTAAAGATAGCCACAATCAGCATATCCAAGCCATCAATTATCGCCCCATAATCAGCCATAAAGTCTTTGTCTGTCGCCAAGCCGAGGGTAATGCCGTTAAAAATAATCAGGAAAGTGATAAAATGTTGAAATTGCTTGGTTTCTATCAGTTTTTGTATGGTTTTTCTCATATTGCTCAAATCAATCAATTAAAGTGGCGATTGTAACCTGAAAATTAAGAATCATCTATATTGAGCTATTGAAATATTGCCTGGCTGGCATGATTTCAATCAATGCCTTGCTTGGCTTGATGCATTAAATTGGGCGGTATTGTTTTAGCCAGTGTCAGCATGTTTGATATTGATGCGCTTCGTTCCTCAGCAGCATCCTACGTTTATTTCAAACAGAGCATATCACTCATACCCAAATTAAATATAACGCTTACCGTGGAGATACGATGAAAAACACTCTCAAAGCAATCAGTCTTGGTGTACTCACCATCTTTATCTTAGGTCTGGTCAATCAGCTCGTGTTAATTATGTCTGCCGTAGGCTATAGCTCACTAATCAAATGGTCACCTGCATTCCAGCCCTGGTCACAGGTATTTACTTATACTCTCGCCGGGATAGGCTTTTTTATTGTGATGGCTACTGGTGGCCTAGTCACTGCGATGGTGGCCTTACGCCATGCCTATAGCAAAGCCCTGATAGCCTCCTTCCTTGGCAGTAGCATTTCCCTCTACTTATCCCTTAAAGATGAGATATTCACTCCTATTGCACTGTTTTTTGTTGTTTTTGGCCTGCTTTCATCAGCCGTAGGCTGCTGGCTCTGGCAAAAATATCAGCCAGACAAATAAATCCTCTGAAAATTAAAAATCTTTAATTTTCGTGTAAGGTTCCTGAAACCTCACTTGTCGTATAGTTAATTCATAGCAAAACAAAATATTTTAGTCTTAAACAAACAAATACGACGAGGATACCATCATGAAAACTTTAACAACTTTACTTTTCGCAGTCGCAACCAGCGTTTCTTTCACTGCTAATGCCGGTAGCTATGACAGTGCTTTATACGGCGACCCAGCCATAAATGACGTTTTCCCAATGGCAAGCACACTACTGCAAGCGCAGACCGTCAATACCGTTGCTGATACTGGTGAGCTAGTCTGGAGCGTTGAATATGAAGAGTTTGTGAACCCTGCTGACTTTAATGTCACCAGAACAACTCAGACCACTTCATTAGCAGGTGTGTTACAAGCTTTTGATGTGTGGCTACTCTGGAACGATCAGAGCCGTTCCATTCACCAAAGGTATTTTCACAACGGTAATGATCCTGTTACAATATCTTCACGGCACAGGCTGAGGAGCCGATGGCCGTAACGGTAATGGGCGGCATTTATGTCGCCTTTTACCCCTCTTCAATCAATCGATTTAAGCATCATTCGACTAGCTTCGGATTATAAAATACTTATCATTCGCTCATCCATCGTCACCAAACTATGCCATACAATTTGCCTTTGCGGCTCATAGACTGAATAAGTCACAATATTTTTCTATGACTATCAAGGCATATTGGCTACCTCGCAGTAAAAGCAATCCATCCATTGGTTTACCAGCCTTCATCATTGACTGGCAATATCGACCAGCCAACAATTTGCCTAAGAATATCACAACCAAATATAACAGCCTAGTATAGGTAATATCGCGATCAGGTTGAGAGACAGTAAACTCTCTTTCCAGTAAATTTGGAGATATACGCTTATTATGCTTGGAATTAGTCGTCGCTTTAAAGCGTCTCTTCGTTTTACAAAACAAACCGGCTTTTTTCATTAATCGACCAATTCTCCGGCGGCTTATATGAACGCCTTTTTCAGCCAGTTTTCTTTTAAGACGACGGGTTCCATAAGTCTTGCGACTGTCTTCAAACAGTTTTTTAGCTGCTCAGTAAGCGCTTCATTTTCTTTCTCTCTATCCGTTTTAGGAGAGCTAACCCAATCATAATAGCAACTACGGGAAACATCCATAAAACGGCACAGAATCGTTACCGGGTAATCTTTAGCCTGATCAGTTATCCATGCGTACTTCACAAAGTTTCCCTTGCAAAGTACGCTGTGGCCTTTTTAATAAATCACGCTCCTGAATCACTTTTGCCAATTCTTTTTTTTCAGACGTTTTACTTCATCATAAATGTGTTCATTACTTTAGACAACAATCCACCCGCAGCCGGTGGTTCATCCGATAGCGTTTTCGTTTGGGATGAAACTGCCGATGAATATCAACTTCGATAATTTGCTCTAAAAAAGGAATAATCACTGACAGGATTTCCTTGGTACTTTGCTTCTATTGAAAATAGACAAGTACATCAAAACACCTTATAAATGAATTTTTATAAGGTGTTTTTTTATGGAATAGATAAAGTTACTTCAAATGTAGGATGTGGTGAGGAACGAACCGCATCAAACTTATGCAAGGATAAATGGATTCTCTAATCTATCGCTTTGGTAAAGCGGCGAGACTTAATTGGCGCATTTGCTGCTCAATCCAGCGCACTCTTTTTCTGGTATATTGGGATGGCTGTTGCACATGATAACGATAAGGATTAGGTAAAACTGCCGCTAATCTCGCCGCTTCATTATGAGTCAACTTAGCAGCACTTTTATGAAAATAATGCTGACTCGCGGCTTCTACGCCAAAGATACCCGGCCCAAATTCCACCAGATTAAGATACAATTCAAGTATACGTGATTTATCCAATAGCACTTCAAGCAATATCGTAAACCAGGCTTCTATTCCCTTGCGCACCAAGCTTTTACTGGGCCATAAAAATAAATTTTTCGCCGTCTGTTGGGATATAGTACTAGCACCACGCACTGGCTTGCCTTGGGCATTACTATCCAATGCCATCAATATCGAATCAAAGTCAAAGCCCGAGTGTTGACTAAACAATTGATCTTCGGCAGCAATGACCGCCAGTTTCATATTAGATGAAATTTTCTCCCCGACAAGCCACTGATGTTGGATTTGTGCAGTCCCTTTTGTGTCAGGAAAGTTGTCCGGCGGCATGATTTGGCGCTGTAACTTCCATCCCCAAGTAGGTGGGTTAATCACTTGAAGGCTGGTAACTAATAAGATAGAAATTAAACCTGCACCCAAGAGCAGCCAAAGAATTTTTTTTAACAAGTAGGTAAAAATACGCTTCATATAAATATTTTATTCCTAAGCATCCGTCTCAGTAGAGGTTAATGACTGATACAGCGGATGATTTAAGCCACTGAATCGAAAGCCTTTTCTTTACATCTTATCAAACGCCCCATAGAATACACACTTTCAATCAACAATAAGACTATTCCAATGGCAATTCACTGGTATCCCGGCCACATGCACAAGGCCAATAAAGAGATTAAAGAAGCATTGTCACGCATCGATCTGATCATCGAAGTATTGGATGCTCGCATTCCTTTTAGCAGTCAAAATCCACTTTTATCAAGCCTTCGGGGGGATAAACCCTGTATTAAGGTGCTCACGAAAAGTGATTTGGCCGATCCCGATCTCACCCGCCAATGGCAGGCCTGGCTTGAGCAGGAGCAAGGTGTCAAAACCATTGCCCTGACGACTGAACAGCCTGATAAAATGCGTCAATTGATTGAACTCAGCCGAAAAATCATTAAAACCCTGCCCGGGCAAAGGCAAGTTTTTAATACCATGATCATGGGTATTCCCAATGTGGGAAAATCCAGTCTCATTAATATTCTAGCAGGCAAAAGCATTGCTAAAACAGGCAATGAACCTGCCGTCACAAAGTCTCAGCAACGCATTAACTTAGGCAATGATTTTGTGTTATTTGATACCCCCGGCGTACTTTGGCCCAAAGTAGAAAATGAACCCAGTATGTATCGACTAGCCGTGTCCGGTGCAGTCAAAGACACCGCCTTTGAATACGAAGACATTGCTTTTTTTGCCGCTGATTACCTACTCAAAGCCTATCCTGAAATACTGCTTGAACGTTTTAAATTAGAAGAATTGCCTCAGAATGAACTGCAAGTCATCGAGGCAGTGGGACGTAAACGCGGTTGTTTACGTGCTGGTGGCCGTATTGACTTAAATAAAGCCAGTAAAATATTACTGACTGAATTACGTGCCGGTAAATTAGGTCGTATCAGCCTGGAAACACCCAAAATAATCGATCAGGAACTCATTGAACTCGCCAAACAACTGCAACTTAAAGCAGAAGCTGATGCGCTAAGTGGTAAAAAACGCAAAAAGAAAAAAAGAGCCTATCGTCCTTAAACCTTCACCGGCGTATCAGGGTGTTTTTAATCTCATCCATGGGCAATAAACAGAGGTTATTATTTTTACCCATCGCATCCGGCCATTCATAATGAATCGCACTAGCTTCAATAATAATTGTGAATTGAGGCATAAAATCTCCAAAAATTGTCTACATTAATAAAATTTAATCTATAACACGCAATATATGTAGGATAAAACCTTCTTTTGCTTATCCCCTACATTAAAAAGAAATATTTATCATCTATAATTAAAGAAAATTTATTTTGATTCATTTTAGGCCAATCATATGGAAAAAGCACTTGTTTATGTTATCGATGATGACGATCTTATTCGCGAAACAATGTTTGAGCTACTCAACGATGAGTACGAGGTCTTAACGTTTCAAAGTGGTGATGTGATGTGTCAACACTTTTCCGGACAGTTTTCTAAATATTTTTTTGGCTGTTTCAAGTGATTTTTGTCATTTTGTATTTCCTATCATTTTAGTTTCTCATGTTAACTTTAAACAGATGAAGAGAAAGGGCTTTGCCCTCTGGAACGATAGAGCCGTTCCATTCACCCAAGGTATTTTCACAACGGTAATGATCCTGTTACAATATCTTCACGGCACAGGCTGAGGAGCCGATGGCCGTCAACGGTAATGGGCGGCATTTATGTCGCCTTTTACCCCTCTTCAATCAATCGATTTAAGCTATTTCCTGCTGTATTTCATAATCGACTGGTGACAAATAATCATTAGCCGAATGAAGTCGCTCCCGATTATAAAATACCTCAATATATTCAAATATTGCCTGCTTTGCTTCTACTCTGGTTTTGAATCGACAATGGTGCGTCAATTCAGTTTTCAAACTATGAAAGAAGCTCTCTGATACAGCATTGTCCCAGCAATTTCCTTTGCGGCTCATAGACTGAATTATGTTATGATCCGACAATATTTTTCTATGACTATCAGAGGCATATTGGCTACCTCGGTCAGTATGCCAAAGCAATCCATCCATTGGTTTACGCTTCCATATGGCCATCAGTAAAGCATCATTGACTAGCTTGGCTTTCATTCGCTCATCCATCGACCAGCCAACAATTTGCCTAGAGAATAAGTCAATGACAACCGCTAAATATAACCAGCCTTCCTTGGTGGCAATATAGGTAATATCACCCACATAGTAGCGATCAGGTTGAGAGACAGTAAACTCTCTTTCCAGTAAATTTGGAGATATACGCTTATTATGCTTGGAATTAGTCGTCGCTTTAAAGCGTCTCTTCGTTTTACAAAACAAACCGGCTTTTTTCATTAATCGACCAATTCTCCGGCGGCTTATATGAACGCCTTTTTCAGCCAGTTTTCTTTTAAGACGACGGGTTCCATAAGTCTTGCGACTGTCTTCAAACAGTTTTTTAGCTGCTCAGTAAGCGCTTCATTTTCTTTCTCTCTATCCGTTTTAGGAGAGCTAACCCAATCATAATAGCAACTACGGGAAACATCCATAAAACGGCACAGAATCGTTACCGGGTAATCTTTAGCCTGATCAGTTATCCATGCGTACTTCACAAAGTTTCCCTTGCAAAGTACGCTGTGGCCTTTTTAATAAATCACGCTCCTGAATCACTTTTGCCAATTCTTTTTTCAGACGTTTTACTTCATCATAAATGTGTTCATCACTTCTATTGGCTACCGTCTTCACCGGTTTGGAATATTTACTGATCCAGGTATGTAGAGTATTTACATTAACACCTAGCTCCCTGGCAGTCTGAGAAACGGGTTGATCCGTCTCATTAGCTAATTTGACAGCTGATTCTTTAAATTCTGATGTATAGCTTTTATTCGGTTTTTTTGTTTGATCATTCATTTTAGGTCACACTTTTTATCTTTTAGTTGTTTTAAGTTGTGTGTCCGGTTAAGTATAGCCACATTAATGAAGCATTACCACATTTTAAAAATCAACAGCCTGACATTGTGTTACTGGATGTTCGTATGCCTGACAAAGACGGCTATGAAGTCTGCAAAGAGTTAAGAGAAATTGATCCTGACGGTCAGAGCGCTATTATTTTTATCAGTGGCAAAGATTCTCAAGATGAAAGAATGCGCGCCTATTATCTTGGTGCTGATGACTTTTTGGTCAAGCCCTTCTTTAGAGAAGAGTTATTAGCCAAATTAAAAAAAGTATCTCGCTATCACAAGCAACAGCAAAGTTTGCAAGAACAACAAAGCATGGCACAAAACATGGCCTTTCAAGCCATGACAGAAGCCTCTCAATACGGCATTGTTTTACAATTTATTAAAGAAACCTTTGTCACTAAAGACGAAGTACAATTAGCCACCGCCATTTTTCAAACCCTATCAAAACTTAACTTATCCGGTAGCGTGCAATTTCGTATGCCCGATCATACCCATAGTTTTCGTGCGCCCAACCAGGCCTGTAATCCCATTGAAGAAGAAGTATTTGAGTTATTAGTAAAGCGTGGCCGGATTTTTGATTTTCAAAATAAAACTATTTTTAATGATCACCATGCTTCGATTATGGTCAAAGATATGCCCTTGGATGACGAAGTCATGTATGGTCGTTTTCGTGATATTCTTGCTGCGGTTATCGAAGGTGTGGAAGCACGCTTGATTGATTTTCAGCGCAAGAATGCCTTAATCACGGTCATGGATGATATTCACTCCACCGTCAGTTTTGTGGAAAAAGAATTTCAGCGCCATGAACTATCGACTGTTGCCACCATGGAAAAACTCATGCTGGAAATGGAACAGGGCTTTCAATTTTTAGATCTCACTGATGAGCAAGAAGAATTTTTCATGCAACTCATTGAGAATAGCATGAAAAAACTGGTAGCAGTTTATATGGAAGCCAAGGCCATTGATGGACAATTAAGTGGTATTTGTACCAAGCTATCACATGCAATGGAACAGTAGATTTATTAATCCAATCTACGCTTTGGTTTAAAATTTTAAGCCTTAAACCAGGCCGCATATAAAGCGGGTAAAAACAGCAACGTTAATAAAGTCGCGATCACTAAGCCCCCCATAATAGACATCGCCATAGGCCCCCAGAAGGTATTGGTTGATAAGGGGACCATTGCCAGAACCGATGCAGCCGCAGTCAAGGCAATCGGGCGTAAACGTCTAACGGCCGCTTCAATAATCGCCTGCTTCATGGTTGCCCCATCTTCCCGGTCACGCTCAATTTGATCCACCAAAATCACCGAGTTGCGCATAATCATGCCTGAGAGTGCAATAACGCCTAAGTTAGCAACAAAGCCATAGGGCGCATTAAAGAGAAGCAAAGCAGCACTGACACCAATAATCCCTAAGGGTGCTGTTAGGATAACGATAATTGTGCGCTGAAAACTTTGCAACTGAATCATCAACAGGGTAAACACACTTAACACCACCACTGGCATCACGGCCATAATCGCAGTCTCACCTTTGGCACTCTCTTCCACGACACCACCCAGTTCAATACTATAACCCCGGGGTAAACGCTCCCTTATACTATCTAATTGTGGTTCAATTTGCTTGCTCACAGTCGCTGCTTGCATGTGTCCTTTAACATCAGCACGAACGGTAATGGTCGGCTGTAAATCCCGTCGCCAAATCAAGCCTTCTTCTAACTCATAGGAAAGTGATACTATTTGGCTCAGAGGAACGAAGGTACCATTGTTGGTCGGAATGCGTACATCGCTTAAATTTCCCAGACCAATACGTTCACTTTTTTCTGCCCGAGCCAGCACCTCTATCAACTCATTTTCATCTCTAAAATGGGTAATGGAATAGCCACTTAAAATAGAATTAATGACGACAGCCAATTCTTGCGAACTGATGCCCAGCACACGCGCCTTATCTTGATCAATCGATAGTTTTACGACTTTTGATAATTCATTCCAATTAAAATTCACATTCGCTACATAGGGATTGGCGCGCATAAATACTGCTACTTCGGCAGCAATTTTACGCAAAATATCTTTATCCTTGCCCTGCACACGAAATTGAATCGGATAGCCAATGGGGGGACCATTTTCCAACCGCATGACCCGTCCTCTGATATCAATGAATTGTTCATCAAAGGCTTTAATCAGCCGTTTTCTGACCACTTCACGCGCTTCATTATTGCGCGTCATAATAACAAATTGCGTCAAATTACTGTGTTTAAGTTCTTGATCCAAAGGCAGATAAAAACGTGGTGCACCACTGCCCACATAGGCGACATAATTAATAATGTTATCATCATTTTCTAAAATCTTTTCAAAGCGTTTAGTATAATTTTCTGTTGCTTGAAAAGAACTGCCCTGTGGCAACCATAAATCCACCATAATTTCATTACGCTTGGAACTGGGAAAGAACTGACTTTCAACAAAACGAAACGAATAAATAGAGACTGAAAAAATAATCAAGGTAATAATAATAACGGTTTTACGCCAATTAACACACCAAGTGACAATTGCTCTAAAAATACGATAAAAGCGTTTTTGATAAATATCTTTGACCGCACCCGAAGCATTGCTTGCATGAAAGTCCGGCAACAATCGATAACCTAAAAATGGCATAAATAAAACTGCCACAAACCAGGATGTCATCAAGGCCAGACCCACCACTACAAATAATGACCCTGTATATTCACTGGCAGAGGACTTGGCAAGAAACACCGGTAAAAATCCTGCCACAGTAATTAAGGTTCCCGTCAACATTGGAAACGCGGTATGGGTATAGGCATAAACAGCCGCTTTAAAACGATCCATTCCCTGTTCCATTTTTGATGACATCATTTCCACAGAAATCATTGCATCATCAACCAATAGACCCAAAGCAATAATCAATGCGCCTAGAGAAATACGCTGCAGATCAATCCCCCAGAGTTTCATACCTAAAAATGTGATTGCCAACACCATAGGAATTGATAGCGCAACGACTAAGCCGGTACGTAAACCTAAGCTAATAAAACTCACTGCTAGCACAATAATCAATGCATCCCGTAATACGTCCATAAATTCATTAACCGAATGCGCCACCACGGCAGGCTGATCGGCCACAGTATGAATTTCGATGCCTATGGGTAAGTTTTCCTGAATTTCTTTAATGGTTTTTTTGAGTGTCTCACCCAATTTAAGAATGTCACCGCCCTTACTCATAGTCAAAGCCAGACCAATCACTTCTTCACCCATAAAATGCATTTTAAAATCAGGCGGATCAGCATAGGTTCGATACACCGAAGCAATATCGCCCAGACGAAACAAGCGACCATTAGAGCGAATACCTACTTTACGAATTTCTTCAACCGATTCTAAACGACTCACACGAATATAAATACGATCAGAATCCGTATTAACATCACCGGCGGGGGTTAAATAGTTTTGTTGATTCAGCGTATCAAAAATTTGTGTGGGCTGAAGCCCTAATTTAGATAGTTTTACATTGGAAATTTCAATAAAGATTTTTTCTTCTTGCACGCCCAGTAAATCAGCCTTGGCGACATTTTTGACATTGAGCAATTGCAGACGCACATCATCCACATAGTCTCGCAATTGCGCATAACTAAAACCATCGCCACTAAAGGCATAAATAATACCAAAAGTGTCCCCATACTCATCATTAGGAAAGGGTCCCTGCACCCCCACAGGAAACGTATGACGAATATCATCCAGTTTTTTTCTTGCCTGATACCAAGATTTTTCTACTTCATCATGGGGAGTATAATCTTTAAGCGTAACAAAAACCATTGATTCACCCGGTTTGGAATAACTGCTTAAAAAATCCAACCAGGGTACTTCCTGTAATTTCTTTTCAATACGTTCAGTGACTTGAAGCTCGACCTCTAAAGCAGTTGCTCCAGGCCAAAAAGTTTTTACCGCCATTAATTTAATAGTAAATTTGGGATCTTCTGCCTGTCCTAAGTCGCGATAGGCCAGTACGCCCATAAAAACTAATACGACCATGAGATAAATCGTTAGTGAACGATGGCGCAAGCCCCACTCTGATAAATTCACCACTCTCACCACTGTGTCGCATCATATAAACGCACAGTTTGTCCTTCATAGAGCTGATGAACGCCTGCAACAACCACCGTTTGACCATTTTTTAGACCTGATTGGATCAACAAGGAGTCATATTGATATTCCAGCACGTCAACAGTCTGTAGATGCACTTGAGCACTATCGGGGGAGAAAATCCATACGGCGGCTTTGCCGTCTTTTTGAAATAACGCACTCAGGGGAAGTTGGGCAACCATTTCATTTTTTTTCTGCAGAATAATTACTGTCGTGGTCATACCCAATTGTGCCCTATCTCCTGCGTCTAACAAACTGATTTTTACAGTATAGGTACGTGTGACAGGATCGGCTCCGGGAGAAATTTCACGAATACGTCCCTGATAAAAACGCTTGGGATCAATCCATAAACTGATCTTCACAATATCCGCCAAACGCACTTCATCTAAGCGGCTTTCAGCAACTGCAATCACCACTTCTTTATCATCGGGCAGGGCTAAATTGACCACGGTCTGCCCCGGCACAATAACCTGTCCCACTTCCATTTCCAAGGAGGTGATCACGCCACCCTTATCCGTATAGAGATCAGTATAATCTGATTGATTACGCGTCACCTCAAGTTGTGCTTCTGCCTGAGTATATCTGGCATTGGCAATATCGAGATCATTACTGAAACGTAAATGTTCTGCAGCGCTGATCATTTTAGATTTATACAATTGGGTATAACGCTTTAAATCCAGTTGGGCTTTTCTGCGTTCCGCTTTTGCCGCTTCTAAGGCGCCACCAGCGCGCATTAATTGTAGCTTGGAATCATCGGGATCTAATTTAGCCAATAAAGTACCCGGCTTAACAATATCCCCCACCTCAATATAGCGCTCTACTATTTTACCGCCAATACGAAAGCCCAGAGCCATTTTATAGCGCGCTCTTATTTCACCAGCATAGGTAGACTGTTGCCAATTGGGTTTAATCTCAACCTGCTCTGTAATCACCGGACGAATCAAGACTTCCGGTTCTTCCTGCTCAGTACAAGCCTGCAACATTAATAGTGCAAAAAGTAGGGTAAAAAAAGCGAGGGGACGTATTATCATTCGTTAACTCTGATGAATATTACTGGTTAAAAAGTCGGATTTTTTCTGTACAAAAGCATCTGACAAACCATTAATAAGCAAGCCATAAACATGTTGGGCAATAACATCCACTTGCTCATGCTCAGCTTTGTAGCCTGTTAAAAATAATCGAATCGGAGTGGTTTCGAAGTGATAGAGCACTAAACCCAGAATAGAAATAGCCTGCAGATGCGCGTCACAATTTGGCTCAATCTCAGTCAATAGTAAGCCTAGTGCATTAAATTGCTCCTGAAAGACCTGCTCTGCCAGATATTGCATTCGCTGTTCATCACAATCAAGCATTTCACGTTGCATTAAGCGTCGAAACGGTTCATCTTCTGCGACTAATTCCGTTAATTTATAAATATAGTGTTTGAGTTTGAGTTCAGTGGAGACCTGCATCTGCAAAACCGCTGCAAAGACACTGGCTTTAATAGAAAAACTTTCGTTAATGGCGGCAAGATAGAGACTTTGTTTATTATCAAAGTGATAGTACAAAGAGGCAGGTTTAATACCGACAGCCTTGGCAATATCACGCACAGAGACATTGGCATAGCCTGATTGGGCAAAGAGTTGTATAGAACGATCAACAATGATTTGTCGAGTACCTTCTTTAATGTCATCCATTGCTTTCACCTAACTAACAGTTGTTAGGTATTCTGGCAGTATCTGTAGTGGGTGTCAAATTTGTACTTTCAAAAATTGACTGCTTATCTTGTTAATGGACATCAATGATCTGAACAGTACCATCGGGCATGACTTCTGCCATTGAACCTTTAGGTTCATCCAGGAATAAGGAAGCAACAGCCGCAACGGCAATGCCTCCGGCAATGGTAATAAAGAAAACCGAAGGACTGACAAAGGAAAAGACGGTTAAAAAGAGTACTGCACCGATATTACCATAGGCACCTACCATACCGGCAATTTGTCCGGTTAACCTACGACGAATCATCGGCACTATGGCAAACACACAGCCTGCGGCTGAGCCAAGGAAGAAGGAACTGACCATGATGACTGCAACTGCCAGAGCGATGGGCCATTCTCCGGTGATTTGTGACATGGCAAAGAAACCCAGAGAGGCGCCAGCAAGCATGAGTATTAAGGACTTTTTACGACCAAATTTATCACTCATCCAGCCACCCGATGGACAGGACAAGACATCAATTACGGCAAAACTGGCTCCAAAAATACCGGCCAAAGCAGCCGGTATTAAAAATACGTCTTTAAAGAATAAGGGCAACATCGAAACCACCGCCAGTTCAGAACCAAAAGTCACCGCATAGGCAATACTTAAAATGGCAACCTGTTTGAAGTTGTATTTTAAAATCTCATCAACCGGTTTATGAAAAACTTCTTTATTCACCTTGTAGATTTGGCTGACTTGAAACAAATAAAGTGCGACTAAAGAAACATAAATAGCATCAGCAGCATAGTCATTTAATAAACCTAAGAGGGTCACTTTCCAGGTCAGAACCGCCATTGCACCATACATGGGGATGTTCATCAACAAATAGAAGAAGAAATCACGGGTACTGGTCACTTCCAGACCGCCGGATTTATTGGGTTTGAAATAGGTAGAACCAACAGGGGTGTCGGACACCGACAGGTAGTAAATAAAGGCATAAACAAAAGCAATTACGCCGGTAACACCCATGGCATAACGCCAGCCATCATCACCACCAAAGAGCAGCGCCAGAGTAGGCAATGTGATTGCAGCAACTGCTGAACCCACATTACCCATTCCCTTGTAAATGCCCTCTGCCAAGCCTAATTGTTGGTGCGGATACCATTCACTGATCATACGGATGCCAATGACGAAACCAGCCCCCACAAAGCCCATTAAAAAACGTGCCAAAGCTAAGGCTTCAAAGGTTTGTGCCACAGCAAAGAAGAAACATAAACCAGCGGTTGCCAGCAACATGGCTGAATAGGTACGGCGCGGGCCATAGACATCAACCAGCATACCGGTAATAATGCGGGCAGGAATAGTCAGGGCAACATTTAAGATCAACAGCGTTTTTATTTGCTGATCGCTGAGACCCATGGTTTCCTGAATGAGTCCTAATAAGGGGGCGTGGTTAAACCAGACAAGGAAGGTGACAAAAAAAGCAAACCAGGTCGTATGTAAGATCTTGGCTCTACCACTGAATGAGAGAAAATTAGCTCTCAAACTCGAAGTACTCATGAGTACCCTCCTAAATTACTGGGATATTATGCAAACGGAGTCTACTATAAAGAGATTCACCCCCAATGTCGATAGCTATTAGCCTTAACTTTAACCTCATAAAAAACAAGTCTTTAACGCTATTTCAGTGAAACCTTACCTATTTAGGCGTTCAAGAGCCAAAGTATTTTAATAACACTCCGGCTGCCACAGCTGAGCCAATCACACCGGCCACATTAGGGCCCATGGCATGCATTAATAAGAAGTTATGCGGATTCGCTTCAAGTCCCACTTTATTAGACACTCGGGCAGCCATTGGCACAGCAGAAACACCGGCAGAACCAATCAGAGGATTAATATTTTCTTTGGTAAACTTGTGCATGAGCTTCGCCATTAACACGCCACAGGCCGTACCGATAGCAAAGGCAATCACGCCTAAAAGTAAAATTTTCAGAGTATCAATTTGCAGAAACTGCCCCGCCTGTAGTTTTGAACCCACGGAAAGACCAAGAAAAATGGTTACCATATTAATCATGGCATTTTGAGTGGTTTGACTCAAACGATCCACCACTCCACATTCACGCATCAGCGTACCAAAACAAAACATACCTAATAAGGGTGTTGCTTCCGGCAAAACAAGTCCGACTAAAAGCAATAAGAGTACGGGGAAAATAATTTTTTCGGTGGGTGATACATGACGTAGTTGGGTCATGCTGCGTTTGCGTTCTTCTTCCGTCGTTAAGAAGCGCATAATCGGCGGTTGTATCAATGGCACCAGAGCCATGTAGGAATAGGCTGCCACCGCAATAGCACCTAATAAGTCGGGCGCTAATTTGGCGGTCACATAAATAGCGGTGGGGCCATCTGCACCACCAATAATTGCAATTGCTGCGGCCTCTCCCCCAGTAAAGCCTAATGCCAACGCACCTAATAGGGTCACAAAAATACCTACCTGAGCGGCGGCACCTAATAATAAGGTTTTTGGATTGGCTAATAAGGGGCCAAAGTCAGTCATCGCACCCACGCCCATAAAGATCAGCAAGGGGAACACACCACTAGCAAGGCCGATGGAATAAAATAAATACAATATACCGTCAGCAAAGCTGAATTGACGAGCCACTTCATCCAATTCAAAGGCTTTTTTTACATCATTATGTTTAACTTCATAATAGGCCTCTTTACACAAGAGGCCGTTTTCACACACAGCCAAACTATCGCCCATGGCTGAGCGAATATTGCGTGATAATTCTGCCGATTTAAAATTATTCTCGTTTTGAACGCTCAGAGGCAAATCGATATAGCGACTAATATTCGCCACTTCATTGCCTTCAAGCCTATCCTCAAGATAGTCATCAAGTACAAGTTCTTCATACGTCAGGGCTTTATTATAGGCCTGAAATGAAGCGGACTCTGACAAACCTGCCATTGGAATATTGGATAAAATCGCACCAAAGCCAATAGGGACTAGTAATAGCGGTTCAAACTTTTTATTAATCGCCAAAAACAATAATAATAACCCGACAGCAATCATAAATGCCTGCCCGATGGTCATATTATAAAGTCCTGAGCTTTCCCAAATTCGTATTAAATTATCCATTTATTGATAAGCCATTTTAACTAAAGAATCACCAACGTTCACATTATCACCTTCTTTAACGCATAATTCGGTGATTTGTCCGGACTTGCTGGCACGAATTTCAGTTTCCATTTTCATGGCTTCCAGAATAATAATGACATCACCTTCGGCCACCTGCTGCCCCTGAGTCACGGGTACTTTGAAAATCTGGCCACTTAATGGCGCAGGAATAGGTTCACCGCCACCATTTGCAATAACTGTTTCCTGAGGGGCATTGGTAGTGGCTACGCCTGAAGCCACAGGCCCTTTGGTGATATCGCCACCTTCATTGACTTCAACGACATAATTTTTCCCGTCAACGCTAACAGTATAAGTATTATTGCCATTATCCTCTGTATTAATAGCCATAGGAGCAGGCTCAAAAGCATCTGGATTATTACGATTCTCAAAAAATTTAAGAGCAACTTGTGGGAATAAAGCGTAAGTCAAAATATCATCAATTTCATTGGCCGCCAGTTTGAGCTCTTGCTTCGAAGCGATATCTCTAAGCTCCTGACTTAAGGAATCTATTTCCGGCTCAATATTATCAGCCGGTCTACAAGTAATGACTTTTTCACCCTTTAGGATTTTAGTTTGTAAATCTGCATCTAACTTTGCAGGCGCAGCACCGTATTCACCTTTAAGGATGCCGGTGGTTTCTTTAGTGACGGTTTTATAACGTTCACCTGACAGCACGTTGAGCACGGCCTGAGTGCCAACAATTTGTGAGGTGGGTGTGACCAAGGGAATATAACCCAGTTCTTTACGCACCCGGGGGATTTCTTTCAAGACTTGATCCATCTTGTCTTCAGCGCCCTGCTCGCGTAATTGATTTTCCATATTGGTGAGCATACCACCGGGCACTTGAGCGACTAAAATACGCGCATCAATGCCTTTAAGCGCCCCTTCAAATTTTGCATATTTTTTGCGTATGGTACGAAAATAAGAAGCCACTTCTTCTAATTGGGTAAGTTTCAGTCCAGTGTCTCGCTCTTGACCTTCTAGCATCGCCACAACTGTTTCCGTGGCCGAGTGGCCATAGGTTGCACTCATGGAAGAAATAGCCGTATCAACATTATCAATACCGGCTTCTATGGCTTTAAGCAAGGTAGCTGTAGACAGGCCAGTGGTAGCATGGCAATGCAGATGAATGGGAATATCCAGATCCTTTTTCAGTCGTGAGACTAATTCAAAGGCATCATAAGGTTTCAGCAGGCCCGCCATATCCTTAATACAAATCGAATGCGCACCCATGTTTTGTAATTGCCGTGCAAGATTAAGCCAGACATCTAAAGTATGCACCGGACTGGTAGTATAAGACAGCGTGCCCTGAGCATGTTTGCCATTATCTATAACGGCCTTGATTGCTGTTTCAAAGTTACGCGGGTCATTCATCGCATCAAAGACACGAAACACATCGACACCATTAATTGCCGCACGTTCGACAAAGGTTTTCACCACATCATCAGCATAATGGCGATAGCCGAGAATATTTTGCCCACGAAAAAGCATTTGCTGAGGGGTATTGGGCATCACTTCTTTAATTTTACGAATTCTTTCCCAAGGATCTTCACCCAGATAACGAATACAGGCGTCAAATGTCGCACCGCCCCAAGACTCAACCGACCAATAGCCAATTTGATCCAGCTTTTCAGCGATAGGTAGCATATCATCAATGCGCATTCGGGTGGCCAACAGGGATTGGTGGGCATCACGTAGCACGACATCGGTAATTCCTAGTGGGTTGTTTTTACTCATATTTTATTTCATATTGCCATATTATTGGATAAAAAATTAAGTCGCTCAAGTAAGACCGGTATATTAAACATTAGCCTTTCGCACGATACTGTTTTACGGCGGCAGTGATTATAGTGGCTAACATTTCATCAGAGAGTTTCTGCCCTGTGCCTGCGTCAAGAGGCTTACCCATAGTCACAGCGGGTGGTGATGTTCGCTTTTCCATGGCTGTCACTGCTTTGGACATCATGGAGGTAACAAAAATCAGTAGAACTAAAAAAGTAAATACCGTCCCAATTCCCATTAACGCCAGTTCTATGCCAAGTTGCATGGTGATTCTTCTCTGATTTTATTTAAAAAGAAGTTATTTTAACTGAAAATTTCGAGAGTGAATAGTTATTAAAATTCGATATAATAGTATCCATGCCAAAACTTCCCGTCACTCAGGTCATACCAGAGATTCAAAAACACCTTTTACAAAGCAATCGCCTTGTTTTACAAGCACCTCCCGGTGCGGGTAAAACAACCCTAGTGCCTTTGGCTTTATTAGATCAGCCCTGGTTAAAGGATCAGCAGATTATTATGCTCGAACCCCGCCGTCTGGCTACGCGCAGTTCTGCAGCTCGTATGGCTCATTTGCTAGGCGAAAAAGTAGGTGAAACGGTGGGTTATCAAATTCGCCAAGATCGCTGTTTCAGTAAGAAAACCAAAATTCTCGTCGTTACGGAGGGAATTTTAACCCGTAAATTGCAAGCCGATCCGGAGCTAAAAGGCATTGCACTGGTTATTTTTGATGAATTCCATGAGCGTAATATTCATGCGGATCTCTCACTCGCCTTTTGTCTGCAAAGTCAGGAGTATTTGAATGAGCAATTAAAAATCCTCGTCATGTCGGCGACGCTCAACACTCAGGCTTTACTTGAATTATTAAATGCACCATTGGTCAGTAGTCAGGGTCGGACTTATCCGGTTAATGTCATTCATCAGGCGCATATTACCGCTCAGCAAACCCCGCTGAGTCGCTATAAAAAGAATATTCAGCTCATTGCGCAACTGAGCCAACAAACCATTGCAGCATTGGCACAACATACGGGCAATATTTTGATTTTTCTCCCCGGAGTCAGGGAAATTAAGCAATTAGAGCAAGCTTTGCACCATGAACTCAGCGCTGAAGACAAGCATATTCATATCAGCCCCCTTTATGGTGATTTAACAAAACAACAACAAGATCAGGCTATCAGTCCACCCCCTTCTGGGCAGAGAAAAATTGTCCTCGCCACCAATATCGCTGAAACCAGTTTAACCATCGAAGGCATTAATGTTGTCATTGATTCAGGTCTGCAAAAAGAAGCTTTTTTTAATCCCGGTTCAGGCATGAATGCCCTGCACACTGCAATGATTGCTCAGGATTCAGCAGCACAACGTAGTGGCCGTGCGGGCAGACTGGGGCCAGGCACCTGCTATAGACTCTGGAGTGAAGCGCAACATAAGCGCTTGCCTAAATATCAAAAAGCTGAAATTTTACGCTCCGATTTAGCCCCGGTATTATTAGAACTGGCAAAATGGGGTGTGCAGGATGTTAATGATTTGAACTGGCTGGATATCCCTCCACCGGGTGCTATTGCTCAGGCGCATGATTTATTGCTTAATTTACAGGCCATCAGTGCCAGCGGGCAAATCACACCACACGGTCAGGCGATGCTCAGCTTAGGTATCCACCCGCGTCTGGCACATATGCTATTAACAGCCCGACAGTTTAATTTAGTCCACTTGGGCTGTTTATTGGTCGCCTTACTCACAGAAAAAGACTTTCTAGTCGATACAAAATCTTCCGACATCGCACAACGTGTCGCGATTTTGCAGCAAATGGCGGGAAATCGTTCACAATCATCTGCTCACTCAAAAGTAAAGCCACAGCAATGCCGACAGATCTTAAAAACGGCAAAAGAGCTACAGCAACGGGTCTCTCAAGCCAGCCTTAGCCAAGATTTAAGCGCTAATGCATCGGCACAATATGCCGATAGTGAAATGATCGGTGTGTTACTCGGCTTTGCCTATCCTGATAGAATCGCTAAATTACGCAACACTTTTAGCAAGCAGCAAGAGCCACGCTATTTACTGAGCAATAGTAAGGGGGCATATTTCGCTCAACAGGAAATATTATCAGGAGAAGCTTTTTTAGTGATTCCAAGCTTACACGAACAAACGAATAAACAAGCCAAAGAAGCACGTATTTTTCTTGCCGCCAGTATTAGCCAAGCGCAGATAGAGCATTATTTTTCTGATTTGATACACACAAGTAGCATTGCTTCATGGGACAAATCCGAGCAAAAAGTCACCTGTCTTAAAAAGTCCATGCTGGGGGCTTTGGTACTTAAAGAACAACTTGACTCTTCTATTGAAGTCGAGCAAATGCAGTCAACACTACTACAAGGCATCAAAGGCCTTGGTCTTAGTTGCCTGCCTTGGTCAAAACAGGCTGATATCCTCAGACAGCGCGTTGAATTTGTCCGTCATCAGCAAAGTCATAATGACAAGAGTAAGACATTATTATCTACCATTGAATTGCCCGACTTTTCTGAAAGCTATTTACTTAATCATCTAGCACAATGGTTACAAGGCCATTTAAATAATGAGAATAGTATTAAAAAATTACAGCACATAGATTTAACCTCGATTTTATCCAGTCAAATCGACTGGAACACAATGCAATTGCTGAATGAACTCGCACCAGAAAAAATATCTGTACCCAGTGGCTCCCAAATTAATATTGATTATAGTGATCCTGATGCTCCCGTATTGGCGGTGCGCCTACAAGAGTTATTTGGCCTGCAAAGCACGCCTGCTATCTTAAAAAATAGTTTTCCACTCTTATTGCATTTGCTCTCCCCGGCACGACGTCCCATGCAAGTCACACACGATCTAGCGAGCTTTTGGAAAAACACTTATAATGAGGTGAAAAAAGAATTACGCGGTAAATACAAAAAACATTATTGGCCTGATGATCCCTTGCAAGCTCAGGCAACTAATCGGGTAAAGCCCCGAAAGCACAAGCACTAAAGAGCAGTGGCTCAAAACCTGCTATTTAAAACCCGTTATTTAAAAACAAAGGCGAATAAAACCTGATGTTAAAGTTCCAAATCATACCCGTTACTGCCTATCAACAAAATTGTACATTGCTCTGGTGTGACCAAAGCAATGAGGCGGCTTTAATTGATCCCGGTGGTGATGTGCCGCTCTTATACGAGGCCATGAGTAAAAACAACCTGGACTTAAAGCAAATCTGGCTCACACATGGACATCTTGATCATGTCGGGGGAACAGAAGAAATCGCTACTTCCAAGAAAATTCCCATTATTGGCCCACATAAAGATGATTTCTTCTGGTTGGATATTCTGCAGCAGCAATGTGAGATGTTTAACTTCCCAAAGGTGAAGAATTTTACCCCTGATCAATGGCTCAATGAGGGGGACACGCTCACTTTAGGCAAAGAAACCTTTGAGATCTTACACACACCAGGACACACGCCCGGTCACATAGTGATCGTGCATCATGCGTCTAAGACAGTCTGGGTCGGTGATGTATTGTTTAAACAAGGAATTGGTCGCACGGATTTCCCCCGTGGCAACCATGATGATTTAATTGCATCAATCAAAAACAAGCTCTTTGCCTTGCCTGATGATTATCAATTTGTTCCGGGACATGGTCCTGGCAGTAGTTTAAAAGATGAAGCGCTGACTAACCCCTTCTTACGTTAGCGAGAGCCCCATATTTTAGCTACAGCTCGGTCATTGCCCAAAAAACCAACCAGAAAACTGGTCAGGCCAATGGCAGCAAAGATAAGCGCTGAAAATAAATAGCTCAGGTCAACATCCTTTGCGACATAAACAACCGCACCCGCCATGCCAGTAAACATACAGCCAATAAACAGCAAAATATAGCGATGTGATTTTTTATAAACAAATTCATCATCACCCGCTTCAAAAAAATTGAGAATAAATGAAAATAGTTTTCTTAATGTTTGTTTCATATCTGCTATGCTATTGTTCGATTAAGGAGTCAGTTAAACCTAAAATAATGATTTTTATGCTAGCAATTTTATCTTACAACAGCTATTTATTAAAGTTATTTCAAAACAAGCTGGCTATCGTTGTACTTCTCATCATCAGCTCAACTAATTAATTTAGGTTAAACTTTGTATATTAAATATTCCCATGAGACTCGATAAATACCTTGGTCAGAATACTAACCTGAGTCGCTCTTTAGCGAAAAAAGCGATTTCATCAGGTCAGATTTCGGTTAATCTTGAGTGCATAAAAAACACCGCATTTAAAGTTAAAATGAGTGATCAGGTACTTTATTGTGGTGAACCGATAGTCACTTTGGGGCATCGCTATCTGATGTTGAATAAGCCCTTGGGCTATATTTGTTCGACTCAAGATGAACTACACCCTTCGGTTTTAAATCTCATTGATATCGATAAACCTGATCGCCTGCATATAGTCGGGCGCTTGGACGTAGACACGACTGGATTAGTGCTAATCACCGATGATGGTCAATGGTCACATCGCATTACTTCCCCGAAAAGAAACTGCCAAAAAACATATCAGGTTGATTTAGCTGAAACACTTAATGCTGCTCTTAGCCGCGATATTATTGAACGCTTTAAAAAAGGTCTATTACTCAAAAATGAATTCAAAGCAACTTTACCCGCACAGCTTGTTATACAATCTAATCAAAAGGTACTATTAAGCATTCAAGAAGGACGCTACCATCAGGTAAAACGTATGTTTGCTGCCGTGGGTAATCATGTTGAAGCACTGCACCGTGTCAGCATCGGCGCAATTACTTTAGATACTCAATTGAGTGAGGGTGAATGGCGCTATTTAACAGAAGCTGAAATTACCTCAATGAATTAGCAAAAATCTGTGCCATACTAAAATTATATCTTAGAACAGCAACAAAGAGACCTCCTTATGACAAGTAATATCATCTGGTTTAAAGCGCTTGCAAATACCGATGTTGATCAAGTGGGCGGCAAAAATGCTTCGCTCGGTGAAATGATCAGTCAACTCAGTCAAATGGGCATTCGTGTTCCCGATGGCTTTGCCACCACAGCAGAAGCCTTTCGACGTTTTCTCAAGCACAATTCACTAGAGCAAAAAATAACGACCATACTCAATGAATTAGATGTGGATGATGTGGAACGCTTGCAAAAAACTGGGGCAATGATCCGTCAATGGATAGTTGAAGCGCCCCTACCCGCAGATTTACAAGCTGACATCATAACCGCCTGGGAGCAGATGAACGCTTGGGATAATGACCAACTCTCCGTTGCCGTACGCTCTTCAGCGACAGCAGAAGATCTACCAGATGCCTCTTTTGCTGGGCAACAAGAAACGTATTTAAACGTTCGTGGCATCGATGCAGTGCTCCATTATATTCGTGAAGTCTATGCTTCTTTATACAATGACCGTGCAATTGCCTATCGTGTTCATCAGAATTTTTCCCATAGCGAAGTGGCTCTTTCTGCAGGCATTCAGCAAATGGTCAGCAGTGATCGCGGCGCCAGTGGCGTGATGTTTACTTTGGATACCGAATCAGGTTTCAAAGAGGTGGTATTTATTACCGCCGCCTATGGTCTGGGAGAAACCGTGGTGCAAGGCTCGGTGAATCCCGATGAATATTATCTTTATAAAAGCGCATTAAAAAATAATAAGCCTGCTATTCTCAGTCGCACCTTAGGCAGCAAAGCCATTAAAATGATTTATAGCGAGCAAGCCAATGAAACAACGACAATCATCCCCGTAGAAAAAAGCCTACAACAACAGTTTTGCCTTAATGATGAACAATTGCACGATCTGGCACGTCAGGCAGTCATTATCGAACAACACTATCAGCGCCCAATGGATATCGAATGGGCATTGGATCATCATGGACAATTTTATATCGTTCAGGCACGTCCTGAAACTGTTGCTAGCCAAGAAAAAGTACATCAGACCCAACGCTACCAACTCACTCAGCCTTCTCAACCCTCTCAGCTCTCTCAAAATCGCAAGCCAATACTCACCGGACGTGCTATTGGAAAAAAAATCGGCGCAGGTAAAACACGGGTGATCAATGATGTTTCAGCCATGGATCAAGTGCAAGCCGGAGACGTCTTAGTCACCGATATGACCGATCCCGATTGGGAGCCTGTCATGAAGCGTGCTGCCGCCATTGTGACTAATCGCGGCGGTCGAACCTGTCATGCGGCCATTATTGCCAGAGAATTAGGCATACCGGCGATTGTTGGCTGTGGTAATGCCACTCAAGTCATCAAGCCCGATCAAGATGTCACCGTTTCCTGTGCCGAAGGTGATACTGGCAATGTCTACTCAGGAATTCTCGATTTTGAGATTATCACTTCTGATAATATGCACATGCCGGTTTTAGCCAACAAAATGATGCTCAATGTGGGTAATCCCAGCCGAGCTTTTGATTTTTCCTCCATTCCCAATGACGGCGTAGGTTTGGCACGATTAGAATTTATTATCAATAATACCATTGGCATTCATCCCAGGGCATTACTGGAATTCAATCAGCAAAATCCCGACATACAAAAAGACATCATGCTACGAATTGCCGGTTATAAGGATCCGGTCAGTTTTTATGTGAATAAATTAATCGAAGGTATTAGCACAATTTGTGCTGCCTTTGCTCCCAAGCAAGTCATCATTCGTCTATCTGACTTTAAATCCAATGAATATGCCAATATGCTTGGCGGCTCTCGTTATGAGCCGGAAGAAGAGAATCCCATGCTTGGTTTTCGTGGTGCCTCCCGCTATATTTCCCAAGATTTTAGAGCCTGTTTTGAACTGGAATGTAAAGCCTTAAAAACAGTCTATTATGATATGGACTTCAACAACCTAACGATAATGGTTCCCTTTGTACGCACTTTAGAAGAAGCCGAAACCATTGTGCATTTATTAGCAGAAAATGGCCTGCAACGGGGTAAGGACGGACTGAAAATTATTATGATGTGTGAAATACCATCCAATGCTATTTTAGCTGAGGAGTTTTTAGAGTTCTTCGATGGTTTTTCTATTGGTTCCAATGATATGACCCAATTAATCTTGGGCTTAGATCGTGATTCAGGCTTAGTTTCACACTTGTTTAATGAACAAAATCCAGCCATTAAAAAACTACTCAAAGGAGTTATTGAGACTTGCCGTAAGCACAATAAATATGTCGGCATTTGTGGCCAAGGCCCCTCAGATTTTCCGGAGTTTGCCGCTTGGTTAGCGAAACAGGGGATCAGTAGCACTTCACTCACCCCCGATTCAGTCGTTCAAACCTGGCTTTATCTGGGCAAACAAAAATCACAATGAAACAAAGCATCTTTTACATTTCCGATCAAACAGGTATTACAGCCGAATTATTGGGTCAAACCTTGCTATCACAATTTGATGCCATTGATTATATAAGTCAGACTCTGACTTATATTGACACCAAAGAAAAAGCCCTTGCAGCAGTGGAACTCATTAATCACTCTGCTCAGAAAAATAATAATAAGCCCATTATTTTTTCCACCATTGTTCAATCGGACATTAAAAGCCTATTACATCAGTCCAATGCAGTGATGTTAGATGTCTTTGAACAATTTATATCACCATTAGAGCAAACCTTTAACACTATTTCTTCTCATCGCGTCGGAAAACAACATGGTGCTGATGACAAAGAAGCCTATGAGCATAGAATTAAGGCGGTTAACTTTGCCTTAAATACCGATGATGGTTTAGCAACTCAACAATACCATCAGGCTGACATTATTCTTATCGGTGTTTCCCGTAGTGGAAAAACACCGACGGCACTCTATCTTGCCATGCAATTTGACATTATGGTGGCTAATTACCCGATTACCGAAGATGATTTAGAGAAATATGAATTAGCCCCTTGGGCAACACAATTTAAAAACAAGTTATTTGGCCTGGAAATTGATACCCCTAGATTACAGGAAATTCGTACGGAGCGACACGCCAATAGCACCTATTCATCCATCAAACAATGTGAGTTTGAGGTGAGTCGAATAAAGAAATTATATCGACAAGAAAACATCCCTACCATTAATACCACTTATCGTTCCATCGAAGAAATTGCCACTCGAATCATCGCCAAGGCTGGTTTAAAGCGTTAGCCGAAAAAATTAATCTATGAGTTGGCCTTCTATAAAAGGCGTTTTGAGATGTGCCTGCATATCAATATCAGACAAGGGTTTTGAATAATAATAGCCCTGAATCAAATCACAGCCATGCTCAACCAAGAAGTTTTTTTGTTCGATTGTTTCAACTCCTTCAGCGATCAAATTGAGATTCAAACTCTTAGCCAAGGCAATAATAGCTTTTGAGATAGCCTCATCCTCTTCATTGTCTGGCAATTCCATAATAAATGCTCGATCTATTTTCAAGGTATCAATCGGCAAACGCTTTAGATAAGATAAGGATGAATAGCCCGTACCAAAATCATCAATAGCCAGACTTATCCCTAAAGCCTTCACCCGAGAGAGCGTCTTAATTGCTACTTCTGGATCTTTCATAATGCGACCCTCGGTAATTTCAAGCTCTAACCAGTCACTAGAAAAGTTATATTTTTCTAAGAGAGAGCTAAGAAAAGGAATAAAGGTTTTATCCTGCAATTGCTGCATGGCAAGGTTAAGTGATAGTACGCCTGGATTTAAGTCATCTTTATACCATTGAGAAAATTGTTGCATTGACGTTTCCATCACCCAGCGGTCTATACCAATGATTAATCCAACTTCTTCAGCAAAGGGAATGAATTTATCCGGTGCTATAATACCATAATCTCTATTTTTCCAGCGAATTAAGGCTTCCATACCAATAAGCTTATTACAAGTGGCATCGTACTGTGGCTGATAATTCAAATACATTTCCTGTTTATCAATAGCCTGACGAAGATTCGCTTCCATCATCACTCGCTCAACAGCATTAATGGTCATTTCAAGCGTATAAAACTCATAAGTATTACGCCCATTGTCTTTTGCTTTATACATTGCCGCATCAGCATTTCTTAATAATGAGTCTACATCAATACCATCATCAGGGAATAAACTAATACCAATACTCAGCGTGACAAAGAGTGTTTTACCATTAATAATAAAAGCTTCTTGAGTACAGGCTAAAAGCTTTTGAATAATATTGGTAACAACATCCGGATCCTGAATATCATCTAAGATAATGGTGAATTCATCACCACCTAATCGAGCCAGGGTATCTGATTTTCGTATTTGAGCAGCAAGCCGTTTGGCAAGTTCTTTTAAAACTAAATCACCCGCATCATGCCCCATAGAATCATTAATTTCTTTAAAGCGATCCAGATCAATAAAAAAAAGAGCCACTTTGGTATTCTGGCGATGGTTCTTTATAATCGACTGTTCCAGACGATCAATGAATAAAGCACGATTGGGCAAGTCGGTTAATTGATCATGATGCACTTCATAATCTAATTTATTTTTTTGGTTTTCCAATTGTGCCTGAACTTCATAGCGTTTTTTTATCTCTATAGAAAGCGCAATATTGTTCGATAAAGTCATCGCAAACTCTTGCTCTTCTATACTCCAATCGCGTTTAGCCCCTATTGCTTCATGACAAATAATACCTAAAAATTCTTTATTTTGTAAAATAGGAATTTTTAACATGGAAAATATACCTAAAGGCTCAAGGTAATTATCTTTTAGTTCCGACGTACGCACATCTTTTCTGGCATCCTTAATCACCAGCATGCTTTGCTCATTGAGTGCCTTAAAATAACGCGGAAAGTGGTGTTTTTCCAGAATCATACCATGAGAATGTGTATCTGTTTCCCGGATATAGAGGTCTTCGCATACCATTGCAGTACACTCTGCATTAAACAACCAAAAACTGACTCGTGAAACATTGAGAGTGTGAGAAGCAAGCTTGGTCAATTCTTTAATTGATTCCCCGGTATTTTCAAAATCAACATTTGACCATCTCAACAAAGCTTTTTGATAGCGTTCATTTTGCTCTATGCGTTGCTTTTCAGTTACCAATCGTTCCAATGCTTGATTTTGTTTGCGAATATTTTTCGCAACATGGTAAAGTACATTGGAGAGTTCATCGACGCTTAATGGTTTGAGTAAATAGTAATTAAAGCCCGTGCGAATAGCATCGAGAAAGGCTTCACATTTATCACGTGAGGTCATTAAAACAAATTGTTGTTCTTCATTGCGAAAGCGTATTGCCTTGAGCATTTCTAGGCCGCTTAAACCTGGCAGATTGATATTAGTGATAACAATATCATAGGGCTTGGTCGTTAATTCTTCATGATATTTTGCGAGTCCTTGATGGCCGTCTGCGACCACATCAACGGTGGAAAAATAATCTGTCAACAAAAGCGCTGTAGATTGCCTTATTTCAGCATCATCCTCTACATATAACACCGAAAGTTTTCCAGTGTATTTGTAAACATCCTTAAAAGTTATATTTTTCATTGTGTTATTGAGAGGCTCTATTGCAATTTTCATTAAAGTATAGAAAACGAAAGAGCTTAATACAACTTTCTGGGTAAAACAGGACTCAAAAGGATAATTTCTGAACTAGCCTCTTAAAGTTCCAAAAGAGGAAATAACTGCCCTTCAAAACTGGCTTCGGTTAAATTATTTTTGAGAAATTGAAATATTGCCTTGGCTTCATGCTCATCGGTCGTTATTTCAATGACCATTTTTTGTTTAAAGCCTGAAACCTGCTCACTGATATCAGCAAGCATTTTTGTATGTGCCTGAACAGAAACCCCTAGAAATTCTAACTCCCTCGTCGGAAAAGTGAGCAAAGTATCCGTCATTTCATCATAAAGTTCATTGGTTAGTATGAGTTTTAAAATACAGCGTTGCATAGCTAGCTTTCCTTTATGAATATTTACCAAAGCGTTTGAAGATAATAGGCAGAATCAAGAGGGTCAGAAGGGTTGAACTGATGAGTCCACCGATCACAACGATTGCCAATGGTCTTTGAATTTCTGAGCCAGGCCCAGTGGCAAAGACCAGAGGCACAAGACCCAAGGCTGCAATGGATGCCGTCATTAATACAGGTCTGAGACGTCGTAAGACTCCTTCAATGACTACCTGTCCGATACTGATACCCCGTGCTAATAATTGATTAAAATAAGTAATCATGACCACGCCATTGAGTACCGCGATACCTAATAGGGCAATAAAGCCCACTGATGCAGGCACAGAGAGGTATTCTCCCGTTAGCCAGAGTGCCACAATGCCGCCAATCAGTGCAAAAGGCACGTTAATCAATACCATCAAAGCCTGAGGAATTGAACCAAAGGTACTAAAGAGAATCAGGAAGATCAGTACCAGAGCAACGGGTACAACAATGGCAAGTTTTTGTGCCGCTCGTTGCTGGTTTTCAAATTTTCCACCCCATTCAAAATAATAACCTGCAGGGATATCTAAGGACAGCGCCTTCAATTTGGCTTCTTCAACAAAACCCACCAAGTCTCTACCACTGACATTGGCCACCACCACAGAAAAACGTTTGCTTTGCTCTCTTTTGATTGACACTGGGCCTTCGGTTGAACTGGCATTTACTAATTGATTCAACATCACAGTCTTCACACCTTCTGGGGTTGCCACAGTAATTGGTTGTTGCAACATATCATAACGTGATGCTTTATAGGATTCTGGCGCTCGTAACATTAAAGGTATACGACGAATACCTTCATAGATAATACCCATTTCCAAACCATTGATTTGCGCACGTAGAATATCTTCTACCTGATCGACCGTCAAACCCAAACGCCCTGCCATGTCTCGATTGACTTCCAATTGCAGATAACGCAAACCTTCATTCATCTGAGTATTGACATCTTCTGCACCCTCAATAGTTTTCACCATGGCCACCATTTCTTTGGCCACATGGTTTAGCTCTTCAGCATTGTCGCCAAAGATTTTTATAGCCAAGTCCCCTCTTGCTCCCGTCAGCATTTCATCCACACGCATTTGTATTGGTTGGGTGAAAGCGTAGTTGATGCCAGGAAATTGTGTTTCAAGTATGTCCCGAATCACGGCAATGAGTTCATCCTTGCTTTGCATACGCCATTCTGAGTTTGGTTTTAGCATTAAGAAAACGTCAGTATCATTGAGGCCCATTGGGTCCATACCAATTTCATCAGAACCCACACGACCAACCATGCGGGTCACTTCTGGTACTTGTGCCATGATTGCTTTTTGGATATAAAGATCCATGGTTTTAGATTCTTTTAAACTGATGGAGGGTGTTTTTTCTATTTGCATGACAATATAGCCTTCATCCATCTGTGGAATAAAGGTTTTGCCCACCAAAGTATAAACAAAACCAGCAACCAGCAAAGATACCACCGCACCGGACACGATGATTTTATCTTGTTTCAAACTCCACTTCAGCACTGGCTCATAGACTGCCAGCAGTTGACGAATCAACCAGGGCTCTTGATGTGCGGGCTTACCTAGAATAAAAGAGGCTAGAGTAGGAATAATGGTCAGAGATAAGATCAATGAACTGCCCAGAGCAAAGATAATAGTCAAGGCCACGGGTACAAAGAGCTTGCCTTCAAGACCTTCCAGGGTCAATAGTGGTAAGAAAACAGTCATGATGATTAAGATGCCGGAAATCACTGGTACGGAGACTTCTTTGAGCGCCCTAAAAATAATGTGCATCTTAGGCAGTTGACCCTGTGATTTTTGAGCATCTTGCTCCATGTGTGAAACAATATTTTCCACCACGACCACCGCAGCATCAACCAACATACCCACCGCAATGGCTAAACCACCCAGCGACATCAGGTTAGCAGACAGGCCAAACCAGCGCATAAGAATAAAGGTCATTAAGGCCGCTAAGGGCAGAATTAATGCCACCGTGATCGCAGCACGTAAATCACCTAAAAACAATAATAGTACCACCATTACCAACACAACCGCTTCTGCCAATGATTTGGATACGCCATAAATGGCGGTATTCACTAGGTCACTGCGGTTATAAAACACGGAAATACTAATATCTTTTGGGAATGCCGACTTTAATTCCTCTAAACGGGTTTCAATACCACTGACCACTTCACGGGCATTAGCCCCCTTGAGTGCCATCACTAGCCCTTCGACGGCTTCTTTTTCACCATTTTGGGTTACTGCACCATTACGGTATAAGGAGTCTATTTCAACTTTTGCCAAGTCTTTTATGGTAATCGCGACGTTATTATTATAATCAACAACGATGTGTTCAATGTCGGCAATATTGCGTAAATTACCCTGAGTTCTGACTAGCAGTACTTCTTCACCCTGATTTAAACGCCCTGCGCCATCATTTTTATTGTTCGCCTGTAAGGATTGTATCAATTGATCGATACTGACTTGAAAAGTTTGTAATTTTTGATAGTCAGGTTTAACCACAAAGGTTCTCACCAAGCCACCCAATACATTCACATCAGCAACACCTGGCACTGAGCGCAATGCCGGACGAATAACCCAGTCGAGCAGGTCACGTTTTTGCATATTATTGAGGCTGTCCCCCTCAATAGTGAACATAAACACATCACTTAACGGGGTGGATAAAGGTGCCATACCACCGCTAACGCCCTGAGGCAAACTCATATTATTAAGGCGTTCTGAGACCAATTGTCTGGCCCAGTAAATATCGGTGCCTTCACTGAAGTCCAGAGTAATATCTGCAATACCATATTTTGCCAGTGAGCGAAGGATTTTTTGATTGGGCAGACCCAATAGTTCTAATTCTAAGGGGGCAATAATACGTTGCTCAACCTCTGAAGGCGTCATGCCCGGTGCTTTAAAAATCATTTTCACCTGAGCAGGCGAAACATCAGGAAAGGCATCAATGGGTATTTTTTGAAATGCCTGCCAACCGCCCGCAAGCACAGCAAATACCATGAGAACAACCATGGTTCTCTGAATAAGGAAAAACTGTAATATTTTAGCTAACATAGTCTTCTCCCTTATTCACCGTCTGACTCATTAGAGGCATCTAAGGCCGCTTTAATCGCCGTTGAGCCTTTGATGTAGGTAGTCAATGCCCCTGGGGTTTTGCCTTGCAAGGTAAAATAGAGTTGTTTGTCGGTAATAGTCACCACCTGAATGGGTAGCACTTCAATCGCCTTTTTCTGCTGTACAAATATCACGGTTTTACCACCGTATTGACTAATGGCATTGGCTGATACTTTATAGGTTTGGGCTGTTTTTTCTGCTAAAAAACGAATTTTAAATAATTGCCCTGAGCGCAGTGCATTATTATCATTTTGTACTTTAATATGTACATCAACAGATTGGGTCATGGCGTCTACCATCATATCAATATGCTGCACTTTACCCATTAATTTTTTTTCTATGAGAGAGACTTGTTGTTGAGGTTTTATCTCATTGGCCAATTCAACCGGCACTCTTACGACTAATATAATGGGATTGGTTTCCCCCATGGAAATAATTGTTTGATTTTTCTCTACCCGTTCACCCAGTCTCACTTGTAAGTCAAATAGTTGCCCGTCAATGGGTGATTTAATTTGCAGATTTGCTGGCTGTAATTGCTTGGTTTTTTTCAATTGTTCGATAGCGCTATCGGCCATACCAATAAATAATAAGCTCTTTTCTAATTGGGCTTTTTTTAATTTTGATTTACTCACTTCTGCCAATGCTTGCTGTAATTTTTTGGTCGAAGAAACACCGCTCTGATTGAGCTTTCTTGCACGGGTTAAATTTTGTTGATAGATTTTTAAATCTGATAATGTTGCTAACAAGTCTTCCTGCATTTGCAGTAATTCAGGACTTTCTATTTCAGCAATCACCTGACCCTTTTTTATTAAGCCATGGACGAAATTGAGTTTCACAATTTGCCCTGACAAAGGACTTGAAAGTATTCGCAAGGTTTGTAATGGTAAAGCCGCCTGCGCAGGATAGATTGCACTGGGTATCAAATCGACTGATTGGGCAACTTCAGTTGCGAGTCCCATTGCTGTCTGCTGTGAAGCATTGAGTGTTAAGCTTTTAGCAGATACCGACTGGACAGCCCCTAATAATATAAAGCTACTTGATAAACATGCTCTAAAAATAAAAGCCTTGTGATTAAAACTAAACATTATTGCTGTGCCTCTAAAATATGTCCGGATACTTGATTCAAATTTGCAATCGCCTGACCAGAGCGAGCCTGTATCAATTGATAGTTCAATTTTGCTTCTGCGGTTTGTTGCTGAACCAGTAATAAATTCTGAATGTTCGTTTCACCGAGTTGGTATGCTGTTTCTGACATGCGCAGTGCTTGTTGACTAATATCATATTGTTGTTTGGAAAAATGAATACCCTGTTTTGCCGATGCCAGAGTTTGCTGAGCTTTAAAAATAGTCTGCTCAAGTTGAATTTTTGCTCTATCCACAATAGCCTGTTGTTCGTAGATATTGCGTTTTTCGGCTGCTAGCTTAGGAGAATAGGCAGGATTCATACCTAGGGGAATTGATACTTCAAAAATCAGTGACGAATTTTCGCTGTTGCGATCCTTATCATTTTGTGCGCCTAAAAATAAGCGTGGGCTATCCTGCTTAAATGACCGTGTTTTTTGTAGTTGTGCTTGTGACAGTTGCAAACCGGAGAGTAATTTGACAATTTTAGGATGCTGTTCCATCACTATCGGTGATAGTGGGCGTTCTTTGATGTTTTTGGGTAGTTGACGGCTCTGTGTCCACTTTTGGAATAGATTCTGAGCAATGGTCAGAGCGCTTTGTTTTTGCACCAGTTGATTTTGTTGTTTCAGTACCGCCTTCTTTGCTAGCAACAAATCAATTCGGGGGCTTTCACCCGCACTCACTTTTTGTGCCACTTTATGCTCTAAGTCCTGACTTTTTTTCAAGGATGAGCGTGCTGCATTTACTTTGATTTTTGCTGTTTGAAAACGCCATACCAGTTTTCTCAAGGTATCGGATGCTAACCAGCGAAGATAGGTTTGTTGTGCCGTAGCTTCCTGACCATAACTATTGGCAATCTGCTTTTGGGCATTTTTCTGACTGGGAAGCCATAAAGGAAATTCCACCCCAACCTGCCAGTTCTGATAATTATCATTATCTGTCAGGCTATCATTTTCGTGATGTACAATTAAATCGACATCACCGGCAATCCAACTATCAGAAAATTCTTTATTGGCATTATAAACTTCCTGAACACCTTTACGTACTTGTTGCTCAGGTTGCTGGGCAATAATGTTATCCAGCAATTTCACAAAATCCATTGATACGGCAGAGGCTGGGACAGGTGCCAGCCATAGCAGTGTCAGTGAATAAATTATCAGCCGAGGATGAGTAAATTTCATTTTGTTTCCTAGTTTATCTCATTGATTCCGCAAGTATAGTCGCTGAAACTGAAATGAACCTGAAAACGGAGAGTTTTTACTCGGCGGACTCAACTCCAAACATGATTTTATACATCACGCCATGCATGATCGACATTAAAGGTAGCACCCATATCAAGCCAATCATCATCGGTAGAGAGGCGGCGATAAACAGCAAAGACATCAAAAAGTATATCCAAAATACTTTAAACCAGTGTTTGGTGATGGCCTTGCGTGATGTTTCTAGGGCCTCCCATACCCCCATATCTCTATCCATCATCAATGCCAGAGCCATCATGTAGGCAAACAACAAATAAAGACCAGGAATAACCAATAACATCATACCTACCATGACGAAACCACTTGTTACCGCAGTCAATATAGTGATAGGAATGATCTTGTTATAGTGACTAAAAACAGATGTGCCACTGATCTCTGCATCAACAGCACGATGCAGTCCCATTAAGGTAATACCGGCTAAAATAGGATATAAAATAGGAATGGTAATCATGCCTGGAAGAATAGACCATAGCATACCTTCAGTAAAACGTCCTTGCTGCATCAGCATTTCAGTATCAGGGCTGATAAAAGCAAGGCCGATATTCACCACAACAGCCACAATAATGTATAGCAACCAGGCTAATAGAAAGCTTCCCTTGGCACCCTTGCTTTTTTCCCATGCTTCAGAAAAAACATCACCGACACGGAGTTCGTAGTCACCATTGATACCGCCTTCCAGTGTTCCCTGGCCATCCTTATTGATGCTGATACTTTCCAGTGGAGCCTCTGGTGTGGCATAGGGATTTGTTTCATCGCTTGTTATATTGCTTCTTACGTCGGTTTTTTCATCTGCCTCTTCGAATTCATCGTTATTAGATTGCTCGCTGCTAGACTGAATATTTTGTTGATATTTTGACAGATAAATACCACAGTCATTACATTGATCGTCTTTGATATTACGGGAACCACATTTAGGGCATGTTATTATTTCAGCTGATGTTTGTTCGACTTCTGCTTCCTCATTCCCCATGGGTTCTAAGGAAAAACCATTGAGTTCTTCCTCGTCTTCCTCTACGGCTATTTCATTAATAACCGCAACCATGCCACAGGCTTCAAATGCAGCCAGGTATTTTTTAGCTTTGATTTCATCAAGATCTTTTTTGACAACAATGTCACCATTCGAGGCAACTATTTTTTCAGCTTTAGACTCACTAATGCCAAATTTGCTACAAAACTTGGCAATAAACTCATCATCCGATATGCCGTCTTGTAAGCCCTTATAAACAACTTCAAATTTGCTTTGCAAAATATTCTCCCCCAATATCACTCATGTTTTAAGTCTGTCTTCGGCATTGAATTACCAAAACATTGATTTACCAAAACATTGATTTACCAAAATATTGATTTACTTAATCAAGCCACTCTTTTTCATGTCATCAACCACCAAACCCACTAATTCTTCTGTAATTTCCTTAGCGGAGCTAGCGTTAACGCTTTTGGTTTTACCTGCCCAAATCAATTTTTCATTTTCAACTGCATAAACACGGGTATCTAATTGCACAATAGTATCGGTAATCGTATAACCAGGGCGATAAATTGTGTCATAAGTTGCACCATAATAACCACCATAGCCGCCATAACCACGACCATAAAAACCACGAGTAGTCGGCACATAATCAACACGAGGCGCGACTTCACGTTGTTTTTCAATCACCCCTTTAAAGCTGGTAATTAATACTGCATCAGCACCTACTTTCGCGACGGCGGCTAAAATATCTTCTTTGCTATCAAAATCTTCTTTTTCCGGCATCAGGGTATAGCCTGCAACCGCTTGCTTACCACCTGCCTTAACAGCATTCATAAAATTATCTTCAAATGCGCGACGTTGGATATCGTCTTTAAAAATCCCCAGCACCAATACTTTGCTTAATTTTTCTCCCGAATAAGTCGTATCATGCCAACGCTCATAGAGTCGAGTCTGGTTTGAGGAACAAGCAATCAGACTGCCCAAGGCCACTAATAACAAAGTGCTGATTGCCAGACGATTGATGCGCTTACTTCTACTCATAATGCTAATCATAATAATAGTCCTTATAAACTTAATCTTGATTTTAATAGTGTAATCTATAATACTTATAATCGAGTCAAACAGATACCTAACCTATAAACCTAAAATAATCAGTTGAACCTACTGCGACCGCCTTATGCACTGAATCTTAAGGATTTTCCAGAATATTTTGACTTCACCCGTAGGGTGACTACGAATAAAGCCAAAATAACCTGTAAAACCCTTAATCTTCAGCACCTAAGTCGCTCTCGCTACGATTCAACTGATTATTTTAGGATAAATGCCAAGCGATGAATGAGCAAAGCAATGAATGAAATCGAAAAACAAAAAATACGTGAAAAATTAGATGAACTCAAGCAAGAACATCGCGATCTCGATGATGCTATTCATCACATGCCCAAAACCATCCATACTCAATTGCAACTTTCACGTTTAAAAAAACATAAATTGCATTTAAAAGATGAGATCATCAAACTGGAAAATTTATTAATTCCAGATATTCTTGCTTAGTCATTCTTTTGTAGCATCTTTTTTTTCACCATTTTTTTCACCAGAGTCATTATCCTGCTGCTCTTGTACTAGCAAACGATAGCGAACGTGTTCTGCAAAACCGATACCCGCCTCAGAATAAAAATTATAAACTTCCTCGGCTCCTGCATTTTTTAACTGAGTAATTTCATCATCATACATGGCAATGGCGGCAATGTGTCCGTTAAAGTTTTTTTCTTTTAACTGGTTCACGGTAAAAAGATTTTTATCAAAATCAGGTAAATTTAAAAATACCATATTAATACTATTAAGGTTGATATTATTCCAAAAATCCTTATCCATCACATCAGCATAGACCACATTTCGACTATCATCTTTATGCTCATTGAACACACCGGTATCAAAGTCTATGCCCAACACTTTATCGGGATAATGCAGGTTAATATCCTCATAAACCCCAGTACCGATACGTCCCATGCCAAAGACGAGTATGCTAGCACCTGAGACATCAACAGGTAGTTCATCACTCAGGCATTTTTCGGTTTGACAGCCACGTAGATAAACCGAATAACGCGCATAGAGTTTATGCGCCATAGAATTCAGTGGTGAGGCAATAACAAAAGTCATCGCTAAAGCAATGGCGATGGTGATCAACCAGTCATTACTCATCCAGCCATTACTGACACCAATAGCACCGACGATTAAGCCAAATTCTGAGTAATTGGCCAGACTAATGGAGGTTAAAAAAGCGGTTCTGGCACGTAAATGTGTTTTCAACGATAACCAGAAAAAAAGTATGACCTTGGCAAACATCAATACTGATAATGCGGCAGCGATAAGCAGGTTTTCCATACTCGGACTCCCTGAAAGGCCAATATTAACAAAGAAGCCGACCAGAAAGAGATCTTTAAAGTTATAGAGTGTTTTTGAGACTTCGGCGGCTTTATGATGCTGCCCCATGAGCACCCCGAAAATTAAGGCCCCCAAGTCGGCCTTCATACCCACCAGTTCAAATAATGCAGCGCCTCCCACTGCTAATAAGAGGCTATAGAGAACCAATAATTCACCATGTTCAACCTGATCCATTAATTTGTATAAAATAGGTCTGAGCATGGGTAAGCCCAAAAGACCCAGAGCCCAAATCGAAGGGATTTTGCCCGTCGATGCGGTTAAAAACAATACTGCAAAAATATCCTGGACAATGAGTATGCCAATGGCAATTTGCGCATAAAGCGCACCCATTTCATTTTTCCCCTCAAGCACTTTGACGGCAAATACCGTACTGGAAAAACTGAGTGCAAAGGCAATTAATAAGGCGCTCCAGATGTTTTCGATGTCAGCAAAGGCTGATATGCCAGAGAAACTGAGGGCAAAGAACAAGCCACCATAAATAATGATGGTGATCAGCATGTGTGCCGATGCCACGCCCCAGATTTGCACTCTTAAAAGACTTTTCAGATTGAGCTTAAGGCCAATAGTGAAGAGCATCAAGGTAACACCCAAGTCAGCAATTTCACGCAACTCATGAGTACTTTCAAGACCAAAGGCTTTGAAAATAAAGCCGACTGCCAGAAACCCCAGCATGGGGGGCAGGCCTATTTTATAGGTGAGTAAGCCCATAAAAAAAGTAGCCACTATCCAGCCAGTTTCTGAGAGTGAAATTGCAATCCAGTTTAAATCCATATAAAAATTTTACCTGTCACTTTTATTTAATAGTATTAATCTTGCTGAACTTCTTTGGCCAAATGGATGATGGGATTCCATTGTGTCCACTTTGGATCCGGCTCATCGTGTAACACAAAGAAGCTGCCTGATGCGAGCATTTGCCCCATTTTGTCATTATCCGGTGTAGCAAAGGCTATACCGCCCGCTAAAATAGCCTCAAGAGACTCAGTTCTAATTTTTGAAGTACCAAATAAGCTGATATCAAACGCCACACCACTGGCATGCCAAAATTTGCTATTCTCTCGTATCAAGGGTTTAAAACGATTACGAATCCGTAAATGAATAAGAATTTGATCAGCAGTATCAGCCAGTTCATAGCCCACAACAGCGCCCACTTTTACCTGACGATAATATACCGGATCACCGGTTTTAATAGAGCTCAATCGTGAGGCGGTCAGGCTGATATTAAAACCATTCTCCGTCTGATGAATCAGTGGTTGCTCTTCTAAGCCGATAAAAACTGGCAAATTACTCGTCGTGAATTTATTCAGTGGTTTTTCTGAGCTGTGCTTAATTGGGTTAATGCTAATAAAGCTACCCTTAACTAAAGTATCCAAGTTTTCTGTTCTAGCCAAACCCAGTTTAGCGGTTCTGATCCAAAATTGGGAGTCATTACCTAGTTTTGATTTTAATAAATCATCCAATTCCAAAGTCACTATAACGGATTCGGAATCTTGCTGATTAAGGCGAATATTTTCCACCACACCGACGCTGATGCCTCGATATTGCACTTTGCTACCAATGACGAGGCCTTTGGATTTTTTAAATTGAACTTGCACATAAAAGGCATTTAAACGTGCCGCATTGAGATCATTAAACAGATTAAAAAAAGTGCCATTAGCGATGGCATTATGCTTTTTTTGAGTTTTTTTCGCCTTGCTTTTATGCTTAGCTGTCTTATGTGTTTTCTGGTGATGGAAGGCTATTTGATGGGGATTGTAAATAGCAATACCACCTCTTAAAATGCTTTCAATTGACGCAGTATGTATTTTAATTCCAGCTAAATTCGCGTCCAATTGCACCCCTGAAGCATTATAAAACCGAGAATCCTGCCTGACAATATCCATATATTGTGGCCAAATATGGACTAGAATATTGATGTTTTGTCTATCTTGCGCCAATTCATAGTATTGGACATCACCAATTTTAATACGATTAAACATAACGGGTGCGCCGACACTCACTGAACCTAATTGAGTGCTGGTCAATTTTAAATGCAGGCCTGGATAGTTATCATTAAAAGGCGGCCTGCGTTGCGAGACGATGAAGTTATTTTTCTTTTTCTTGCTGACACCAATTCTCAGGGTAATATAGTCACCATTAATCAAGGTTTCTAAATTTGCTATTTCACCCAGTGATACCTTAGGTTTAACCATCCAAAATTGAGTATCTTCCAGCATTGAATCCTCTGCTATCGGATCTAAAACAACCCGTGCTGTGACTGTTTGCCGGCCTTTATTGGGCGTGATTTTTTGCACAACACCTAATACGATTCCTTTGTAAATGACTTTTGTTGAACCCGCCACCAAACCATTGGCAGAATCAAATATTAAGTGAATTTCAAAGCCAACTTTTGCCTCTTCAAAGTTTTTGTAAAGCTTAAAACGGTCGCCATTACGGCTATTTTCTGGTGTTTTTTCAAGCTCTGGAGTGTATAAGGCAATGCCGCCTTTTAGTAGCGAAACCAATGATTCAACTTCAACCTTAATACCAGACAAACCACCTGAGACATTAAAGCCACTGACATCATAAAAACGGCTGTGTTTTTTAACCAACTTCGCATAGTCAGGCTCAATAAATGCTCTTAATTGTACTGTTTTGCTATCGTCACTGAGTTTATATCCTTCGATATGACCGATTTGAATATTTTTGAAATAAATGGGTGAGTTTTGAGTGATTGACCCCAACAAATTAGCATCTATATCAAGATGTAAACCCGGTACGCTATTAGACGATAAAGGCTTTGACTCCAATACTTTAAATTCTCGCTTTGCCTGCCCTTTTAGTGCCGGTCGCATTTGAATGTAATTGCCATTTAACAAGGCATCCAGTCCTGAAATTTTTAGCAGGCTAACGCTGGGTTTAACCAGCCAAAATTGGGTTTCTTCTTTGAGTGCGTTTTCCATTAGAGGATCGATATAGGCAAGCACGATAGTTTCATTGCTCTGCTTATCATAAGCAAATTCACCAATACGACCAATTTTATGTCCTTGAAACTTAATTTCGGTCACATTCTCCTGTAGCGTATCCACATTTTTCAAGCGCAAAACAATGGGAATCCCTACCTTAGCAGTTTCAAAATCACTGTATAATAAAAAGAACGCGCCTTTTTTTGCCTGAGAAACTTGTTCAGTCTCCTGTGGGTTATAAAATCCAATACCTCCGGCCAAGAGTGACACAATAGATTCCATTTCAATTTTCACGCCGGATAAGCCCGCGTCAATTTTCACACCACTGACATTATAAAAACGGGAATTTTCTTTGACCAAACGAGCATATTCGGGCTTAATCAAAACCCAGGCATGTATCTCACTATTACCTTCTTCCAAGGTATAATTAGTCACTTCACCCACGGGGATCTGGCGATAATAAATCTGTGTACCTCGATCGATCGATTGCAAGCTATTGAGGCGCAATTTGATATGTAAGCCCGGTGTATCTGATGAAGGCGGTGGTGGTATGGTCAAAGCAATAAAGTCTTGCTTTGATTTACCTTTGTCGCCAGTATCAATGGCAATGTAGCGACCGCTGAGAATGGTATCCAGACCAGAGACACCTGATAATGAAATCCTTGGTTCTACGACCCAGAATTTTGCATTAACGTTGAGCACTCGTTCAGTTCTTTTGTCCATTTCAATATGTAAAATGACATTTTGTAGATCTTCGGTCACAGTTCTATTTTTAACCACCCCAGTGACAATTCCCTTGTATAAAACCTTGGTTTTGCCTACTTCAATCCCCTCTGCCGTAGGCACTTGAAGAGTAATCATGATCCCCGCGTTAAAATAGCTTTTACCTATTAATGCCAGGCCAATCAATAGCGCAACAATGGGTAAAATCCATATAGGTGAGTAGCTCTTCTTAGCACTGATTTTGGGCTTAGAAAATTGCCCCGAATCTGGTGTAGTATTTTGGTTTTTATTCATTTTTATTATTTAATCTTGTGTTTTACAATCCCAAAGCAAACGAGTATCAAAACTGTTTGCCGCCAACATCGTTAACACGACGACAGTGCCGAAAGCAGTTGCAGCTTGACCAGCGGTGATCACTGCTACACCACTAATATTGACTAACGCTGCAAGTATTGAGATAACAAAAATATCCAGCATTGACCAACGGCCAATAAACTCAATAAAGCGAAACAAACGAATGCGCTGTCTATCGGTCATATTAAAACGGTATTTTAGCGACAATAAAATCATCAGAATACCCAACATTTTAAAGATGGGAACCACCACACTGGCAACGAAAACAACAAATGCTACGGAGTAAGATCCCAATTGAATCAGCAAAATGACTCCGCCCATAATGGTGGAGGGGTCGTCTTTGCCAAAATAAATCACATTCATGATTGTCAGCACATTCGCAGGAATATACAAGATCATGGAGGCAATCAATAAGGCCCAAGTTCGGTTGAGGCTATTGTGTTTACGTTGATGCAATTGGGCACCGCAACAAGTGCATTGCGAATCAACATCGGGGATATGTTGATAGATTGCATGACATTCCGTGCAAAGCACCAGTCCTGCGTCTTTGCCTGTTATGACCTTGGATGCCGATGAGTTCAAGCCGATTTCACTCCATTATTGTTCAGCAATTGACCTTTTTTCTTCAATAATAAAGCCCAGACTTCGTGTTCATTTAAAGTGGTGGTCGCCATAATAGAAGTCAGCAATAACGCAGCATAAGCCCATAAACCAAAGCCGGGCTGAATTTCGGCCATGGATAACATTTTTACTACCGAGACAATGATACCCAGCATATAAACATCTAACATGCCCCATTCTTCAATGTGACGATATAAACGAAATGACCAAAATAAATTATTATGAAAGTAATTAAGACTCAGACTAAAGGTGACGTAAAGTAACAAAAGCAAACGTAATAAGGGCAGCAGTAAGCTACTCATCAAGGTTAAAATAGCCACGAGATAATATTGCTCTTCGAGTAGCACATAAGCCCCACCAATCAGGCTCTGTTGCTGTTCTAGGCCGCCCATATTCAGGCTCATAATGGATTCTGTTACTGCCGGATAAAAGCAAATCAAGGCAGTGAGGGTATAGGCAAGTGAAGTGTTGATGGTATTGTATTTGTGACGATACAAGACATGTTCACAGCGAGGACAGAGCAGCTTGCTCCCCTCAGCAATACTCTGATTTTGAACAATTAGGTCACATTCATGACAGAGTATAATTTTTGAATTGATAAGAAAAACTCCAATGTCTAAAAAATACAATATTCAAGGCTATTTGCCGACATCTCTACCACCAATCAAAATACGCCGTTGCGCAGTATACATCATGCGAATAAAGTCATATTCAAAGGGTGTTAGCGAATCATAGTATCTAAAGTCTACTTTGTCTCTTTGATCGATACCCATTAAGCCATAATAAAAATATAGCCAAGCCTCTGAACCTTCATTCATACCAAATTCTTGAAGATAAATTTCAGCAATATAAAAATCAACAACGAGTCCTGTGCCATCACGCAAATTGGAAGGCCCAAAAAATGGCAATACCAGATAAGGTCCTTCACTCACGCCCCAATAGCCCAATACCTGACCAAAATCTTCCTGCATCTCAGGATATCCCATGCCAGTTGCCACATCAAAAACGCCCAAAATACCGATGGTTGAATTTGAGATAAAGCGCAAACTATTATTAAGCGTCGCCTTACCTTTTAGTTGCAATCCAGAGTTTACAGTATGATTGAAGGAAGAAAAGTTACGGTAGATATTATGAATGCCTTGACGTAAAAACAAAGGAATATAACGCTGATAACCATCTATGACGGGTAATAAAAGATAGTCATCCAGCTGAGCATTAAAGTTATAAATGCTACGATTCATTCCTTCCCAGGGGTCATAAATGTCCACTGCATGGATGGTATTTTCATCAACCCCCAAAGTCTCAAGAGTATTCATTGCAGGCTCATTATGTTCTGTCTCATGCACAACAAAAGGGCCTTCTGTGTCTTGAGTGGCGACTGAACTACAACCATTGAGAACAATAAAACTCACCGCAATCAAAAAATAACGGCCTATACGGAAAAATGATATTTTCATTGCATTTCTCCGGCGGTGTGCATCGATATTTTATCGCTTGATGACTTTCTTTTCAGTGCATCGCTTTGAAAAAATTTAACCATGTCGAGTACATTTTGTTTGAATTCTATATTACCTAAATGCCCTCCATGGGGATAGATGATAGTCCTATCAGGGAAGAGTGATATAAGCGTTTCAATTTCACCTGACTTTAAAATAGGATCATCCAAATTATGCATCATGGTAATATTTTTCGCCTGCTGTAAATACCCTTTGATGGACTCTAAACTAGACTGTTCTATTAATTGCTGCTCAGACAGCCCTGTTTTTTTCTTAAAGTTAGGCAGATATACATTCTGAATATAGTTTTTAAAACCCAGCCGATGTGCCACTTTTGAATACTTGGAAAGAGAGCTGGAAGCAGTCAAACTTGAGACTTTATTTTTCGGGACAATGTAACCCTGATGATTATAAACATCAGCACCAAAAATCATCCCGGCAGACGCAATCCTAAAGACGAAGCCAATCATTACCTTCATCTCTTCTTCTGTGGGTGGATGCTCTTGAAAAATTTTATACAAGAATTCTTTCCCTAAACCTAACTGTTCATTCTGCTGATAATAATCAGAGACTTTACCAATAAAACGCTGAAAAAATTGATTGAAATTATTGATACCACCGGGAATGTTGTCTTCAAACATATCATCAAGTTCATCCACTGAACTCAATAAGCTCAGTGGCGGGTTAATCAATAAGGTTTTTTTAAATTGAAAATGTGCTTTTTGTTCAGTCTTTTTCTGCTCATCCAGACGGGTAATAAATGCCGCATGAGATGCACCTAAGCTATAACCCGTTAAATAATAGTCTGACACTTGTATATTCTTGTGCTGCTTCATAATGGCTTGCATAACACGATAGAGATCAGCGCCATCTTCTTCGAGGTTCCCCGGCATAATAGACGTTGAGGCATTGTACATAAAGTTAGGAATAGTGGGCGAACTCAAGGCTACGGCATGATAGCCAATTTGATAAAACACTTTTTGCAGTGCTTTTACCGTACCGGAGCGATAACTTGCTCCGGTGCCGGCAATGATAAAGATAAGTGGTGCTTTGATATTTTGTTGTGCTATCGAATATTTCAGACCACCTCGCTCATACCAAAAAACAGGGGGGATATAACGCTTGGGGAAAAGTGTTAATTTATATTCTTCGTCAACCGTTTGTTTGAACTGACTCTTAGAGCTGGGCATGTCAACATAATCAGGCTGCCAATCGTATAAGTCATCTATGGTTATTTTGAGTGCATCGGGTGTTCCAATGACCGTTGCAGCAATTGGATTTTGTATAGGGTAAGCATAATTAGACTGTGAAAATGATTGACGACTTAAAGTCAAACACGTGAGCAGTAAACAAATCAATAGTAATGAGTGAACTGTATCTTTGCGTAAAAATTGCATAAACAACCTATTTTCTATCTATAATTTTGTCAGTTTATCATAACAATTGTTTTTTTTCACAGACAAGCAAACCGGCGATGCGCTTCGTGCCTCAGTAAAAATATGTATCTTTGCTACGTCACTACCATTGATAACCAATTTTTACTCGATAAGTCGCATCGGTTTTATCCACTTGATCATTGGGCTTACTATCGTATTCCAATTCAACTTCGGCACTGGCAACAACACCCGATTTAAGTGGAAAACGAAACCCGGTCCATGAGTTGAACGTCACTTTCCCTGTTTTTTCAGCATCCCAAAGCCCCCGCTGTTCATGGTAGAATTGGGTCAGATCTTTGAAGAAAAACTGGTCGTAATTGATATACCAATTGATAGCGAGATAATCCTGATCATCGGCATCATTTCTATCCTCCGTAACCTGCACCAAACCACTTTCAGTTCTGAGGTTTAAGGCTTTCGTCTCAAAAAACTGATGACCTATATGAGGGCCAATGGTAGTACGTAATTGTAAGTCCGTAAAAACATCCCGTTCAAAAGACAATACAACACCTAAATAACGACGCTTATCAATAAAGTGATCATACTTGCCATTGACCAGCCAGTTATCTGCGGTGGTTGTTCCTTGAGCATTGTCATTTTCTAATGTGCCAGTGAAGGTATAACGATCTTTTAAACTACGAAACTGTATGCGTCCATCCATTTCGAGTTCATCTTTAACGGTATTACCCTTTTGTGATTTTATAGAAAGATTGGCCATGCCCGTTATTTTATAACCCTGCCCCAAACGCCAGGAATCGGGGTTAATAAAGGCAACATTTTTTGACTTAAAGGCAGTGCGCCATTCTTCACCTTCTTTTTTTATCTGTGTGACGCCATCATCATTATTGCTGACAAAGCGCGTCTCTATCAGTTCATCGGTGACTAGCATAATGGTGGTTACTTTATCAGTTTGAATATTTTTTACTTGATCCCACTTGATATCCAATGTGCCCGCATAAGTGGTCTTAAATTTTAGAGTATTTTTTTCTTGTCGTAAGACTGTACCTATCAATACAGAACCATCATTCATAACCAGGGTATCAGCCCAAGATGATGCAACAAATGATAAGCTAATCAATAAAAAAAGAACCAGAGAGTTAAGCAGAAATTTTATCATATTGTTTAGCTACGATGCTCTTGTAAAACACTGTCTTGTAAGCGACTATCCTGCAAGCGAATGTCGATTGGCTGCTTAATATCCAGATGAATATCCCGTTGTGGGAAGGCAATTGATATGCCTGCCGCATTAAACTTATCATTAATGGCTTCATTAATTTCACTGATGGTCACTAGGCGATAATCCATATTGGGGATAAAACAGCGCAATTGCAGATCCAAAGTATTATCGCCAAAGTTAAAAAAGAGGACTCTAGGCTTCGGATCTTCTGAGACACGCTGATTTTCTTGTGCCGCTTCCAGCAATAATTTTCTAGCCTGAGGAATATCACTACCATAGGCCACACCCACAGGAATAATTAATCGAGCTGTCGGATCTGAGAGCGACCAGTTTAATAATTGTCCGGTAATAAATTCCTTATTCGGTACTAATAATTCTTTTCTATCACGGGTCATAATTGTGGTCGCACGAATTTGAATGCGGCTCACAGTACCTTCATTATCACCGACAGTCACATAATCACCCACGCGAATAGGACGCTCAAAAAGAATGATGATGCCACTGATAAAATTCGCGACAATTTCTTGTAAGCCAAAGCCGATACCAACACTTAGAGCCGCAAACAACCACTGAAAACGCGCCCAGTCCGCACCAAGAATATTAAATATGCTAAAAAAGCCAATGCCAATAATACTATAATTTATGAGTGTCGTAATCGTATAGCGACTGCCCGAGCTAACAGCTGTGTATTGAATCAAGACAATTTCAATGATCGCTGGCAGGCGTTTACCACCAACGATGGTTAACACGGCAATTAAAGCCGCCAGCGCCAAGCTACCTAAGGTAATGGGTAACATCTTTTCAACACCATTTTCTACACCGCTATAGTGCCACAGCGTCACCTGCTCAAAAATACCTAGTGCCGGTAATAAATTAATCCAAATAGCAATTAAGCCTGACACCCCCAATAAAAACAACAGCAAATTGAGTAATTGATTGGTGTCTTCACTCAAGGACACCATATCAACCTCCTCTTCTTCAATGTCAGGCATGTTTTCCTGTCCCTCGTGAGAACGATCACTTTGCTGAGCTTGTTTGAACTGTTTTTCCTTCGCCAGCTTATGCTTTTCATTGGCGACTTTTTGCGCATAACGTCGCCGGGTCAATAATAGCCAGCGCAGAAGCATCTGCTGTAAGATACTGAGGGTAAATATGAACCATACGGTATCAATTAGCCGAGACGTAAGCTGACCCGCAGTGTAAACATATCCGGCGATAGTCAATACCATCAAACTCACAGTGATCAGTATACTCAGGTAAAACCAAAATCGCTGATAACGTGAAAACCAGCCTTGTGAATGATCTGCCACAGCACTTAAAAAACCACTTTTAGGCTTGAGCAAGCGATAGAGAAAAATGGCAATAGTCAATAAGGTAACTAACAATGACAGCCGACCCAAGCCGCCATTAACCGATGATTCACCTTTAGAAATAAGTACTGCGGTAATAAAAATAGCGGGGAGTAGGGTCACCATTAGACGCCCCATTTCTTTGCTTAAGTTGTCAGTCATTTTTTTCGACCACTTAAAATGCACCTCTGCCACGCCATTAGGCACACATAAATAGCGAAAAAATTGTAAACAAAATAAGGGGATTATAACAAATAATAAGCCGTCAGCTAAATCACGAGAAAAATCTGAGACATCAATCATGCGCGATAACTGCCAACCCAATAGCAGAAAAACAGCCGGTAAGGGTAGTGCTAAAAACAAGGTGTAATATAATGCTTTAAAAGTGTGCAGTACACTATCCTGACTAACACGATGGGTTTTTTTCCCAGTATTCACCAGTAGTTTCATAAAACGTGTGCGTTTTATGTACAAAGCTATGACCACAAGCAAACCAAAAATCAAGGCTATGGAAGAACTAAGCACATGTATAATGTCTTTAGAGACAAGCTCCCATTTTGAAGGTAATAGAAAAAAAGCGACCTGCGCTGGAATATCTGTAATATTACTAAAATTAAGCACGGGTGCGCTTCGCAACCATAATAGATGTTCGTCCAATAATAGTGCATAACTCGCGGCGACCATTAATAACTTTTTTTCTGCGAAGTCGAGTTCTTCAATCGCCCGTAGATAACTTTCATCGATCTTTATAATTTTTTTTAATAATTCTTTACGAATTTTTATCAGGGCTAATAAATCGTCTTCGATGGTTTTTTGAACTTCGGGGGGAACCTCTTTCATGAACTCGGCTAGATAGTCTTTCTTGTTCTTTATCTTACGTAATTCGTCTTGAAACTGAATATGCTGCAAGCCCAGTTCAGCAATCTTATCTTCTCTTTTTTTCAGATTTTTCAGGTATTTTTTTCTATCCGGCAAGGCCTTTTTTTGTTCGAGCAAAGACTGTCCTAAAATACGGCTCAGCCCGGCTATTTCTAACTTCTTTTTGGTATTAACCTGTTCTTCTGATAAGCGCTGGGTTTCTTTATAAACATTCTCGTCACCCGTTTCTACCTGAATCAGTTTTTGTGTCATAACATTAATGACTTCACTCAACTCAGCATTAAGCTTGGCCATTTTTTGGATCAAAAGATGTTTCCCCTGAGCTTTTTCTTGCCCTTCCCGGGTTAGATCCTGAGTAATTTGTATTTCGCTGCTACGTTTCAAATCAACCTGACTTTTCAGTAAATTGACTTTTTTCTGAATTTTTTCTAAATGAAAATCTGAGACTTCTTTTTTTAGTTTTAACAGTTGCACCCGTTCCGACTGACTGAGTAATTGTAGGTCAAGTTTTTTTATGACACTGCGTAATTCTGCAATATGGGCTTTTAATAACCATTGATTGGCCTTTTTATGCTCTGCCGTCGCACCACTGGGAGCCAACTTTTCATCTTCCAAACTTTGTTCTAAGGTATGGTTGGCCTCGATTAGTAATGTTCTGATTTCAGGTGAGCTATCCATTTCTTGTCTAATCACTTGGCTTAAGTCGTTATTTTTCGCCTTAATCGCTTCTAAATTAGCAGCTTCGGCATCAAAGTACTGCTCTAAATCAAGTAATGAGGTTTTTTTAAATTTATTGGTCTGAATAAGCGTTGTGGATTTCTTATCTTGCTGTTTTTCTAGTTCTTGTAATTTTTTTCTCAGTTGTTTGATTTCATTAGGGGCTTGCTTGATGGTATTACGATAAAGCTGTATTTGTTTTTCATTATTTTTGATCGCTTCCAGATAATCAATGGTTTTTGTATAAGCATCCAGCAATTGTTTTTTACTGTCTTCATCTAAGTCGTTTAGCGTTTCAACTGATTTTATTTTTTCCGTAAGCTTTTTTTCACTGACTAATTCAGCAGCCCAGGCAGTTGATAGTAAAAATACATTAAAAACAATGAGAATTAAAATATGGGCGGGTTTCATAGCGATTCGATTCATTTTACTGTTACTTTTATCTCTAACTAAAATCAATTGAGTCCAGCTTGTGATAAGCCTCTTCAAATTCATTTCCTGTTTTATCTACAGTGCTATCTTCAGCCCTATCTACCGTTATTTGCCAACGATTTTCAAAGACAAGAATATGTTGCTTACTCACTGCTGAGCCTTCACAGAGAATCTGTCCTAAGGCGCTCTTGATCTCTGCAGGGTTTTTATACCGCTGTTCATTTAGGGCATCAATAATACTTTCATCCATGTCCCAACTTTGTGCAATTATCAGAGAAATTTGTTTGGCAATGTCCAGCAATTGCTCTTTAAACAAGAGCGAACGTGGCACGGAAAAATCTTCGGCATCATTCATTTTTGTCACTATGATTGTCTGGCCTAAATTATGTATCAAGCCCACTAAATAGGCATTAAATACTTCTTCATGATATGAATTTGCCAAACTAGCACAGGCCTCTGCTGATTTTATGGAATGCACCCATATTTTTGTTCCGGAATGTTTCAGAAAATATCCACCCTCAACATCTAATATGGGTTTTAAGGCTACTTTCATCATCACTTTTTTAACTTCTTGCAAGCCCAATTGTACGAGAATATGTTCGAGTTGATCAGCTTCAGCCTGTAGGTTATAAGCAGGACTATTAGCAATTTTAACAATACCGACAAGAAAAACTGGATCCAGAGCAATCTCATGAGCTACCTCTTTCCAGGTGAAGTTGGTATCTCTAAACAGATGAATTAAACGCGGAATAACATCAGGGAGTCGGGGAATATCTTCTGCAAAGGCATAATTCTGCTTTAGCGCCTTCTCAAGGGAGTTGATAACATTTTGTTCAAATGTATTTAGCTGCGTGTTTAATAGTGAATTAACGCCGATAAAATACTGATAATAAGTATCTTCTAACTCATTGCACAAGTCCTGGTTTTGTTCCGGCCATGAGAGTTGCTCATGCTCAAACTTTTTTTTGGCATGCCATTTGTTTATTTGACCGCTGTATTTATCTGCTGAACTTGAGAATTGAAGAAATTGAAAAAAGTTTTTTAGTCGTTTTATCAACCCCATAGGCCTACTCTAAACGCCACCGCTATGGACGACTTCATAGTAAATTTTTTCCAACTCATTTTTATGCTCAGTTTCTTCCTGAGCTAGAAATACAAATACGTCCTTTAAGGGGCCTTCAGGCGTACTTTCTGCTAAGGCATGATATTGATCCATTGCCGCCTGTTCTCGTCCCAAGGCGTATTGTAAAATCGTCTGGTCATCTGGATTCTCACCTAATTCGGGTAATTGAATACAATCCGAAAAACGTTTATTACTGGATGGTACATTAATCTTAATATGGATCTGATGTATTACATCCGGATCTTTGGCCAAATCAAGAAATAGATCATAATGCGCCTGCTCTTCAATCACTAATTCATCGACCAAAAAGCGAATGCGTTTACTGACTTTAGGCGCAAGTGCCGCATAAAAATCTCGTGCTGTGCGCTCAAAGTCAGTGGCTTGTTCAAGAATCTCTTGCAATGTCGTGCAGGCCTGTAATTTTTCTTTGCCTGACACATGCCCTTGTGATTGCTTATTCATATTATTAACTCTTAAATATTCTCATTAATACTATCTGCTACCCGATGACCATCCGCCACAGCATGTACGACATCTGGGCCACTGACACAATCACCTGCTGACCATAACCAGGCAACCGATGTGTGTCCATTGTCATTGATTTTAATACGTCCACGCTCCCAATCCAACTCTTCGGTCAAATCTTCACCCAATAAATCCACCTCGGCCATTTGACCAATCGCTTCAATAACCATATCTGCTGTGAAAATTTGCTCATCAGAGTCATCATATTGCGGTGCAAAGCGACCTTGCTCATCATGCACTGATGTTACTCGCCAGGTTCTTAAACCTCTGACATGATTATCTTCAAGCAATACTTCCTGTGGCCCACGTGAAGGTATAATTTGAATCCCTTCTTCGAGTGATTCTTTAATTTCTTCTTTATCAGCAGGAAATTTAGCCAGTTCATCAATCGCCGTTACGATAACTTCTACAGCATTAAATTGTTGTTTCTGGTAGCGCGCTAAACTACGCGCTATATCCATGGCAACATTACCACCACCAATCACCACTGCACGCTTGGGAATCTTAAAACCAGGATTGCTCCCTATCTGATCATGGCCTATTTTTCTTAATAATTCTACCGCACTATGACAATCCTGATGTTCTGAGCCCGGAATACGGGTTGAACGGCCCGATTGTAAGCCAATGGCTAACACCACCGCATCAAAATCTTGCTTTAATTGTTGCATCGTCAGGTCGCTACCAATGCGTGTATCATATTGGATTTTAACACCCATGGATTGGATAATATCAATATCCCGTTCCAGAGCTGAATTCGGCAAGCGGTAAAAAGGAATGCCATAACGTGTCATGCCTCCACCTTTTGCCAAGGCTTCATAAACTTGCACTTCATGACCCTGTTTAACTAAATCAAAAGCGGTCGTTAGTCCCGCAGGCCCTGCGCCAATAATGGCTATTTTCTTACCGGTTTTAACCGAGGCTTTTTTCTTTGCCACTATTTCTTTGATACGCTCATGAGGCACAGCATCCATGGCATAACGCTTCAACCAGCGAATAGCAATGGGCTCACTCCCTTGTGGCAATCCAGTCTGATTTAAAGAACAGGCCGTTTCACAACGATGGGTACAGACCCGCCCGCAGACATGAGAGAAAGGGTTGGTTTCATACATCCACTCTACTGCTTCTTCGACATTGCCTTTCCAGATAGCACGAATGTATTCAGGTGCATGCATGTGAGTGGGACAGGAGTCATGGCACATACCACATTGTACGCAACGCGATGCTTCTAAAACTGCTTGTTCATCGGTAAAACCATTAACGATTTCTGAAAAATTATCCACCCTAGCCTCAGGCGTTATTTCTTCCATATCGGTGCGAGTACGATCCAACAGATCATTCGTTATCGTTTTGGTCCAGCCTTTTTCCTGCACAGTACCATGAATGCCGAGAGCCTGAGGCAGGACAAAATAACTATCGATTTCATCACCATCACAGGTATGCACATATTCTCGGGACAGCTCAATCGCGCCCGTCGGGCAGATATCAACACATAAGGCACACCAACAACAACGGCCATAATCAATCGCTGGACGCAAATTGCGAATACCATTCACCGGATCATTTTTGAGTGCCGGGACAGTCACCATGGTTATAGCTGCATTATCACAAATCTTTTGGCAAGTGCTACAACCGATACACTTATCCATATCATTGAGGTGAAAACCTCGATAAATTTTTGCCGCCGGACGCGGTTCCAGTGACTCAGTGACAGGCTTGCGCGCAAAAAACTGTAGATTTTTCAGCGGATTTAAAATACTGCCAGTATCTTCATGACGAATTTTTTTCATTAGCGATCCACCTCCGGAGGACAAGCATCCAGAGAAAACATTATCTGAGCAATATCTTCAATACGCTCTCCCACTGACATATTTTCTAACACTTGCACCGCATGCATAGACGAAGGCCCCCGCACATGTACTCGATAAGGCATATCGCCACCATCAGACACGGTATAATAAGCAAGTTCACCCTTAGAGGATTCCACTCGACTATAACTTTCACCGGCTTTCACATTCCAGGCCAAAGGATTAGGAATGGGCGTACGCACCGGGCCTTTTACCGAGGGTAGATGCTTAATAATTTGTCGCAAGATACGCACACTTTGAAATAATTCATCACGACGCACTAAGATGCGTGCCAGACAATCCCCGGCTGTTTGCACCGGAATATCAAAATCTAACTTATCATAAATCAAATAGGGATCATCACGGCGCACATCAAAGGCAAGCCCTGTCGCCCTAAGATTAGGCCCTGTCACACCCCATTCCAACGCATTTTCCTGATTTAAACAACCAATATCACGGGCTCGTTTAACAAACACTAGGTTAGTGAATAACAAATTATCATAATCATTTTGACGGCTTTCCAGATAGTCCAAATACTGACTTAAACGATCTAAAAACCCATCGGGAATATCCCGTCGCACGCCACCGGGAATATTATAAATATGATAAACTCGGCCACCCGTTAACTCTTCAAATAAATCCAGCGCCAGATCCCGATCTGCCACTCCCCAAAAACTGGGCGTATACATGCCGGTGGTCGCAGCATGGCCACCAAAGGTAAACAAATGTGATGCCACACGGGATAATTCCAATTGCATGACACGGATCCACTGCGCCCGCTCAGGTACTTCGGTATTCTCAATTGCCTCTACCGACAAAGAATAAACCACTTCCATCGGTACCGGATCAGGCACACAGATACGTGGCACAATGGCCAGATTCTGAATCCACAAACGCCCTTCCATCAACTTTTCAAAGCCACGATGCAAGTAGCCAGCATCCGCCTTGCCCGAGAGCACTCGATCACCATCCAGTTTTAGCTTAAAGGCATAATTCCCTTCAATACCGGGATGATTCGGGCCGATAAAAAGCTCATACTCATTACTGCAGGGCAGACTCACCGCCTGATAATTTTCTGGTCTCATTTACGAATATCCTCAGGACGAATAGCAATACCACCACCCTCATCCGTAATATCCTGCAACCATTGAGGATTATATTCCGCCCAATTAAAGGTTTCATTCACGTAGGCTTCTGCATCAAAATCCTTACGCATCGGTGGTGGTCCATTCCATTCTGTCAGAATAAATTTCTCCATATAGGGACTACTTTCAAAATACACCCCATACATCTCATAAATATCACGCTCGAAAAAACCCGCAGGTTTATAAATATCATACACCGATACATAACGCGCTAAATCTTCACCACTATTACGGGGAATGCGCGTATGGGCAGACAATAAAGACTTTGCTTCATAAGACCAGCAATGATAAACCAACTCAAACTCCTCATCATCCGGCCAGTCCACACAACTGATCGCCGAGAGGTGCACATAAGATGCCTTACCTTTTAAGAGTTCCAATAATGCTGGCAAGGAACTGGCATCCACATCCACACGCAGACGCCGCTCACTTTTACGGATCACTTTTATCTCATGTATTTCATTGAGCAAAGTATCCAGCCAGACATTAATCTCATCACAATTCATATCACTTAATCTCAATCTTTAAAAGAAAATGTTTAATTTTTAATGTTTAATTTCGTGAGTTTACAATTAACAGTATTCACTTAAAGCACCCAACTCGATAGCTACAAAACTCAACTTACCAACACAACACCCCTAAAACTTAATCTGCATAGGCAAAGGTTCTAGCGGCACCTGATGCTGTTCCAAAATTTTAGTATGCTCACCACAAGTCTCATCACCCTTCAAATCATAAAAATTCGCTTCACCGATAATATCCGTCGGTGTCTGCCAATCATCACCAAATAAATGTTGCTGATTGCCAAGATAGTAATCATAACGCTGATAATAATCCTTCCAGCCATTTGCCTTGCCGTTCTCAATATTCCCCATCAAACGACGTAAACCGCTGATCACAGCTTCCGGTCTCGGCATACAGCCTGCGATATAAACATCCACCGGCATATACTCATTCAAAATTTTAGCGGTAGCATAACTCTGCCAATACATGCCCCCATTTACCGTGCAAGAACAAATACCAATGACATACTTCGGTGACTGCATCTGCTCATAAGTCAAAATCACTCGTTTTAATGTTTTCACCGACACATACCCCGTCACCAGCAGAATATCTGCCTGTCGTGGCGTCACCATCGGCTGAATTCCTAAGCGTTCCATATCAAAACGAGAGGTCATTGCAGGTGGCAATTCAATCGCACCGCAGCCGGTACAATAATGCAACATAAACATAGATCGTGCCTGACAAAACCGAATCAGCTCATCAAATACATTGGCCAATGGATTGCTACGTTTCTTATCATTGCCGGTGGTAACCGGAATGTTTCCAATTTCACTCATATCGTTACTCAAAAGTGTTACAACTCATAAATAAAAGGTTACAACTCATAAATAAAAGGTTACAACTCATAAAAGGTTGCAGCGTAAATAGCAACAGCCAAAAAATGTTACATCACAAATGCAATACCAATTAATGCGACCATCACTGGCCATTTCCACATAATGCGTACCATATCTTCAGTCCGATATCGGGGAAACAAAAAGGCGATAAAAATGGGGATTTCCACCACAAAAAATACCTTTAATAAAAATTCAAACCAATTTTCGCCACCACCTAGAAATAAGGAGACATACAAAACACTGGCCACATAAAACTGAAAAGACTGCATGACAAACAGTCCCCCCATAAACTTACCACTCATCTCAACCATAGGACCCGTGGCAATTTCAGCGGGGGCAACATAAATTTCAAAGGGTTGCTTACCCATCATGCCCTGCAAGGTAAACAAGCCCGCTGCCGCCAATAAGGGCATTTCAAAAACACCCCATTGATGCGCCTGCTGATATTCGATCATGCCCACTAAAGACGTACTTTGATAGTGCGTGGCCACACCAAACACGACAATAATAAAAGGAATATCATAGGCCAGCATCGCCGTTAAAGCACGAGAAATACCGATAGAGCCATTGGGATTAGCACATTGTCCAACGCCTAATGCCATGCCTAAAGACGGGATCATCAAAAAATAAGACAGAGTGATAATGCCCCCTTTATCCGCAATGCCATCCATCCCCGGGACAGGTAGTAAAATCACGGCTGCGACATAACCGCCGACAGCAACCACGATACCAATATCATGAATTAAGCCATGGGATATTTGCGTTTCCTTGCTATACAGTTTAACAATATCATACACTGGCTGAAAAAATGGTGGTCCTATACGGCGCTGTAAACGAGCCGCAATTTTACGATGCATGAGCACCATGATCAGGCCGGCAATAAAGGCGATCAGAGGCATCAATATAAGCTGTGCTAACACAGTCATAATGGAGTGTTCAGAGACGACACTTGCAGTTATTGCATCCATTAATTTATGCCCCCTTGTACCAAACTATTGGGCACACTATCGGAGGCGCCTCCGATAACAAACCATAAAGCAAAAAGCATCACCGCAGCCAATAACATCACCGGCTGTTTGCTGCGGTAAAAGTTTTCTGCCATTTGTGATGAAAAGCTAACAAGTGAAACCATAGCGCGTTCCAATTTAATAAAAACCTGTCGATACCAGCCGCCTATTAAGTGCATTAAACCGGCATAAAAATGATGGCTATAATGATAACGCACCTGACTGGTCAGAAAATGGCCACCGGCATAGTTGTCGTATTGATGCACCCGTTTGGCCTTGCCACCAAAGACATAAAAGATAATTGCCCCCACTGCCAGACCATAGAATAAAATACCCGTCACCCAAAGCATATCCAAACCGCCGGCAGCCAAGTTAATCCCGCCAAGACTATGTGCTATTGGAGTAAGACCTATCGCACTCTGTGCTGAGGCAACCCAGTCCAACACGATACCAGGCATCATACCCGTCGCAAAAATAATGATTGCTAATCCCAGCATCGGCAATAACATGGTCAAAGGTGCTTCACGCACTTCATGATGTTCTACTCTGATTTGTCCCAGAAAAGTATTGTGTACCAGTTTATACACAGACAATATAGTACCTAGTGTACCTATCACTGCGGCTACGAATAAAAAGGGCTGTCCCTCTAATAATAAAGAACGGTAAATCAACCATTTTGACACAAAGCCATTCATTGGCGGTAAACCGGCTAAACCAATAATACTGATCACCATGACTAAAAAGGTCAATGGCATCTGTGTCACCAGACCACCCAATTTGCCAAAATCTGAGGTACCGGTACGATAAATAACGGCGGTAACGGTCATAAACAAAGCAGCCTGATAAGTGGCATGGTTAAACACGTGCATCAAGCCACCGGCAGAACCAATATTGTCAGCAATCATGACGCCCAATAGCATATAGCCGCCTTGACCCACACCATGCCATGCGAGCAAATGCCGCGCATCATTTTGTTGTAAAGCAATATAGGTGGGAATTATCGTAGTTAAAGCGCCAATCCAAGCCAGGGTCGTTTGCAGGTTTAAAAAGGTATAGGGGATTGCAATGTCATGCAAGCGGGTCAGACCCACTAATTGCACGATGACAATAACGAGCGCAAAAAGCCCCATGCGTGCTGAGATAGCGCCAAGAAAAATAGCCCCACCACCCGGGGTTTCGGCATAGGCTTTGGCCTGCCAAAGATGAAAAGGAATGACACCCATTTTAATGCCAAAGCCCAGACCAAATAATAGTGTCAGCATGACAATTTGTGTATTGGATGCATTAACAAAGGCTTTCGCCACTTGTGCATATTCGAGTGATCCAGCCAGGGTATATGTCATAGCAATGGCCATCAGAAATGCCATCGCTCCGGCCATGGCATAAATAATATACTTTATTGCAGCTTTACGAGCTGATTTTTCAGGATTCAGCGCCATCATCATAAAGCTGGCCCAACTCACAAGCTCCCAACCGATAAATAAGGACAGCAAATCACCACTGGCCAATAAAATTAGCATGGCAAGTACATTGAGTGCTAAAGCAATATGTAAAGTGCCACTAGCAGCAGGCGATGTTTTTTCACGATAATATTGCCCCCAGGCACCACTCATATAGACGGCAGCAAACAAGGCAGAAATTAATGTGATAAGAGCAAAGAACCAGGAAATTGCATCAAAACGCCAATGCAAGGTTTCACCTAGAACTGTTAATTGAAACGAAGCGCTAACACTTGATTGTTCGCCATAACCCAGCCCTGACATTTGTATCAAAAAATACAGGGCAATAGCATAGAACACAGGCGATAACTTATCGACCCATGCCAGTCGATTCAGGCCAATAATGACCAGCGTACTTAAAGCAGAAAATAGCAGTAGTTGATCTAATACGGTCATTGTATTTTTCCTGTCAATGCCGATCCTGGAAAGACCGTTTGAATGTAATGCTCCCGATCACCTGTTTGCTTAGCCAGTGAACTGAGCTTATCAGACGTAGCTGGCAACTGAATGGTAATAAGCAATAATACAAAGCCCACAGCCAGAGCAATGTTAAAGTCCATCGCCCGCTGCACTTTTAGGCCACGCTCATTGGCTGTTGGTGTGTTAGCACAAGGCTTTTTATAAAGGATATTGACCACTCGGAACAAATAAGACACTTCGATCACCATCGCTAAAGGGACGACCATCATAGCGAAACTATAGATAGAATCCGCCTGTGCTGAGAGACCAAGCATCAGTAAATATTTTGCCCAGAAACCCGGCAAAGGAGGCACACCCAACATAGAAAGTATTAACAAAACAAATAGCGCCACTGAAATGGGAGAACGCTTTGCCAAACCGACGAGATTATCCAATGGACCGGACCAACTCTCAGCCAGCATAAATAAGGCCGGCTTGACCAGCATATGGTGAAACACCAGTGCTAAGCCAGCCATTAAGCCCATTTCGCCGGGAATTGAAAAGGCCAGGAAAATCAATCCCAATTGACCAATTGAGGAAAATGATAGCATCCGTATCAGATCTTTCGCTCGCCAAGCCACTAACTCGCCTGTCAGTACACCCAAAATGCCCAGTATCGCCATCAACTGCAATGCTTCCGGCTGAGGGAAAATCAAGATCAACAAGCGCACAATGACAATAACGGCTAGCTTAGACAACAAACCTGCCATTAAAGAGGCTAGACGTGTTGAGATACTGCCATAGACTTCAGGCACCCATGAGTTAACAGGGAATAATTCGGCTTTGACTCCTACCCCGACTAAAATCAAGGCAAAGGCTGATAAGCCAATTAAGTTGTTTAATTTTTCTGGTGCTAATAAGGCCAAATGCGCCAGATTCAAGGTGCCGGTTTGGGTATAGATAATGGCGATCCCCAGTAGAAACATCACTGAGCCGACGCTGCCTAATAATAAGTATCTAAATGCTGCGGCAATGGTTGCACCACTCGATAGTCTAGTCGATGCATTGGAACTCGCTACCAGGCCATAGGAAGCGACGGCCATCAGTTCATAAAAAACATAAATATTGAACAAGTCACCACTGAGAACTAAACCTGAAGCCGAGGCCGTTAATAACATCATCAAAGAGTATTCACGGATATGTGTGACGCGGTTCCATGGCCAAAAGAGCAATACCATGACCGGAATCAATAAGGCAAAAAGTAGCGAGAGCTGGTCAACATAAAAAACAATCCCCATAGGGGGTTGGTAACCACCAATGGTAAATGCGACAGCCTTGGTATCAACATTACCCCACTGGCTCAAGACAATTAAAATGGATAATACGAGGACTGATAAGCCTGCGGTTCTTGCTAACACTTGAGAAAAACGGGCTATAACCGGCATTAAAAATGCGGCCAATAAGGGCAGTACAACGAATAGAGTAATATTAGTCATTGTTCTTGCCTCGTGCCACTGTTTGTTCAATCTGCTCAGGGCTGTTTACTTGCTCAGGGCTGTTCACTTGCTCAGGGCTGTTCACCTGCTTAGGACTGTTCATCTGCTCAGGGCTGTCCACACTGCCCGGAATGGCAACACCTGCACTCTGGGCGATATCGCGTTCCAGGTATTGACGGATGAGTGTCATGTCTAGGGTGCCATAATGTTGTTTTATTCGGATGATCATGGCCAAAGCCAGAGCTTGAATACCCACACCAATGACAATTGCAGTTAGAACTAGCGCCTGAGGAACGGGGTCATTCATTAGCAAGTCAAAGCTCGTCGCATTGATTAAAATGGGTGCAACGCCGGTTTCCCAGAAACCACTCAAGATCAATAATAAATTAACCCCCGCTTCCAGCATTACTAAGGACAATAACATACGAAAAATATTATCAATTAATAATAGTCCCATAAGGCCAATCATTGATAAGCCAATTGCACCGCTATAAAGTACCATCTCAATAGCTGATAAAGTCATTATTGGCCATCCTTGTCGAGTGCAGGTGTCTCAGCAAGCGTGATTAACAATCCCGCTAATTCAGCACCCACTTTTAAACCCACCGCTAAATACAATAAGGGTAAAGTACCCGCTGACCATAGACTGCCAATATCACCATTGCCTAAAAAACCATTCATGAAAGGCTGTAGAAAGGGCTTATCATAAAACATTGCCAATAGACCGATTAAAATAAATCCACCGCCTGCGAGCCCTTCTATTATCGTTATCATTTTATGATCCAACTTTTTGCCAGGACGAACCAACACCGGTAGAAAAAAAGCGATCGCTAAAATAACACCGCCCTGAAAACCACCACCCGGCGTTAAATGTCCATAAAAGATAATATAAAAGCCCACCAGCATTAATAGGGGCATCATTAAGTCAGCAGCACGAGTGGAGATAAAGCCGCTGTCTGATGCTTGTGCTGTTGTTTTTTCAGATGACAATTGATAGTTTTTACTACCCAGCAACAAACCAACACCTGCTGCTGCCGTAAATAAAATAGCCAGCTCACCCAGGGTATCAATACCACGATAGGCTAATAAAACAGAGGCGACAATATTCGCAGTCGCAACGTCGTTAGGGGCATTTTGAATAATATCATTACCCAAGAGCATCACTGGATGCCCAAAAGGTAATTGTGCCAGAAGCACTAATAACAAAAAGGCCAAACCACCTGAAAAAAGTAAACCGGCTACATTACGCATTTATTTTTTCCTTCCGCTCTGCTCAAGATCCGACTTGTCTAATTGCCACAAACCTAAACGCCTCAGCCCCATGGCTAATAATAAGCTACTTAAACCCGCACCAATGGCGGCTTCTGTCATGGCAACATCGGGCGCCTTCATTAAGGCAAATAAAACCGCCAAAGCCAGAGAAACGACTGAAGATGCTGCCACTGCTGCCAGCATATTGGGCAAAATAAGCACTGCCAGCGCCGCAGCTAGCATAATGAGAACAATGAAAGAGACAATCCAGATCATTTCGATGTCTCCTTATTGATATCAGCATTGTTAGCATCAGCAGAGTTTGCAGTTGCAGTATCCGATTTAGGCGCTTGTTCCGATGCCTCGGCAAAATAGTCTGAGGAAGCTATCGTAGGAGTTCCCATTCGATGCCAGGGTTTAACACCCGAGGCAAAGAAAGCTCTGGCAATGGCTGATGAACTCACGGGATTAGTCAATAAAATGAAGCCCATGATAACGAGTAATTTTGCCCACCACTGAGGAAACAAAAAACCAATTCCGATAAATATGGCAATAGCGCCCAGGGTTACTGCTTTGGTACCCGCCTGAATACGATTATAAACATCCGGCATTCGAATCAAACCCAACGCCCCCAAGAAAACAAAGCAGGCACCTAACAAAAGAAATAGATCGGCAATCAGTCTCAAGACCTATCTCCTTCTATAGCACGTGCTAGAGCAATAATGCCCACAAAGGACAACACGCCATAAATTAATGCCACATCTAAATACAAGACACTTTGGAATATGGCTGCGATAATACATAGCATGATGGTTGCAATGACCGATAAAGCATCAGCACTGACAATGCGATCCGGATTAGTCGGGCCAAATAATAAACGATAAAGACACATCAGTGTTGCAAGTGCAATTAAGACTAAGGCGGTAATTTCCAGCATATTAATTTGCATGTCTACGCCTGTTTGACGTTCAAAATTCATCAATGAAATTAGCCCGCTAGAGGTCTCAGGCGCGGTAATCTGGCTTGTTAATTCAGCAGTATTCACTTTACGAATCCTTTCAAATGACGTTCGAAACCCTGGGCAATTTTTTCAGTCGCTTGCACTAAGTCTGCCTTTTGGTAACAATCAATCCAATGCACCAAAATACGTTCACCCTTAACATCAACCGATAATGTACCCGGCGTTAAAGTAATACTATTGGCCAGTAATAAGCGACCCAGCTCAGATTGCATGGATGTTTTTATTTCTATCATGGTTGGGTCAAGCGGGATTTTCTTTGACAAAACACGACTCGCTAGGTCAAGATTTGCCTTCACCAATTCAATCATAAAGTAGACCAAATAACGCACTAAAGCGATAGGGCTTTTAGGGCTTAAATTCATCCCATTTAAGATACTTAAATTTTTTGCCGTAATGCTAGAAATGAACGCAGCAACAACAAAACCGGTTATCAGTTCGTCGCCTTTAAAAGAAGCGGTTAATAACAGCCACAAGATAAAACAAATAATAAATGTGCTGATATAAGGGGGGGATTGATCACTCATTAATAAAATATCCCTATTATTTAAACTCGATAGCCATTAGTTCGAGAAGCATTGACTAAACAAGTTCAGCCTAAGCTTCAGGTTACTACATTTGAAAGAAAAAACAAGGGATCAGATCAACAAATCAAGCCAAATTAATTACTATTTTTTAGCCGACTGAAAGACATGAATCAAGTCCTGCAAATTATTGACTAAGCTAGCCAAAGAGGACGACTGCTCATTAGTCTTTTTGCTCAATTGAGAAATCTGACTGGTGGCATTATTTATTTCCGTAATATTACTATTTAAGGACTGAGTGTTTTCTGCCTGAGTACTGGTTGAATGCGAAATTGCCGTGGTAATTTCGGTAATTTCATCGAGTTCTGACAACACAGCTTTGAGCTCGACTGCCACTTGCTCGGCATTTCCCTGTCCCACATCCACACAGGTTTTACTATTTTTCATCGCAGCAACAACCTGTGAAGTGGTCTTTACCAACTTTTCCATGACTTTTTCGATTTGCTCTGTTGCCTGTTGCGTATTAAATGACAAGCTACGCACTTCATCGGCTACAACGGCAAAACCACGTCCATGCTCACCCGCTCTAGCCGCCTCAATGGCCGCATTTAAGGCCAGTAAATTGGTTTGTGAAGCGATGCTATTAATATTATTAATGGCAGCGGATATTTCATCAATACCACTCGCAAGCGAATCCACTAAGCCTGAGGTGTTATCCACCTCGGAAACAACCTTGGCCATCGAGCTTAAAGTATCTTGAACCTTGGCCATACCATGCTGTGTTTTTTGCCTTATTGATTCAGACAAATTAGCGGCCAGGGTAATATCTTGTGAAATTTGACTGAACTCGGCAACAATATCATCCATCGCAATGGCCGCATTATTGGTTTCAAACTGCTGTTCAGTCACCACTAGATTGCTTTGCTCTGCCCCCTCTTTTAATGCAATGGATGCATCGGATACTTTATCCGCATTTTCCCCTATATTTTGCAACATCGTCCTCAGCTTGCTGATAAACTGGTTGTAGCCTGCCGCGATATCTTTCAATTCGGTGACTTGGCTTAATTTGAGTTCGCGATTTAAGTCACCATTACCATTGGCAATTTCATTGATGCTCTTTTTCAAATCATTGACCGGACGAGTGACTGATACAGAAATAAACCAACCGGCAACAATAATCATTATGATTAAAATAATGCCTAATATGATGATCTGCTGTATGGAACTATCTAAGGCCTCTTCTAATTCAGTCAAACGTTGGGCAGATTCTTTTTCCACCGCCACCTGTTGTTGATTGAGTTGTTTTTCTACCTGCTGTAATTCAGTTTCTTCTTTGTTGAGATTATTTTCCTGATTTTGTAACTCAATTTCTTTTTTTACATAATTATTTTCTTGAGTCCTCAGTTCTTCACGCAAGCTATCAAAGGCTTTTGTTTGTGCATTAATAATGGCAATCAACTTATGCCCGAGAGAGGTTAGTTGCTGATAAGTCGGTGTAATATTGTCTTTGTTTGCTGCATAGCTTGCAAAATCATCTTGAAGCAGACTGACAATAATTGTTTTTAGTATGGGTTTAATACCCGTTTTTATATAATCGACAAATTCTGTTCTCACTTTACCTTCTTCATCGGTCTGGGCTCCTAAAAATGAAAAAGCCGTCATTAGGTTATTTCTTTCTGTTTTTTGTTGTTTAAACACGGGCATCATAACCGAGGTATCACCATTGGAAAATTTAATGGCACTGAACTCCCAGAGGCTTTTCTCGCCCTTGGCAATGGCTTCGAGTAGTAGATAAACGATGCCTGATTTTTGTGAGGTCTGAAACGAGCGTTCTATCATGTCTTCTTTTTTGACGGAAATTTTACGTTTTTGTTCTGAGATTTTATTATTCTTTTTGGAAATGAGCTGTTTTTCTGCGGAGAGCTTGGCTTTTTTCTGAGAGATATCCTGCTTTTGTTTGGATAAGAAAGAAATCTTCTCACTGATCTCAGTTTGAAATAAATTCAGAGTGTGTTTAACGTTATTAAATTCTTGGATACTCAGAATAGAGAAAAAGATCATGCCGGCGATCGCACTAAACAAGACAAGCCCTAAACGACCGGCTACAGAATTAAAAACTTGCACCGCATTAAATTGCTTAAGACTCTTCACGCTCAATTTCCTCAAAAAAATAATTACCTTATAAAGCTTAGTACATTATTTTAAATATACCAAAGGCATAACATGAAGATGCAATTAATAGACCATATTATGGGATACTCCCTGCCCAATACTTACTCGCCAATTATTTTCCCTGTTCTTAAAAACACGGCATTCGGCACAGAAAAGGCCACTTTCAAAGCCACATCCCGATCCCATTGATTTTTGATACCACCAACACGAAATGCATCTTTGATACTGATATGATTAATGTGATACCAGGGTGAAATAAGCGGAAAAAACTGCAAGGGCCAATCAGTGCCATACAGCATTTTTTGGCTCAGGCCTTCTTCCTGCAATGCACTGGCTAAATAGTTCAGTTTATTGAGTTGCGTTAAGCTGGAAATATCAACATAGAGGCCTGAATACTTCCTTAGCATGGGTAAAATACGTTGAAAATTATCCTCTCCCTCACTTTCTCCGGTGGTAGCGATATGTGCAGCAATGACGGTCACACCTTGTTCTAAGGGTAGCTTCAAGCGTTTGGGATCAGCCAGTCCATCACGTGCATCGGCAAACGATTTTTCCATCCCAGTATGGGTTAGCAATGGCATGTTCAGCTTGTTCATTAATTGATAAAAAGGAATGAGCTTAGGATTGGCGGGATTAATATTCATTATCGAAGGAATCCATTTAACCAATACCGCACCATTATCCTTAGCCTGTTGTAAACGCTCTAAGGCATCACTGCGATTAGGGTTAATGCTGGCACCAAAGAGCAAGTTGTCATATTTGGCGACTTCTTTTGCCACATAATCATTGGGTACATAAATTTGGGTTTTGCTTTTATTTAACAACCCTTTTGTCGCCCCCTCTAAATCAATATAGCCATCCATGGCTAACACAACGGCCTTTTTAACCGTCTTTGAATCCGCAATTTTAGCACTGAGTTTGGCAAATAAAATTTGATCACCTTGTTCAACTAGCTCATCCTCTGACACATCCATTGACCAAAGGTAAATTGGAAAACGAGGGTTATTTCGCATCTGCTCACTGACAAAACTACCACTATCACCATAGCCTAGGCCTGCAACATGAACATGCAGATCGATAATGGATTTTCCCAGACCGGGGTCGAGTTCACCCATATCGTTTTCACGAGTAAACATATAGCTGGTGAAAATAATTAACAGCATTATTATAATTATTTTTTTCATTGGAGGGTGATATCCTTATTTTGGGTCTGAAATTTTAAACTGACGGCTTGCTAAATAAATATCGCAATGTATTTTATATTGATGCGCTTCGTACCTCAGCGGCATCCTACATATTTTTTCACAACTATTTGTCCCGTAGGATGCTGCTGAGGTACGAAGCGCATCATTAACCCTAAAGCTTACAATGCTGTAATCCTGAGCAAATATCCATATAATGAGGCTCATCCGGTTTTAAAAAACCATGGCGCACGGCAAAATCAATGATCACTAAATTACAATTGGTTTTATAATCTCGTGTCGTCGCAACACAATCCAGCACCTTATCTATAGGCCAAAGATAAAACTCTTCGGCTTCGCCATCGGTATTTTCTGGCACAAAATCAACGCCTAATTGTAAGTCATAAACAAATAAATGATCCTGCTGTAATTTTTGTTTAATATCCATCACATAAGAAACCAGTGAAACCGCTTTGGCTTGCAAGGCAATGGCCTCAGGAATATTGGCTTCTTCTGCACATTCTTTTACCATCGTTTCCTCAATGCTATAACCTGCACCATGACCACCGGCTACAAGGTGATCAAGCTTGCTGGGAAAAGTATGTTTATCTCGAGCACGTCGTGCTACCCAGAGGTACATTTCATTATCTTTCTCCACCCAAGCGTTAAGGTGTATACCGTATTTTTTTATGCCTAATAATGATGATGCGGCACGCTCTATGGTGAAATAAGAACGATGATTAAAACCGCTACTGACATCGTATTGCTCCCCCACCCAAGAACTAATTACACCGGATTGATACCAAGCTTTAGCGACTTCATCGGCGGCCTGAGTGCGACGCTCAAAATCATTAATTGTCGGCTGAAAGGTCAGTCCTTCACGCCCCTGAAAAACATCATGAGAAAAAATATGTGGAAAATCATCAAAAACAGATAATTTCTCTTTATGCACATAACCCAATACGACATCATCAATAAAAAAGGGATGAAAATCACTCACCTGGTATTGATTACACTCATTAACCCAGTCCAGATAGGCTTTATTTCTTTGTTCTATGCTCAGCATGCTCGTATTATCCATTCTTGCGCTATAAATATGATTCAAAACAGGCCATTAACGCATTAAGCCCAATAAATCAGTGCTATTGATATTGCCCGCTAAAATTATTATAATGCTCAGTCCACTAAAGCAGTCTTACCGGCTGCTTTTTTTATTTTAGGCTTAGCCTTATTAGATTGAGCCTATCATTTATTTGTTTTGAGGATGTTTCAGTGCCTGATCATATCATGAATACCTATGGCCGTTTACCGGTCAGTTTCGTCAAAGGAGAAGCCTGCTATCTTTTTGATGAACAGGGTGAACGCTATCTCGATGCGCTCACAGGTATTGCTGTCTGTGGTCTGGGTCATAGCCATCCCGCAGTTGCCCAGGCCATTGCTGAACAAGCTAAAACCTTGATGCATACCTCCAATTTATATGGTATTCCAAAGCAGGAAGAACTGGCCGACAAGCTCTGTGAATTATCCGCAATGGAGCGGGTATTTTTCAGTAATTCCGGTGCCGAAGCCAATGAAGCCGCAATAAAAATAGCACGGCGTTTTGGCCATAGTAAAAATATTGATTTACCAACGATTATTGTGGCCAATCAAAGTTTTCACGGGCGCACGCTTTCGACCTTATCAGCAACCGGCAACCCCAAGGTACAGGCAGGCTTTGAGCCCTTAGTGCGTGGTTTTATTCATGTTGCTTATAATGATATGGATGCTATCAAACAGGCCACCGAAAATAATGACAACATTGTCGCCATTATGGTCGAGCCGGTTCAGGGTGAAGGGGGCTTACGCATCCCTGATAGCACTTATTTACCCGCGATACGGCAGTTTTGTGATAAGCATGATCTGCTGATGATTCTTGATGAAATTCAAACCGGTGTTTGTCGTACCGGCAAATGGTTTGCCGGACAACATAGCGCTATAGTACCGGATGTCATGACCTTAGCCAAAGGCCTGGGTAATGGTTTTCCTATTGGCGCCTGTTTAGCCAAGGGCAAAGCAGCTGAAATGTTAGTGCCCGGCACTCATGGCTCAACGTTTGGTGGTAGCCCCCTGGCCTGTGCCGCAGCGCTAGCCACTGTCACGACCATGCAAGCACAACAACTAGACAAACGTGCCGCTGAATTAGGCGACTATTTTCTACAAGGCTTCAAAGCGTCTCTGGCCGATTTAATTGCTCAGGGTGCAGTAACAGATATTCGCGGCAAGGGCTTGATGATAGGCGTTGAACTGAATCAACCCTGCACTGAATTAGTCAAACAAGCCTTAGATAAAAAACTCTTGATCAACGTCACCGCTGATAGCGTCATTCGTTTATTACCGGCACTAATCAGTAGCAATGAACAAGCCGATGAAATCATCGCCATTGTTAGCGACTTAATCAAAGCATTTATCGCTAGCAAATAACCTAGAACACTTTATAAGAGCAACCTGCATCGCAGGAGAAGAAAAAATGACAACTGAAACTAAATTACGCCACTTTTTAACTTTAATGGACTTTTCCAGTACTGAACTGAGAAATATGACCACTCGTGCTGTAGAATTAAAAAAAATGCAGAAAGCCGGTGATATCTACGAGCCATTAAAAAATCGTATGCTGGGAATGATTTTTGAAAAATCATCCACCCGTACCCGCGTTTCCTTTGAAACGGGCATGGTGCAATTTGGTGGCGGCGCTTTGTTCTTATCTCCCAGAGATACTCAACTCGGTCGTGGTGAACCCATTGAAGACAGCGCCCGCGTATTGTCTCAAATGGTTGATATTATAATGATCCGCACCTTTGAGCATGAGAAATTAGAAACCTTTACCCAATATTCATCCGTACCTGTCATTAATGCTCTCACTGATATGTATCACCCCTGTCAATTACTTGCTGATATGCAATGCTATCAGGAACACCGAGGGAGTATTGAAGGCAAAACAGTAACTTGGGTGGGTGATGGTAATAATATGTGCCATTCTTATATTAATGCCGCCCGTCAATGGGGCTTCAAACTGAATATTGCCTGCCCTGAAGGCTATGATCCCGATGCTGAAATTTTTTCTGCGGCGGGCGATCAGGTGGAAATTATTCGTGATCCAATGGCAGCTTCTACTGCTTCAGACTTAATCGTTACCGATGTCTGGACATCCATGGGGCAGGAAGAAGAACAAGCACGTAGGGAAAAAGCCTTTAACGGCTATTTTGTCGATGATAAGCTCATGGCACAGGCAGATAATGATGCGATATTCATGCATTGCCTACCAGCACATCGCGGTGAAGAAGTCAGCGCCTCAGTCATTGATGGCAAGCAAAGTGTAGTCTGGGATGAGGCGGGGAATCGCCTGCATGCACAAAAAGCACTCTTAGAATTCTTAATGGGCAAAGCCTCTTACTAAGTATTAGAGACCATGCCTTCCCTAGCACAAATCATCGAAGCCGCATGGCTAGCCCTATCAGTCAATGCGCCCATTCAAGTGATAATCACGATTGGGCAATGGCTACTCATGGCACGTTTTCTTACTTCAAATACTAATCGCAGAACCATTAGAGATGCTCTTTCCTGCCTAGCCCTGACCTATATCAGCGCCTATGCTATCGCCCTGCCCATCTGGCTTTTTTGGCCTTTTGATCCTGAATTGATTTTATACAACAACCGCATTAGTATGCCCGCCGTCATCGGTGAGGTCATTGCCATGCCTTTTTGGCTGTATCGCTTTGGTTATTTCAAACGGCAAATTAAAGCGAGGGAATCGGATTAGATACCGGCTTTTTACCCGACAAAGCCAAACGCTCAGACTCACTCGGCATTTGTAAATAAAACCCATCCTCTGTTAATGAGGCCATAACTCGGACAGCATCAGCCTGAGCCAGTTTTTTATCCTGGTTTAACTCTATCGTCATTACCAATTCAAGTTGCCCCAAAGACGTTAGCAATATTTCCGGCACTCGAGAAAAATCATCTTCCTGCTCAAGATACAAATAGCTATCCTGCTTTTTATGTCCCTTATAAATCACTGTTTTCATTTAAAATCACACTTTTTTATTACTTTAAGATTATTATTCTTATCCCGACTCTGTCGAATCAGCTCTTCTCCAATAGCAGTTTGATTCGACTTAGCAAGCCGATCATACAATAACACGTTCACCGTTGCCGCCAAATTCATACACCCGCGCGTCGGCACGTAAACCACTGCATCAGCCTGATCGATAATAGCCTGAGTCAAGTTACCATCTTCCGGTCCAAAAATATAAAAAGCCTTATCAGGATGCTGATAATCCGGTAGCGCGATAGCACCTTCGACAAATTCAACACAGACGATTTGCATGCACTCAACTTTCACCTCAAGCAAATCATCAACACCGTTCAGCGGAATGTTCAAACTCACATCCCGACTCATATTCACTCCACCGGGATTTAACTTTAATGCCCGAGGATAGCGCGTCCCAGTATAAAAAATCGCATCAACGCCATAATTACCCGCTGCACGCTTCACTGAATTAACATTATCCGGACTTTTAGGATTACTCAGACCAATGTAAACATTTGTTTCATTCATTTACTCTTAATTCCACGCTCATTCTATTGGCCCAGCAAATTTACAGAATATAGGCTAACAAGAGTGTATAGAAAAATAACAACGATTTCACTCCCTTTCCACTTTTTTAAAAACTCCCGATTATTCTGGACATTTTTTCTTAACAAGCTATAATTTGATTATCGTACATTATTTTAAAAAATCATGAAATTATTAAGCATCCCCCTCTTTCTCCATTCCGTCCCCGCAGGATTTCCATCCCCTGCTGATGACTATATGGAACGCAGTCTGGACTTAAATATCTACCTCATCAAACACCCGGCTGCTACCTATATGGCACGCGCTCGTGGTGATTCGATGGAAGGCAGTGGTATTTATGATGGTGACTTATTGATTGTTGATCGCAGTCTCGAAGCACAACAGGGGCAAATTATTATTGCCGCCATTGATGGTCAACTCACTTGCAAAATACTGGATAAGCAAAACCGCTGTCTACGGGCTGCCAACAATAATTATAGCCCAATCAAACTCAGTGAATTTTCTGAGCTCATTATCGAAGGCGTAGTGATTCACTCCATACGCCATCATATTACCCCTCAGTCTTAACCATAGATAAGTATGTTTTGTTTAGTTGACTGCAATAGTTTTTACGCCTCATGTGAACAAGTTTTTCGTCCCGATCTACGTAATAAGCCTGTCGTTGTACTGTCTAATAACGATTGTTTTATCGTCGCACGTTCTCCTCAGGCAAAAGCATTGGGGATCGGTAACCTACAAACCACAGCAGCCATAAAGCCTTGGATGCAACAGAAAAACGTCACCCTGTTTTCCAGTAATTATCCACTTTATGGTGATTTATCCGCCCGTGTCATGAGCACCTTAAAGTTATTTGCTACACATATTGAAATCTACAGCATCGATGAAATGTTTCTTTATCTTGAAGATCATAGCAATACTCAATCCATAGAGGCTTATGGACGCCATATCAAACAAACAGTTTATCAACATACAGCATTACCTGTTGGTGTGGGCATTGCACCCAGCAAAACACTGGCCAAACTAGCGAGCCATGCCGCTAAAAACATCGCCAAGTGCCAAGGCGTCTGTGTACTCGACAATAAAAAGAAATGGGACTGGATGAAAAAAAGAACGCCGGTCGATAATATTTGGGGGATCTCAACACGCTTTGCCAAACGTCTGGCCGACTTAAATATCTATACCGCATTGGAATTGGCCAATGCCGATCCTAAATACATACGGCGCTACTTTAATGTCTGCGTCGAGCGGATCATTGAAGAACTCAATGGTCATGCCTGCTTGTCACTGGATGAAATTCCCAACATCAGAAAGCAAATATATTGCTCCCGCTCTTTCGCCAACAAAACCAGCAATTTGCAAAGTATTTTGGATGCCACCAGCCTCTATGTTGCCCGTGCCTGTGAAAAACTGCGCGCACAACAATCGCTCTGTGCTTCAATACAAGTCTTACTCTATTGCGTCAGCTACGAAAATCCACTTTACAATCAACAACGTGTTATACAATTACCCTATCCCAGCAATGATACCCGACTCATTTCAAACCTTGCTCGCCAGGTCATTAAACAAATTTTCAAGGCCAATATCGCCTACATTAAAGTCGGCGTGGGCTTATTAGATCTCAGTGAAAAGAAACATCAACAATTGGATCTTTTTCATGCTGGACAAGCAATAAAAACCGATCAGCTTATGAATACCATGGATAAAATCAACCAGCATTATGGTAAAAATTCAATTTATGTTGCCGCTGAAGGCGTGCATAAAAAATGGCTCATGCGTCAAGCTTATCGCTCCCCGTCTTATACCAGCCAATGGGATGAACTACCGGAGGTTCATTGTTAGAGTTCGAAATGGGTGCTAAAAAGGTGGGTAAGTCTGGTTGGAGACACCACTTTCAAACGTCCCTCGTTTTTTTCTTAAATCACTTTGGCAAAACAGGTGCAACATCATTCATCGTGCTTAAAAAAAGTAATAACTTTGCCCGATACTTATCCTGACGAATGCCTCTAAAATTCATAATACGCCCCGGCACTGCCCGTTCAGTACGGGTCAAATAATAATTAAGGGTTGCAAAATTCCAAATATGGCCTGACTGGCGCATCGCATCCGAATACTCAAAACCTTTTGCCGTACCCGCTTTGCGGCCAAATATATTCCATAAATTAGGCCCCTTACCATGCGTATCACTTTTTTCACTATCGTGGCAAGAAGAGCATTTACGCATAAAATATTCTTCACCTGCAGACAGATCAGCATCATAAAATAATTGTTTAAATTCATAACTCAACACAGGCTGAAAATGCGCTAAATCTTCAGAATCTTTATCCTTAGTTTCCATAGCTTGCGCCATAGATAAATTAATCGTAAATAACAAGCACATAAGCAAGCAGAATCGTTGTTTCACCATCATATCTCTTATCAGTCTTAAAAAAATTAAAGTCAGCCCAATACAGGGTGATAAATATCCCTTCATAGGCTATCATCTCTCTACAGAGATATAAATAACACAAATGAGTCCTAGCAACAATGCATAATAAAAGAGAATATAGCCGTAATAGTGTCAGCTTTAACGTCGGAATCGAATTAGCCAATGGCCAACGAGCCAAAGGAACTGCCATCAATATCGGTCGAGGGGGCATGCTATTAGATAAAATATCCGGCACTATTCTATCCAAACTAGACGACGTTAACCTTTATTTACCCATCAATCATAGTCAAAATAGTTATTCCATTGCCGCCAAGGTCACTCGGGTTGATGGCACTCAGATCGGCCTATTCTTTTACTCCGATCCCTCCGAATATTTACAAGAAGCGTTTGAATAGTGGAAACCTGTTGCAGAATTTAGGATAATAGCGCCTCGATTATTTTATCGTTTAAAATAATGACTTCATCAATAGCAAAATTGACGACTCAGTTAATCCTCCAAGGACTCTAATATGGATATTCCAAGACAACGCACCTTACTCATAAGCCTCATTACATTATTTTTATTATTAATTAGCAGCACATCAATGGCATTAGTGCAATATGTTAGTGATGAGTTGGTGATTAATATGCGTTCAGGCAAAGGCAATGGCTTTAAAATAATTAAAATCGTCAAAAGCGGCACACCTCTCACCGTGTTAGAAAAAGATGCCGGTTATACTCGCGCCAGGACACCGCAAGGCGTTGAAGGCTGGGTACTCAGCCGTTTCCTGATAAAAACGCCGGTCGCCAGAACCTTACTCAGCAAGGCACAAAGCGACGTCGCGCAAATGAAAGAAAAATATGATGCCATGGAAGGTAAACTTAAAACCATCACCGTAGAACGCGACACACTGAGTAGCTCAGAGAAGCAATTATTAGACTATAAAGAAAAACTCAATGTAGAATTAACCAAGCTCAAGAAAATAGCCGCACGTCCCATGCAACTCGAAGCAGAAAATGATCAACTGAGAAATGATCTGGTCAAAATAGAAGCTGAAAACCGCATTCTAAAGCAAGAATATCAAACTTTAGAAGACAATAGCGATCAAGAATGGTTTATGACTGGTGCAGGTGTCTTATTTGGCGGGATGATTTTAGGCTTGATATTCCCTAAACTCCGTTCTGGTCAGAAAAAAGCGAACTGGAATCGTTTATAAGTTTATAAGCGAAAGATGTTGGTAAGTTTGTGTGCTTTTATAGCTTAACTTACCAATTTATTCCTAGCTCAAAAATATTTCGCTTCATCAAGTAAACTACGTAACAACTCAATCACTTCTATGCCCATCGACTCAAATGACAAGCCAATATAGTCATCACAAATATGAGCCACTTCAGCCTTAATGAGCGTTGACATCGAGCATTGCTCTTTCGAAGCAACAAAGCAAATGGCCAGCTTTTCTTTATTAGTAAATACATAGTCATTAGGCTCAATCGCACAGCCTAATAAGCTCATATTAATAATTCTGGAAGCAAGACGGGTATTCGTTACCTTGACAGGCGAGACAAAGACCTCCAACTGAACGGGATGTCTGGGGTGTTCACGACGATCAACTTCTGCTGCAATTGCCATAATAACCTCTATGTCGTATTTTTAAATTTCCTATATACAACATATTGTGGCACAAATTCACAAAACTACCAATTTATGCCATAATTCAATCGCTTATTAGTCTTTATTGATACTAAAACTTTCTTTTCAACTGAGAAACGTCGCGTACTGCACCACGCGATGCCGATGTGGTCATCGCTGCGTAGGCCATCAAAGCAGGAGTCACATTACGCACACGCAGCAGCTCAGGCTGCCATGCAGAATCACCTTTGGCATCCATTGCCTGACGGCGTTGCTCTAATGCCTCATCGCTGATTTTAACATCAATTTTACGCTTAGGAATATCAATAGCAATCAAATCACCCTCTTCAATCAAACCAATTGCCCCACCTTCAGCCGCTTCTGGCGAAGCATGACCAATCGACAAGCCTGAAGTGCCTCCGGAAAAACGTCCATCGGTCAATAGAGCACAAGCCTTACCTAAACCCTTGGATTTCAAATAACTGGTCGGGTACAGCATTTCCTGCATACCCGGTCCACCACGGGGTCCTTCATAACGAATAATCACCACATCACCCGCTACGACTTCATCAGCTAGAATTGCCGCTACCGCAGCATCCTGACTTTCAAAAATACGCGCAGGACCGGTAAAACATAAAATAGAATCATCCACGCCGGCCGTTTTGACCACACAGCCATCCAAGGCAATATTGCCATAGAGAACCGCTAAACCACCATCCTGACTATAGGCATTGGCTTTACTACGAATACAACCATCAACCCGATCCTCATCCAGACTTTCCCAGCGCTTTGACTGACTGAAAGCGACCTGAGTGGGAACACCACCGGGGCCGGCACTGAACATTTTTCGTACCTTAGCATCATCAGACACCGCAATATCATAATGTGCAATCGCCTCTGACAGCGAATCACTATGAATCATTTTGACATCCATATTCAATAAGTCTGCACGCGCTAATTCGCCTAAAATAGCCATTACTCCGCCAGCTCTATGCACATCTTCCATATGGTACTTTTGCGTGCTGGGGGCAACTTTACATAAATTAGGCACCTTTCTGGATAAACGATCAATATCATCCATAGTGAACGCTATTTCCCCCTCTTGGGCTGCTGCCAACAAATGTAAAATGGTATTGGTTGACCCCCCCATGGAAATATCCAGGCACATGGCATTTTCAAAAGCTTCAAAAGTCGCAATATTACGCGGTAAAGCCGATTCATCATCCTGCTCATAAAAACGTTTTGCTAAATCGACAATGCGACGTCCTGCTTCTAGAAATAACTCTTCTCTATCCGCATGGGTTGCCAACAATGAACCATTACCAGGCAAAGAGAGACCCAATGCTTCCGTTAAGCAATTCATTGAGTTGGCGGTAAACATACCAGAACAAGAACCACAGGTTGGACAAGCTGAACGCTCCATAATTTCGGTATCAGCATCACTGACCCTATCATCAACGGCAGCAACCATAGCATCCACCAAATCAAGATGTACTTCCTTACCATTCATGACCACTTTGCCGGACTCCATTGGGCCACCCGAAACAAAGATAACCGGAATATTTAAACGCAAGGCGGCATTTAACATACCCGGTGTGATCTTGTCGCAATTAGAAATACACACAAGCGCATCAGCACAGTGCGCATTACACATATATTCCACCGCATCGGAAATAATTTCTCGTGACGGCAAGCTATACAACATGCCATCATGGCCCATGGCAATACCATCATCCACAGCAATGGTATTAAATTCTTTTGCCACACCACCGGCTTTTTCAATCTCACGTGCAACCAATTGCCCCATATCTTTCAAATGCACATGGCCTGGCACAAATTGAGTGAAGGAGTTGGCAATGGCAATGATCGGCTTTTGGAAGTCATCATCTTTCATTCCAGTGGCACGCCAAAGCGCTCTTGCACCCGCCATATTTCTACCGGCAGTAGTAGTTCTTGAACGATATTCAGGCATAAATAAATCCTTGAGAAAAGTCAGTAATCAATAAATTGATTCAGAGTATTATCTAAAAGCTAGCATTATAAGAGTTTATGAAAGATAAAAAAACTCAATCTCTCATATTTATACCCATGATACTTGGAAATGCAGCGAGGCATTTTGACTAAGAGCCGATTGATTGTATAAGCACTACATGATTGAGGCTTTTAGTTAAAATAACGAAGCCTGCATTTCCAAGTATCATAGGTAATAAGAAGGTTCGAAATATAGACGTTTAAGCACTACGTCCCCAAACTGATAAATCACCCACCTTATCAGTACGTTTAAAGATAAATTGTGCCACCAGAAAACCGCTCATAAACATCAAAAAATTACCAATAATCGCCGTATAATAAAGCTCAAAAGGTAAATTCCAGCCATCGGGCAATAAACTTTTTTTCGCTAAAATAGTCCAGATAGTAAATAAAGCCGTCAAGATTAAACCACTCCAGATAGCACGTGCATCACCTAGATTAGTAAAGAAGCCCAATAAATAAATCCCTAAAACACCGCCAGAGACGATAGACACTAAAATAGTTGCTGTATCCTGCAAGGTTTTCGTTTCCGCATTAATCAATAAGGTCGCTCCCACAATCATAATAATAGACACCAATACCGCAATGAGCTGTGCTACACGTAAATAGTGTTTGTCGCTTCTTTCTGTTGTGGAAAAACGCCTATAGATATCCACAATCGATACAGTGGAAATAGCGTTAATACTGGAATCCAATGAGGACATTGCCGCTGCCAAGGCCGCTGCAATCACAATCCCTGCAACACCAGCCGGTAAATAGTGATTAATAAAATAGGGTAAAATCTGCTCAGCTTTTTGTTCCCCGTTTAAAATCTGCGCCGCAGTTTCAGTTGGGAACACCTGAAAAAAGACATACAATGCAGTGCCTAAAAACATATAAAAAGCCCAAATTGGCAAACTAGTAAAAGCACAGACAAACATTGCCTTACGCGCTTCAGTATCACTTTTGGAGGCACAAAAACGCTGTACGGTATTTTGATTAGCACTGTATTCAGTTAACCAGGCCGTTAAGCCCAAAAGCAATAACATCGTTCCGGTTTTATCCTGTAATGAAAATGACCAATCGACAGGAACTAACTCACCCCCTTTAAGCTCTGCAAAAGCTAGTTTACCATGCTCAGTAGCAACACTAATAATCTGCTCAAAACCACCGGGCAAACTCAGCACAATCACTGCCAGACAAAAAATACCACCCACAACCAACACAATGGTCTGTAAAACATCGGTCCAGATGACTGCATCGATGCCACCAACGATGGTATAAACCGCCACAAAAATGCCCCCTAAAACAATCGACATCTCAGCACTTAATCCTGTTAATTCATGAATTAATAAAGACAATAAATATAAAATTAAACTAATACGCACTAATTGACCCAAAATAAAGGTCAAAGCGCCATAGACACGAATCGAAGGGCCAAAGCGATCTTCAAGGTATTCATAAGCCGTAATAGTATTACCACGTCGAAAAAAGGGTAAAAAGACATAAGCAGCAACAAAAATAGCAACGGGCAACATGAGATTGGGCAAATAGCGTAACCAGGCTGTTTTAAACGCATCGCCGGGATAAGCCAGGAAGGTAATTGAACTAATCGAAGTTCCAACCAGGCTCAGGCCAATCACCCAGCCCGAAAACGAACGACCACCGACAAAATATTCTTCTGTACTGATATTTTTCCGTGAAAAATACAGACCAATGGCCATAACAACAATAAGATAAGCCACTAAGGCCAATAAATCCGGTAAAGAGAGTGACATAAAGGGTAAAAAATCCAATGCTAATTAGGTTAGGTAATAAAATCGTCTTAATGGTATACTAAACAAAGGTATAAGAGAAAGACATGAGTAATTCTAACACAACTCCAAGCAACAACTCATCCTCAACGGATATGCTATCAACAAGTGCAATCTCAACAAACGCGATTGAAACAGACTTCGTGCAATGGTTTCGCAATGCTGCGCCCTATATTAATGCCTTCCGTAATCAAACTTTTGTTATTTATTTCAGTGGTGATGTGCTAGCAGATAATGAGTTTCCTTCTTTTGTACACGACATAAGCTTACTCAATAGTTTGGGGGTCAAACTCGTTCTGGTACATGGCGCACGCTCACAAATTGATAAACGGCTGACCGATTTAGGCATCAAGTCAGAATACGTCCATGGACTACGTGTTACCGATAGCAAAACCATGCAAGTGATCAAAGAAGCCTCCGGATGTATTCGTCTCAATATCGAGGCCTTATTTACCACCAGTTTAAAATACACCCCCATGGCAGGCTCACAAATTAATATCATTTCCGGTAACTTTGTGATCGCCAAACCCAAAGGTATTATTGATGGCATTGATTACTTGCATACCGGCGACATTAGAAAAATTGATACCCATTCATTTCTTCGCTCTTTATCTGCCGGTGATGTCATTTTGTTATCGCCAGTAGGTTATTCCCCAACCGGTGAATCTTTCAATATCAATGGTGAAGATCTGGCCACCCAAAGCTCTATCGAGCTAAAAGCCGATAAGCTCATTTTCATTGACGATAGTAATGGCATCCGTGACGAAAACAATAAACTCTTACGAGACCTCACCGTCAATGAGCTAAAAGAACTTATTCAATCTGGTGCTATCTCTGAGAATATTAAACGCCATTATCAACGCATCATACACGCCTGCGAATCCGGAGTAGAACGTGTACACATGATCAATAGAAATATTGATGGTTCACTACTCCTAGAGTTATTCACTCAGGATGGCATTGGTACTTTAGTCAGCACCGATCATTTGGAAGATATTCGCAAAGCCACAATTGATGATGTCAATGGTATCATCGAACTCATCCAACCATTGGAAGAATCCGGTATGCTGGTAAAACGTTCCCGTGAACGTTTAGAAACCGAAATTAATAACTTCTACGTCATAGAACGGGAAAATTCCATTATTGGCTGTGTCGCACTCTATATTGCAGACAATGCTATGCAGGCTGAAGTTGCCTGCATGGCAATCGCCCCTGAATATCAATCACAGGGTCGTGGCGAAAAACTTTTTTCTCATATTTGCAAGCAGTCTGCAAAAATGGGACTTAAAGCACTCTTTATTTTAACAACCCAGGCTACCCATTGGTTTATGGAGCACGGCTTTGTCAAAAAGACACTGGCAGATTTACCCAGTGAAAAGCAAGCCTTGTATAATTATCAACGCAATTCAGCCGTCTATATAAAAAGCTTATAATAATTTTGAAAAATACAAAAACACCCTATAAATCCAAGGTTCCATTTTTAAAGTGGGCCGGTGGCAAACGTAAAATCATTGATAAAATAAAAGCATTACTACCCGAGGGACAGCGATTAATAGAACCTTTTTGTGGCTCAGCAACCGTATTTCTTAATACGGATTATAGTAAAAATCTCATCGCAGACACCAATAAAGATGTTATTAATATTTATCATCACCTACAACAAAAAGAAACAACATTTGTTGAATATGCTAGCCAGTTTTTTATTCCAGCAAATAATGATGCAGACAAATACTATGAATTTAGAAAAACCTTTAATGAAACTGACAACAAGCAGTTAAGAGCTGCACTTTTTTTATATTTAAACAAGCACGGTTACAATGGCCTATGCCGATACAATTCATCTGGCGGCTTTAATGTCCCCTTTGGAAAATATAAAAAAGTGAGTTTTCCAGAGGCTTACATTTATGAGTTTATAGAAAAAAGTAATAATGCCGAGTTTGTAAACCAAGATTTTGAAACCACAATGGCCAACGCTAAACAAGGCGATGTTATCTATTGCGATCCGCCTTATGTACTATCAAACGATAGCAATTCATCATTCAAATACCAGAAAAATGGCTTTAGCATAGAGCAACAAAAAAAATTAGCAGAATTAGCAGAAGAATTAGCCAAGAAAGGAATACCGGTACTCATTTCTAATCACTTTACTGATTTTACCAAAGAAATATACAAGAATTCAGAGCAAATAACATTTGGCGTTAAGCGCACGATCAGCTGCAAAGGAAATGACCGACAAGAGGCGTCAGAAGTCCTCGCACTATTTAAATAGTACGATGAGTGAATAGCAAATTAAGACAGACAGGTTCAAACAAGCGCATTTAAACCTTAACGTTAATATTCTGTCCTAAATTTTCGGAAGTCTGAGGCACAGCATTCTTAGTTTGTGTATCAGTTTGAGACTGGACATTACGTGTACTTTTATCCACCTCGTTATTAGTACTGACATCAGCACTTTTCACCGCAGTATCAACCACAACACCTGTCGAAACACCTGAAATTTCCATAAACACCTCACAAAATTAACGATCAAATAAAATTTATAAGATCTCACATGCGTTAGCGGCCATAAATTTTGAAACTTTAGAGTTTATTTGCAGTTATTTTCAAATGCATTTTTTTAAGAGTGAATAAAGTGTTAATTAAATAGTGCCTAAACTTTACATTGATGCGCATCGTGCCTCAGCAGCATCCTACGTTTCAATAACTTGTACTTTAAGCGCAACGATACCTAACTATCAACCCTGCTTTTTTTAGTCTTTTTCTTGCATCTTTTCTTTCGCACAAAAAAAAGCCCCTGAGTCGTGAGACTCAGGGGCTTCTTCTTAGCTTGGCACTTTTCAGTGCAAGCCGTATTAAACCCTGGCAGTGACCTACTTTCGCATGGGAACTCCCAAACTATCATCGGCGATGACACGTTTCACTTCCGAGTTCGGGATGGGATCGGGTGGTTCCATGTCTCTATGGCCGCCAGGAAAGGCGGTGGAGTAAGAGGCTAGCTTGCGCTTCGCCCCTCGCTCGAATATTGGAAGTAAACTTCTCAGGCGGTTATCAAACCGCCCAACGCTGGTCGTTATCGTTACCCTTGGTACTCGGTAACAACCGTATCTTTGGGTATACGCTAAAGCCTTAATTCATTCTGTAGAATGTAATTCTCTCAAACAATCTCTTATTCGAAAGTACTTTGCGATATATAGTCAAGACTCACGGGCAATTAGTATTGGTTAGCTTCATGCATTACTGCACTTCAACACCCAACCTATCAACGTCGTAGTCTTCAACGACCCTTTAGGACACTTAAAGTGTCAGGGAGAACTCATCTTGAGGCCTGCTTCACGCTTAGATGCTTTCAGCGTTTATCAGTTCGAACGTAGCTACCCGGCAATGCCACTGGCGTGACAACCGGAACACCAGAGGTTCGTCCACTCCGGTCCTCTCGTACTAGGAGCAGCTCCTCTCAATTCTCCAACGCCCACGGCAGATAGGGACCGAACTGTCTCACGACGTTCTAAACCCAGCTCGCGTACCACTTTAAATGGCGAACAGCCATACCCTTGGGACCGGCTACAGCCCCAGGATGTGATGAGCCGACATCGAGGTGCCAAACACCGCCGTCGATATGAACTCTTGGGCGGTATCAGCCTGTTATCCCCGGCGTACCTTTTATCCGTTGAGCGATGGCCCTTCCATACAGAACCACCGGATCACTAAAGCCTACTTTCGTACCTGCTCGACATGTCTGTCTCGCAGTCAAGCACCCTTATGCTTTTGCACAAACCTCCTGATTTCCGACCAGGATTAGGGTACCTTCGCGCTCCTCCGTTACTCTTTGGGAGGAGACCGCCCCAGTCAAACTACCCACCATACACTGTCCCCAACCCCGATAAGGGGTCTAGGTTAGAACCTCAAACATACCAGGCTGGTATTTCAAGTGTGGCTCCACCACAACTAGCGTCATGGTTTCAAAGCCTCCCAGCTATCCTACACAAGTAGGTTCAAAGTTCAGTGCAAAGCTGTAGTAAAGGTGCACGGGGTCTTTCCGTCTAGCCGCGGGTATACTGCATCTTCACAGCAAGTTCAATTTCACTGAGTCTCGGGTTGAGACAGTGTGGCCATCGTTACGCCATTCGTGCAGGTCGGAACTTACCCGACAAGGAATTTCGCTACCTTAGGACCGTTATAGTTACGGCCGCCGTTTACCGGGGCTTCGATCAAGAGCTTCGCCGAAGCTAACCCCATCAATTAACCTTCCGGCACCGGGCAGGCGTCACACCCTATACTTCCACTTTCGTGTTCGCAGAGTGCTATGTTTTTAATAAACAGTCGCAGCCACCAGTTCACTGCAACCCTCCTCAGCTTACGCAGTAAATGCTTCACCATGGAGGGCACACCTTCTTCCGAAGTTACGGTGCTAATTTGCCTAGTTCCTTAACCCGAGTTCTCTCAAGCGCCTTAGAATTCTCATCCCACCCACCTGTGTCGGTTTGGGGTACGGTTCCTTATAACCTAAGCTTAGAGGATTTTCCTGGAAGCAGAGCATCTACCACTTCAACACCTTGGTGTCTCGTCATCACGTCTCGGCATAAAGCCACCCGGATTTTCCTAAGTGACATGCCTACCGGCTTAAACCTGGATAACCATCACCAGGCTGGTATAGCTTTCTCCGTCTCCCCATCGCAGTTATAAAAAGTACTGGAATATTAACCAGTTTCCCATCGACTACGCATCTCTGCCTCGCCTTAGGGGCCGACTCACCCTGCTCCGATTAACGTAGAGCAGGAAACCTTGGGTTTTCGGCGAGGGGTCTTTCACCCCTTTATCGTTACTTATGTCAGCATTCGCACTTCTGATACCTCCAGCATTCCTTACAGAACACCTTCATCAGCCTACAGAACGCTCCTCTACCATGCACACTATAAATAGCGGCATCCGCAGCTTCGGTATATTGCTTAGCCCCGGTAAATCTTCCGCGCAGGCCGACTCGACTAGTGAGCTATTACGCTTTCTTTAAAGGGTGGCTGCTTCTAAGCCAACCTCCTAGCTGTCTGGGCCTTCCCACATCGTTTCCCACTGAGCAATAATTTTGGGACCTTAGCTGGCGGTCTGGGTTGTTTCCCTCTCCACGACGGACGTTAGCACCCGCCGTGTGTCTCCCGTAATTGTACTTCCAGGTATTCGGAGTTTGCATCGGGTTGATAAGTCGGTATGACCCTCTAGCCGAAACAGTGCTCTACCCCTGGAGTAAGATACGAGGCGCTACCTAAATAGCTTTCGAGGAGAACCAGCTATCTCCGAGCTTGATTAGCCTTTCACTCCTAACCACAAGTCATCCCCTCATTTTTCAACATAAGTGGGTTCGGTCCTCCAGTGCCTGTTACGGCACCTTCAACCTGCTCATGGCTAGATCGCTCGGTTTCGGGTCTAATACCAGCAACTTGCGCCCTATTAAGACTCGGTTTCCCTACGGCTCCCCTATTCGGTTAACCTTGCTACTGAAATTAAGTCGCTGACCCATTATACAAAAGGTACGCAGTCACAGAACAAAGTCTGCTCCCACTGCTTGTACGCACACGGTTTCAGGTCTATTTCACTCCCCTCTCCGGGGTTCTTTTCGCCTTTCCCTCACGGTACTGGTACACTATCGGTCGATAAGGAGTATTTAGCCTTGGAGGATGGTCCCCCATATTCAGACAGGATATCACGTGTCCCGCCCTACTCAGATTCATCTAATATGTGCTTTCGTGTACGAGGCTATCACTCTCTTTGGCTGACCTTCCCAAGTCATTCCACTAACACTTATTAAACTTTTGGGCTGTTCCGCGTTCGCTCGCCGCTACTGACGGAATCTCTATTGATTTCTTTTCCTAAGGGTACTTAGATGTTTCAGTTCCCCTCGTTTGCCTCAATATCCTATGTATTCAGATATTGATAACCAGCTTACACTGGCTGGGTTCCCCATTCGGAAATCTCTGACTATAACGGATGTTTATCACCTTGTCAGAGCTTATCGCAGATTACCACGTCCTTCATCGCCTCTTATCGCCTAGGCATCCACCGTATGCGCTTAATCTCTTGACTATATATCACAAAGTACTCTCGGCCTTTTGTTTGCTGCGACTCGCGTCGTTGCGTCGAAAATACCTGTCTCTCACTATTGCTAGTTAAGACTATGGATACATAAAGATCGCTTTTCGTAACTTTCTTCTAAGAATTCAACCACCAACTTGCGTCGGTGGCCTCGTTTTTAAGAACTACTTTTCTACTATTGAACTTTAGCCAGTTGTTTCTTCTGTCCTCTTGCGAGCACTGTCAATACAACCAGCCATTGCTTGTAGACGCATACCCTCGGTAATTGTTTGTACTTGCTTGTTGGATAAAAAACAGGCAAGCACAATGTATCACCTAAGATACATTTGCGTTGGTTTACTTCACTGATTTTTAAAGAGCACGATGACTTGTTGCCAAGTCTTCGTTCTAATCCATAAAAATGGATTAACTATAAATACTGAATCTTACAATGTGTCAGTAACTATACTTAATCCGCCTTTGGATTTTGCTGAGTGTTAGTATTGGTGGAGCTAAGGAGGATCGAACTCCTGACCTCCTGCGTGCAAGGCAGGCGCTCTCCCAGCTGAGCTATAGCCCCAATAGACTAAGGCATTCCGACACCCCCGCAGTCACCTTAGTGGCTGCTTTAGAATCTCGGAATTTTAT